>PEAJ01000038.1 GCA_002753495.1 Magnetococcales bacterium HA3dbin3 | reverse complement strand
GCACATGCTGGAGCGTTACCCCTTTGATGCCCTCCTTGCCAACGTACACCTCACAACCGTTGAAGGACACGAGATCAGTCAGATCATCCGCTCTCGCTGGCCATCAAAGGGACTGCCGGTCATCGCCATGGCCACGCACATAACGCCGGAGGAACAGGAGAGGTGTCGACAAATCGGCATGGCCGTCCTCCTGGAAAAACCCGTGCGACCCGAACGGCTCTATGGTGCGATCACCAAACATGTTGTCCTCGCTGGGGCCGGCAACGACCCTGTCAGTGCCCATTCCGACGGTGTCCCACTGCCATTCATTGCCGGTCTGGACACCCGTTTGGGGCTGAAACGAATCGCTGGCAATCACTCCCTTTATCGGCGGTTGCTTGGCCTTTTCGTGCGCGATTATGACACCTTTGCCTCGGAACTGGCGCGGGCTCTGGCGACGGCTGGGCCTTCCCTTCAGGTGCTCGGGAAATTGCATGCCCTTAAAGGGCTGGCCAGGAACATCGGCGCAATTCCCCTCTTTCGGGCCGCCGATGCCCTGGAGGAGTCCCTGTCACCCTTTTTTGACGACAATGCCCATCAAGGCGCTCCGATTGCCGACAGCGGAGACGAACGCCTCATAGCCCTGAAAGCGCAATTGACGTTGTTCACCGGCAAGTTGCAGGCGCTTTTGTCAGGTTTGCTGGAGGTGCTTGCCCCGCTGCGACTGCTTCCCGAACAGGCCACGCCGGCACCGCTGCCCGAGGTGAGCATCGACCTGGCGGCCGCAACGCCGCTGCTGACCACGTTGGCCGGGCACCTCTCCTGCCACAGCGTGCAAGGCGAGGAGACGATCATCAGCCTGGAGAAGCTGGTTGAACCGACGGCGGCGCGCACGGTTTTTCTCGAAATGCAGAGGCAGATTCGCGACTACAATTTCAAGGAGGCGTTGGACACGCTGTTGCGCATGGCCGCCTCTTTTGGCGTCGATATGTCCGCTCCCTGGCCATCCCCCGTCACGCCCGGGCGCAGTCGGGTGCTGATCGTCGACGATCAACGCAGCAATGTGGATATTCTCAAGGATATTCTCGGGGAGTATGACCGGTTCATTGCCCTGGACGGGGAGCAGACCCTGCGTATCTCACGGTTGCAACCTCCACCCGACATCATCCTGCTCGACATCATGATGCCGGAGATGAATGGTCTGGAGGTGTGTCAGCGGCTGAAGGAGGATCCGGAGCGGCGTGATATTCCGGTCATCTTTGTCACGGCACGGCGCGAGGTTGCCGATCAGGCGGAAGGTTTCCGCGTCGGTGGCAACGACTACATCACCAAGCCGTTCCATGCCGACATCGTACGCCATCGTATCCAGAACCACCTTGAGCTCAAGCGTCATCGCGACCAGCTGGAAGAACAGGTGCATGCACGCACGCGCGAGTTGCAGGATGCGCAGCAGGAAGCCGAAAGGAGAAAGGCGGCGGCCGAGGCCGGAAACCAGGCCAAGAGCCGCTTCCTGGCGACCATGAGCCATGAGATCCGCACGCCGATGAACGCCATCCTCGGCATGGCCGAGGCCCTGCTGGAGACCAACCTCACCCCCGAGCAAAAACAGTATGTGGCGGTGTTTCGGCGCTCTGGTCATGGACTCATGCGCCTGATCAACGACGTTCTCGACCTGAGCAAGGTGGAGGCCGGGCGCCTTGATCTGGCACATGAGCCGTTTGATCTGTTCGAGACGCTTGATGCGCTGCAAAAAATCATCGAGCCGCGCGCCCGCGCCAAGAGCATCATTTTTGCCATGTCGTCCGAGCCATCAACGCCACGCTGGGTTGTTGGCGATGCGCACCGTTTTTACCAGGTGGTGCTGAATCTGCTCGATAACGCCGTCAAATTCACCCACATCGGCCGCGTCGATCTGCTGGTTGCCCCGGATCCTTCCGTGACGAACGGTATCCGGGTGATGGTCCAAGACACCGGTATCGGCATCGCGCACGATAAACTGGGCGAGGTGTTTCAGGGTTTCAGTCAGGCCGATGCCAGCATCACGCGCCGTTTTGGTGGCAGCGGTCTGGGGTTGGCCATCTGCCGACGGTTGATCGCGCTCATGGGGGGAGAGATCACGGTCGACAGTACCGTCAACCAGGGAAGCACCTTCCGTTTCACCATTCCCATGCCACCCGTCGCCAATGCCAATCCCGAGGAACCCGTCTGTTCCGTTCCACAAACCGGCACCCAGGCTAGGCCATCGACATCCAAGACCATCCTGTTGGCGGAGGATGCCGAGGATAATCAGCTGCTGATCGAGGTTTTCTTCAAAAAATCACCCTACCGGCTGGTGATCGCCGAAAATGGGCAAGAGGCGGTGGATCTGGTCAAAAAGGGAACCTTCGACCTCATCCTGATGGACGTTCAGATGCCAGTCATGGATGGCTACACAGCCACGCGCCTGATTCGCCAGCTTGAACAAGAGGAGAAGCGCGTGCCGCTGCCGATTATCGCCCTGACGGCGCACGCCTTTGCCGACGAAACCGTCCGCGCCACCGAGGCTGGTTGCAGTGGCTTTCTCACCAAGCCGGTATCGCGTCAGCGCCTGCTCGATGCCATTGCCACCGCCCTGACCGAACGCGATCGCCTGGCTGGTGTGCGGAATTCGTGAAACCGGGTGGTGAATGTGTGGGAACGGAGTGGTGGGGAGGTTGTGTCCGCGCCGTAGTTGGCGCCGTAGGCTCCTACAACTGACGCGCGGTCGGAAGATCGGCAACCCGATCCGGGTAACGAAACGTCGCCCGCAGCAGTTCGACAACCCCGACATGCGCGCGCGGGTCGACGAAGACCCGGACCAGACGCTGTGGGTGATGACCGAAAAAATTGATGAGATTGGAGGCGTGCTCGGCGGACATGGCCGGGGCGGGTCCATGCCGAACAAAAACCGGGTCCGGCAGATCGGCGGTGTAGCGCAGCTGGGCGTAAGGGGTGTGCTCAACGCTGTCGACCTTGACCAGAAAGCGCAAGGGAAGCATCTGCGTCCCCTCCCCCACGGCGGATGCCACGGGCAACAAAGTTGCGGCCTGGGCGGAAAAAAAGGCGTCGACTACCCGTGCGAACTCCGGATCGTCGATGACATCGGAGCACGTCGCCGGACGATTGCCTCCAAGGCCGTTCGTGTACCAACGGAGACGGCGATAGAGGGGTTGGCGCTCGCGAAAGAGCCGGCTCTTCCAGCGCAGCTCCGCCCATGGCAGCGGATGGTCGGGCAGATCGTTTGCCCAGTGGTTGACGGCGTAGTCGACAACGGCATCGTCAAGGGCAAGAAGCAACGCAAGCGCCGGGGGAGAACCGTCGTACCGCCTGACCTCTTCAAGGTAGCGGCTCAGCTCGGGGGGCGTCCCAGGCGGATAGACACCAAGGGTCTCCCGTCCCCAAAGCAGCACGGCAAACAGATGGCCAAGCAGGGCATCCAGCGCGCGCGCGGTCTTGTGGTGATAGACCTGCCGGTACATGTTGTCGCGGGCGGCGATGTAGCTCTCAAGCGCCGTCGGGCCGCGAGCGATATCCACGCACAGGCGGGGGGTGCCGGTAACGTCGCACAGGCGCAAGCTATGCAACAGCCATTCCAGGTCGTAATGCCCGTAGGTGACTCCGGTGAAATAGGCATCGCGCAACAGATAGTCCATGCGGTCGGCGTCGAGCTGACTGGAGATGATCTGCCGCCCGAAGGTGGCAACGGCCTGCCCGGAGTGCTCCCTGCCCCCGAGTATGCCCGCCAGCCCCTGAAAGAATACCGCCTGCTCCACGCCCAGGCGATGGCAATGCTGCTCGATGACCGTGCGCACCGCACCTGGTTCGACGAT
Organism: Magnetococcales bacterium HA3dbin3; assembly: GCA_002753495.1. Classification (GTDB taxonomy): domain Bacteria; phylum Pseudomonadota; class Magnetococcia; order Magnetococcales; family DC0425bin3; genus HA3dbin3. The sequence goes on along the minus strand of PEAJ01000038.1, from coordinate 14,287 downwards.
CATCCGCCACCCCAGAGCCTCATGGTCGGCGACCGCGCCAAAAATGGCCTCAAACAGGTGCGAATAGGGGCCATGCCCGAGATCGTGCAGCAACGCCGCCACCTTCACCTGCAAGGCGACCACGCGATCGATGACCACCCCGGTCTGGGTGCCCAGGACATGCAAGATACGCTTGGCCAGGTGCATCACCCCCAGGGCGTGCGAAAAACGGCTGTGCTCGGCGGTGGGATAGACGCGCGAGGTCGTTCCCAGCTGGCGAATGCGGCGCAGACGCTGCACCGGCGGGGTGTCGATCAGGTCGAGAAGCAGGGCGTCGCCCCACGCCACCGGATCCGCTGCCGGTCCGCCCTCCTCGCGATCGAGGGCGATCATGTCATGAATGGCGTCGCGGAAAACCTTGTGCGTCATGGTCCCCGGTCTGTTGCCTGTGGATAGTCCCAGGCGCGACGGTAACGCGCCATGCGCTCCCAATCCTTCGGCAGGGGATTGACCGGCAGACGACGCAATTCCATGTTGTCGGCGAGGTCGGCAAGCTTCACCCGGCGTGCGAGCGGATTGCCGCCGGCGCGCACGACGTACTCCTCGTAGGACTCTTCCGGGCGGTGGGTGAGACAATCAACCGCCGCAATCACCTCTTCCGAAAAACCATGCCGACGCAGGTCCCCCAGGGTCACCGCAGTGTCTTCAACCACGTCGTGCAACATCGCCACCACCCGCTCCGTCTCCGAGGTCAAGCTGAGCATGATGCGTAGGGGGTGGAGGATGTAAGGCTCGCCGGTTTTGTCTTTTTGTCCCTGATGCGCCGCGGCGGCAACGGCGATGGCCAGTTCCAGAGGGGTTGGCATCGTCACACCACCGCGAGCATGCGGTTGAGGGCAACACGGGCGGAGGCTGCCACGCGCGCCGGCACCGAAATCAGGTTGACGACATGGTCGGCCAGCAGGTTCTCAAGCGCCCAGCACAGGTGCTGCGGATCGATGCGAAACATCGTCGAACACATGCAGATGGTCGGGCAGAGAAAGTGGATCCCCTTCTCCGGCATCTCATTTTTCAGGCGATTGACGAGGTTCAACTCGGTACCGATCGCCCACTGCGTGCCGGGAGGGGCCGCGCGCACAACCGATTGAATCTGCTCGGTCGACCCTAAATGATCGGCCAGGCGACACACCTCGAATGCACACTCGGGGTGAACGATCACCTGTACCCCGGGGATGCGCTGACGAAACATCTCGACATGTGCCGGCATGAACATCTGGTGGACCGAACAGAAGCCATGCCACAAAATCACCTTTGCCCGACGCAACGCCTCCTCGGTCAGGCCACCCAAAGGGCCGGCATCGGGATCCCAGACGACAATCTCCTCCAGCGGCACCCCCAGCCGCCAGGCGCTGATGCGCCCGAGGTGCTGATCGGGAAAGAACAACACCTTCTCCCGCTGCGCAAAGGCCCAACGCAGAATTTTCTCGGCGTTCGACGAGGTGCAAACGGTGCCACCATGATCGCCGCAGAAGGCCTTCAGCTCGGCGGTCGAGTTGACGTAGGTGATCGGCGTGACCAGCCGCTCAACCTCCAGCACCTTGCCCATCGCCTGCCAGGTGGCGGAGACATCGGCAAGATTGGCCATGTCTGCCATCGAACAGCCGGCCGCCGGATCGGGCAGAATGGCAATCTGCTCTGGTGCCGAGAGGATATCGGCCACCTCGGCCATGAAGTGGACCCCGCAAAAGACGATGTAACGCGCTTGCGGGCGTTGCGAGGCGAGTCGCGCGAGCTTCAGGGAGTCGCCGGTGAGGTCGGCGAAGCGATACACCTCCTCGCGCTGATAGTGATGCCCGAGGATGACACAACGTTCGCCGAGCTGCTCCTTGGCGCGGCGAATACGCCCTTCCAGCGTGACTTCGTCCAGGTCGTACAGGGGTTCCAGGGGAACAGGCGGTTCGGTCATGATCAACACTCGCGGCCAAGTCAACGCAACAAGCTACCGACTGTCACTCTAGCAACCCGCGGCCCGGATCGAAAGAGGAATTGCGTCCCCCTCAGGCAGCCAGGCCTGGGGGGTGCGAGTTCCCAGGTCTACCCGACCAATCACCGAAGTGCGATCATGGAAGACTCAGAAATCGTTCCAGGGGCAGATCTGCCTGCTTCAGAATGTGGGCCAGGGTGCTTCTCTTGATTGGATGATGGGCTGGAATGGTCAGCTTCCGGGTTCCTTCGATTGTGGTCTTATGGAGACGTATGTGGCTCCCCTGCTGACGGACGACCACCCAACCGTCCCGGCGCAAGGCCCGGATCACCTGCTAATATCCGAGGCTGGGCATGATGGTCATACGGCGATCTCCAGGGTCTCCGCCTGAGGCGAAAACACTGCGTCGTCTGCCACGGGTTCCAGATAGAGGTCAATGGCTTGGCGGATGTTCTCCAGCGCCTGTTCGCGCGAATCTCCCTCGCTGATGCAACCCGGCAGAGACGGGACGATGGCGGTGTATCCACCCTCTTCGCTTGGCTCAAGAACGACAGTAAGTTGCGAGGGGCTTCTCCCTTTTTGGTGTGATGCCACGCATGAACGGCGTCGAAGAAGAGAGAATGCTACCACTTTTTTCCACGATGCGCCCGTCCGAAGGGACCTCGCCGACCGCTGGGAAAAAATGCCCCGGGCCAAGATCAGGCGGAATGGGTTAATATAAGGTCAGAAGGCGACTGACCAGCCGCTTGCCCGGGATTGCTGATGAGGCCGTGATGGAAGAGAACATTCAAAAAATTTTTGATGCCGTACAGGAGAAGCTCACCCTCCTAAGGGGGCACCTTTGACTACGACCAGGGCCGCAAGCGACTCGAAGAGCTGACCGCCCTGAGTGCCGACAGCGACCTCTGGAACAAGCCGGAGCGCGCACGCGAGATCATGCGCGAAAAAACCCGCCTGGAGAAGACCATCGGCGATTGGGACCGCCTTAACCAGGGGCTTGCCGACGCGCGTGAGCTGCTCGAACTCGCCCGCCTGGAAGAAGATGCCGCGGTGATCGCCGATATCACCCAACAGGCGAAAACGATGTTTGGTCGCACCGAGGAGATGGAGTTGCAGTGCATGCTCGCCGGCGAGGCGGACATGAACAACGCCTTCCTGGAGATTCACCCCGGCGCCGGTGGCACCGAATCCCAGGATTGGGCGGAGATGCTCCTGCGCATGTACCTGCGCTGGTGCGAAGCGCACGGCTTCAAACACGAGCTGGTCGACTACCTGCCGGGCGAGGAGGCTGGTTGCAAATCGGCGAGTGTGCGCATCGAGGGGGAGTTTGCCTACGGCTTCCTCAAGACCGAGGGCGGGGTGCATCGCCTGGTGCGCATCAGTCCGTTCGACGCCTCGGCGCGGCGGCATACCTCGTTCAGCTCGGTCTACGTCTACCCGGAACTGGATGACCGGATCGAGATCCAGATCGAGGAGAAGGACCTGCGCATCGATACCTTCCGTGCCTCCGGGGCCGGTGGCCAGCACGTCAACAAGACCAGTTCCGCCATTCGCATCACCCACCACCCGTCGGGAATCGTCGTCCAGTGCCAAAACGGCCGCTCACAGCACCGCAACAAAGATGACGCGATGAAGATGCTACGCGCCCGCCTCTACCAGCTCGAACTGGACAGACGCGCCGAGGCCGCGCAAGCCGTCAACGATGCCAAAACCGACATCGGTTGGGGGCACCAGATTCGCTCCTACGTCCTGCACCCCTACCGCATGGTCAAGGATCTGCGCACCGGCGTCGAGACCGGTAACACCGAGGCCGTGCTCGATGGTCACCTCGATCCTTTCATTCGGGCTGCCCTGGCCCAGAGAATTTTGCCTGTCTGAGGAGCTGCCATGTCGTCGAGCGAGGAACACCAACAAATCGCCAATCGTCGGGCCAAGGTGACCGCCCTGCGCGACGCCGGGGTCAATCCCTACCCGAACGACTTCAAACCCGAAACCAGGCTCGAATGGATCCGCCGCGAGTTTGGCGAGGAGAACGACCCTGACCGTCTGGCCGGCATTCCGGTGCAGACCGCCGGCCGCGTCATGCTTCTGCGCAACTTTGGCAAGCTCACCTTCGCCACCTTGCGCGATGCAACCGATCAGCTCCAGATCGCCGTGCAGCGCGATGCGGTCGGGGCGGAAATCTATCGCGACCTCTTCCGCAAGGTGGAGGTGGGGGACATTTTGGGGGTCGCTGGCACCCTGTTTCGCACCCAGACCGGTGAGTTGACGATTCGCGTCCACACCTTTCGCATCCTGGCCAAGGCGGTGCGCCCGCTGCCGGAAAAGTGGCACGGCCTGGAGGATGTCGAAACCCGCTACCGCCAGCGCTACCTCGACCTGATTGTCAACCCGGAGGTGCGCACCCTCTTCCACACGCGGTCGCGGATTATTCGCCTGATACGTGAGTTCATGGAGGAGAAGGGGTTTCTGGAGGTGGAAACGCCGATGATGCACCCCATCCCCGGCGGGGCGACGGCACGTCCGTTTGTCACCCACCACAACGCCCTCGATGTCGACCTCTTCCTGCGCATCGCGCCGGAACTCTATCTCAAGCGCCTGATCGTCGGCGGCTTTGAGCGGGTGTTCGAGATCAACCGCAATTTCCGTAACGAAGGGTTGTCGGTTCGCCATAACCCCGAGTTCACGATGATGGAGTTCTACCAGGCCTACACCGACTACCGCGATCTGATGGGTCTGACCGAGGAGCTGCTGTTGCACCTGGTCTTTCGCACTTGTGGCCAGCCTTCGGTTGTCCATCAAGGGCGCACGATTGATTTCACCCCGCCCTGGCCGCGCCTGACCCTCGATCAGGCCTTGGTCACCCACGGTGGCGCCGATGCCGCGCGCGTGGGCGACCCTGACTACCTGCGCGACTACCTGCGCGCTCATGGCGCTACCCCGGAAGCGACCGCCGGCGTCGGCGAACTTCTGCTCGCCGCCTTCGAGACGGTGGTGGAGGAGAAGTTGATCCAGCCGACTTTCATCATCGACTATCCGATCTCCGTTTCGCCTTTGTCGCGCCGTTCGGACAGCAACCCGGAGGTGGCGGAGCGGTTTGAACTGTTCATCGGCGGCTGGGAGATTGCCAACGCCTTTTCCGAGTTGAACGACCCCGAGGACCAGGCCAGTCGCTTCCAGGCACAGGTGCAGGCGCGACAAGCCGGCAATGCCGAGGCGATGCACTTTGACGCCGACTACATCCGCGCCCTGGAGTTCGGCATGCCACCGACCGCCGGCGAAGGCATCGGCATCGATCGCCTGGTCATGCTCCTGACCAACGCCGCCGCGATCCGCGAGGTGCTGCTGTTTCCGCAGCTGCGCCCGCAACTTGGCCCGGTGGCGTGAGTTCCTCCATCATGCTTGCGCGTCGCTACTACGAATGGCTGGTCGGCCTGCGCTATCTGCGGGCAAAAAAGTCAAACCATTTCATCGGCGTCATCACCCTGATCTCGGTTGCCGGCGTGGCGTTGGGGGTGGCGGCGCTGATTGTTGTCCTCGCGGTGATGACCGGCTTCAAGGAGGAGTTGCAGAAGCAAATTCTCGGTGTCACCAGCCATGTGGTGATCCAATACCCGGGCGGTCATCTTCCCAACCACGAAGAGCTGCTGAAAAAGGTGATCAAGGCACCGAACGTCGTTGCCGCCGCCCCCTACATCCTGCAACAGGCGATGCTGCTCTCTGGCAACGTTGCCGCCGGAGCGGTGGTGCGCGGCATCGACCCGAAACAGGAACGGGAAATCTCCTCCCTGGCCAAGAACCTCAAACGTGGTTCCATGGAGGATCTACACGGATTTGGTATCATCCTTGGTGGTCGTCTGGCTGCCCACCTCGGGGCACGCATCGGCCAGCCGGTGACGGTGGTCGCCCCGGTCGGCAATGTCACCGCCCTCGGCACCATGCCGCGCATGAAGCGTTTCACGGTGGTCGGCACCTTCGACTCCGGCATGTACGAATACGACAAAAGCCTCGCCTATGTTCACCTCGCCGACGCCCAGACCTTTTTCCGCTTTGACAACGACGTCAGCGGTATCGAGATTCGTACCGCCAACCCCGACCTTGCCTTCACCACCCGCTCCTGGCTGGAAAAAGAGCTGCGCTACACCCACTCCGTGCAGGATTGGATGCAGATGAATCACAATTTCTTCCGCGCGTTGCAGATCGAAAAGGCAACGATGTTCGTCATTTTATTTCTCATCGTCCTGGTGGCGGCGTTTAACATCATATCAAGCCTGATCATGGTGGTGATGGAGAAGGGACGTGACGTGGCCATCCTCAAGACCATGGGCGCGAGCGCGCGCGGCATCATGACGATTTTCGTCATCAACGGCGGGGTGATTGGTTTTGCCGGCACCCTGATGGGGATGCTGCTCGGGCTGGCTCTGGCCTACAACCTCGAACCGGTGTTGCAGTTTATCGAGCGCCAGTTTGGCATTCGCATCTTGAGCGGGGATGTCTACTTCATCGATCATCTGCCGTCGGTGGTGCTGCGTTCGGATGTGCTCATGGTTACCGGTGTCAGCCTGTTGATCACCCTGCTTGCCACCCTCTATCCCGCCTGGCGCGCCGCGCGTGTCGATCCGGTGGAGACCCTGCGCTATGAGTGATCTCCCTGTGACCGCCGACGCCGTCGCCCTTCCCTCCTCCACCTCGGGCCTTGAGCTGGCCACCCCGACGACGGACGAACCACCGCTGCTGGAGGCGCGCGACCTGGTCAAGACCTTTCAGAGCGCTGGCCACACCTTGAGCATCCTCAAGGGGGTACAGGTGACCTTGCGCGCGGGTGAGATGGCGGCGTTGCAGGGGGTTTCCGGTGTCGGCAAGAGTACCTTGATACAGATTCTGGGATCCCTGGATCGCCCGACCTCCGGCCAGGTGCTGCTGAAAGGTCAGGATCTCTACGCCCTGAAGCCGGAGCAGCAGGCGGTCATCCGCAATCGGCATATCGGGTTTGTCTACCAGTCGCATCGATTGCTGCCGGAGTTTTCGGCGCTCGAGAACGTCATGCTGCCGCTGCTGATCGGCCGTCACCCTTGGTCGGCGGCGCGCGACCAGGCGACGGCGATGCTCACCGAGGTTGGTCTGGGCGATCGTCTGGCGCACAAACCGGGGCAGCTTTCCGGTGGCGAGCAGCAGCGGGTGGCGATTGCGCGTGCGGTGGTGCATGGCCCGGATCTGCTCTTGGCCGACGAACCGACCGGCAATCTTGATCTCGTCACCGCCGAAACGGTCTTTCAGATCTTTCTTGCCCTGAACCGGCGGCGGCGCCTCGCCTGTCTGATGGTCACCCACAACCCTGAACTTGCCGCCCGCCTCGATCGTCGTTTTCAGCTGCGCGATGGTCATCTGGTGGAGGTCACCGCCGAGGGGGTCCGATGATCGATACTGGTGAGTTGCTGCAAAAGATTATTTTGTGGGGCCCGGGGATCCTCTTCGCCATCACCCTGCATGAGTGGGCGCATGGTTTTGCCGCGTCACGTTTTGGCGACCCGACGCCGGGCATGATGGGGCGTTTGACCCTCAACCCGTTGCCGCACATCGACCTGATGTGGACGATCGTTGTCCCGATTGTCTTGCTGCTGACCACCGGTTTTGCCTTTGGCGGGGCGAAGCCGGTGCCGATCAATCCGCGTTATTTCCGTGGATCCTTTCGTATTGCCTTGTTCTGGGTCGCGGCCGCCGGGCCGTTGATGAACTTGTTTCTTGCCACCCTCTGTGCTTTGGCTGCGCGCGCGGCCCTCACCCTGCCCGCCTATTTTGCAATTCCAGTGTATGGCATGCTGAAGGCGGCGATTGTGGTTAACGTGGTGCTGGCGGTGTTCAATCTCTTCCCGATGCCACCGCTGGATGGCGGGCGGATTGTGGCGGCCTTTCTGCCAAGATCGTTGGGTCGGCACTGGGCGACGCTGGATCGTTATGGTTTGGCCCTGGTGGCCGTCCTTGCCATGAGTGGTGTTCTTGGCCGTCTGATTTATCCGGTTACCGAGTGGTTTTTGCTTCTCTTTGCCGGCGTGGCCGCCCCAGGGTCTTGATGCCTGGGTTCGCCCTCCCCGCTCCCACCGAAGGATGATGCGCCATGTTGGAGAGCTTCACGCTGGAAAACTTTCGCAGCCACGAAAAATCCACCCTGCCCCTGGCGCCCTTGACCATGCTCATTGGCGCTAACGCCTCCGGCAAGAGCAACGTGATCGAGGGGTTGCGGTTGCTCTCCGCGCTGGCGCAGGGGCACCCCCTCTCCACGCTGCGCCCGGAGGAGCACTTTTTGCGCGGGCGTTTCAGGGATATGACCCGTAAGGAGGGTGGCCAATCATTCACAATCTCCTGTGACTTCGGACTGCCGAGGTCATACACCCTATCGTTTACCGTTTCTATAGGAAGTGACAACGCGCCTCGTATTATTAATGAAAGCCTTCTTGACAATACACGCGATTCCTCGTGTTGCATCTATGCAACGACTAATGACGGGGAGTTCATATCAGGCCAACACCTCCTTGAGCATAAAGATAAAGATAATTACAGGATAAAAATTAATATATTTCGGAATGACGTTGCATTCTTTTCAAGCACGGAGTCTATTAATTTTCCCGTATCAGAACATGAAAACTGGAACAATAGGGACAATAGGGTTGTTGATCTCGTATTTTTCCGTCATACATTGTCTAGCATGGTTTTTCTTGATCCTGTCCCAGCTGTAATGCGTGGCTATGGCTTTATTGGCGGAGAAAATCAAGACCATGATGGAAGGAACGTCTCGGGTGTTCTATTCAACCTCTGGGGCGGAAACAAGAACGAGGGGCTGACAGAGGCAGAAAGCGCAAACCGCGCGCACATCCTGGAATTTATCCGCAGCCTGCCAGAGCAGGATATCGAAGGGCTCTCTTTCATCACCACCGAACGCGACGAGGTGATGGTCAAGGTGCGGGAGACCTTCGGTGGCAAGACGCAGGAGTTTGATGCTTCCCTGCTCTCCGATGGTACCCTGCGCGTGTTGGCGATCGCCGCCGCCATGCTCTCGGTGCCCGAGGGAGGAATGGTGGTGATCGAGGAGATTGACAACGGCATCCACCCCAGCCGGGTGAAGGCGTTTTTGCAAAAAATTGCCTCTCTGGCCGAGAGCCGAAATCTGCGCGTCCTGCTCACCAGCCACAACCCGGCCCTGCTCGATGCCTTGCCCTTGTCGGCCATTCCCGACGTGGTTTTCTGCTACCGTGACCCAACCAGCGGTTACAGTCGCCTCGTGCGCTTGCAGGATGTGCCGGATTATCCGGAGCTGATGGCCCAGGGTGGTGTCGGCCAGCTTATGACCCGGGGAACGTTGGAAGATTTTGTCAAGTACCACCCTGACCCCGAGACCAAGAAGGAGCGGGCAAGGAAATGGTTGCAGGAGCTGCGCGAGAGGACCGCGCGCTTGCGCGAAGAGGTCATGCAGGAGCAAGGTTCCAACCCAGACGGCATGACTGGATGAGGGTGTTTTGCCATGGGCGGAACGGTTCACCTGATCGACACATGCGTTTATTTGAATGTTTTAGAATTTCCGGGGCGTGCCCAGGACGCCAAACGGATTAACGATGAACTTGATTCCCTGATTGAGCGTGGAGATATCCTACTGTTGCCGATGGCGACCATTCTGGAAACAGGAAATCACATCAGTCACCACACGGATGGGCACGTTAGACGAAAATGGAGCGAGGAGTTTGTGAGTGACGTTCGGAAGACCATCAGGGGGGATGCCCCCTGGAAACCGTGTGCATTTCCGACCCTGGTGTCAATCGAGACATGGCTGGCCGAATTTCCCAGTTACGCCACGAAAGAGATAGGCTTTGCTGATCTTTCCATCATCAAGGATTGGGAAAAGGCCCGTCAGGACTACCCCGGATATCGCGTTCGGATTTGGTCGCTCGATCGGCATCTCGTAGGTTACGACGGGAAAGGGAAGGTTTGACGATGCATGAACAACTCACTTGACGGCAGCTGCAAGGGGTACCAACGTGACTGACCAAACCAAATCACCGGTGACACGCCCAATCGTTTTCTCCGGCGCGCAACCCACCGGTCAACTGACCATCGGCAACTATTTCGGGGCCCTGCAACACTGGGTGGCAACGCAAGAGGCGAACGATTGCCTCTTCTGCATCGTCGACCTGCACGCCCTGACCGTGCGCCAGAATCCAGCCGAACTGCGCCAACGCTGCCTGGAGCTGGCGGCCCTCTACCTCGCCTGCGGTCTCGATCCACAGCGCAGTATCCTCTTCATCCAAAGCCACGTGCCGGCGCACACCGAGCTGGCCTGGTTGCTCAACACCTTCACCCAGATTGGCGAACTGGAACGTATGACCCAGTTCAAGGACAAGGCGCAGCGGCACAAACACAACGTCAACGCCGGCCTCTTCACCTATCCGGTGCTGATGGCCGCCGATATCTTGCTCTACGGCACGCACAAGGTGCCGGTCGGTGAGGATCAAAAACAACACCTGGAGCTGACACGCGATGTCGCCGTGCGCTTCAACAACCTCTACGGTGAGGTGTTTCAGATACCCGAGCCGCTCATTGCCGCCGAAGGGGCACGGGTAAAGGATCTCCAAGAACCGACGAAAAAAATGTCGAAGAGCGCGGAGTCGGAACTGGCGCGGGTGATGATCCTCGATCCACCGAAGGAGATCCTGAAAAAATTCAAAAAAGCGGTGACCGATAGCCTGGCGCAGATCCGTTTCGATGAGGCCGGACAGCCTGGCGTCACTAATTTGCTTGATCTCTGGTGCGTCGCCACCGGTCGTCCACGCGCCGAAGCCCTGGAACATTTCGGCCACAACCTGTATGGCAAGCTCAAAGTAGAGACCGCTGAAGCAGTGATCGCTCAACTGGAACCGGTGCAGCAGCGTTACCAAGCCCTGATCGATGATCGTGCCGAGCTGACGAAAATCCTTGAAGAGGGCGCCGCCCGTGCCCGTGCCCGCGCCGAACCGGTGATGCGCAAAACCATGAGTGCCCTTGGCCTGCCACTGGATCGGGGACGCTTTCCGTGACCGCGACCGAAGCAACCGGCACCCGTCTGCAAAAGTGGCTGGCCGAGGCCGGGCTCTGCTCGCGACGCGAAGGCGAGGTGTGGATTCGCGACGGGCGGGTGGCGATCAACGGTACGCTGATCACCGAGCAGGGGGTGCGCGTCCAGCCTGGGGATGTGGTTGCGGTCGATGGTCAGCCGGTGCAGCGGGGACGCCTGGAGCGACTCCTGCTCGCCCTGAACAAACCCCCGGGGGTAATTTGCACCCGCCACGATCCCGAAGGTCGGCAGACAGTATTCGATCTGCTCGATCCCAACCTGCCACGACTGGTAACCGTCGGTCGACTCGACTATCTCTCCGAGGGGATGATTCTCTTGACCAATGACGGTCTGCTTGCGCACCGTCTGATGCATCCGCGGCAGGCGGTCGAACGGGTTTATCGCGTGCGTGTGCATGGTCGGGTGAGTCCCGCTCTGTTAGCGCAAATACAAAATGGCGTCGAGTTGGAGGATGGACCGACCGGTCCGCTTGCCGCAACCCTCGATCATCATGCCGGCGGCGCCAACAGTTGGCTCACCCTCACCTTGCGCGAGGGGCGTAATCATCTGGTGCGGCGCATCTTTGCCGCATTTTCGATGGAGGTTTCGCGCCTGATTCGCATCGCCTACGGCGGGGTAACAATGGGCGAGTTGCCGCTGGGGCGCTGGCGCCTCCTTGATGCACAAGAGAGCCTGCGTCTGCGCAAGGCGGCTGGTTTCAGGCCGAACCTGCCGGGTGCTCCCTCCGGACGTAAACCCCGTCCGCGATGACCCCCGACGACCTTTTCCGGCAGCTCCTGGCCGCCTATGGCCCCCGCCATTGGTGGCCAGCCGAGGGCAGCTTCGAGATGATGGTCGGGGCGATTCTCGTGCAAAACACCGCCTGGACGCAGGCACACAAGGCGGTATTGGCCTTGAAGGGTGCCGGTCTGCTCACGCCGGCGGCGCTTCGCGCGGCACCCGATGCCACCCTGTGGGAGCTGGTGCGACCGGCGGGTTATTTTCGCATTAAAACCATGCGCTTGCGGGCGTTAGTTGAGTTTCTTGCACGCTACGACGATGATCTTGCAAGCCTTTTTTCCCTGGAAACGTCAATCCTTCGCGAGGAGTTGCTGGCCGTCTACGGCATTGGCAAGGAGACCGCTGATTCAATCCTTTGCTACGAGGCAAAACGTCCGCTCTTTGTGGTCGATGCCTACACCCGGCGCCTCTTTTTTCGGCTCGGGTGGAGTGAAGTCGACGCCAGTTACGACCTGCTCCAAAACCTGGTTCACGCCGCCCTCCCCCGCGATCCCCACACCTTGGGCGAATTTCACGCCCTGATTGTCGCCCACGCCAAGGCGCATTGTCGCAGTCGACCGCTGTGCGCGGGGTGTCCGGTGGTGGCTTGTCCGTTTGCCAAAAGGGATCAGGAACGGCTTGCTGCCATGTAAGCACAACTGAGATTGAACCGCTTTTTACAACGATCCAAAACTGAGATTGAACCGCTTTTTACAACGATCCAAAATGTGACCCGGATCCGTCGGATGAGGAAAGAAGGAGGAGGTGCGCGGTGCTAAACAGCGTTGAGGTGAGAAATTTTGGCCCACTACGTGAGGTTAAGTGGGCGATTCTTGGCCGGATCAATCTGGTGATTGGCAGTAACGGCTCTGGAAAAACTTTCTTCCTCAAAGGCCTTTACAGCGCCATGCGGACGCTCGAGGAGTACAAACGCGGCAATGATGGGCGCACAGTACCGGAAATCCTGGCCGACAAACTGCGTTGGACATTTCAGGTGGAAAGGATCGGTGACTTGGTGACCAGGGGTGCCGATGCTCGCTTGCGTTTTGAACTCTTTCTTAATGAAAAGCAATTTAGTTTCAGTTTCGGTAAAGAGTCGACAAAGCGTATTTCCACCATCGAGAACTACGTCCCACCGCCGCGAAATGACAATTCCATTTTTCTGCCAGCCAAGGAGGTGTTGTCGGTACACGGGATCATCCTCAAGTCCCGGGATCAGGACCGACTGTTCGGTTTTGATGATACCTACCTCGATCTGGCGCGTGCCTTGAGGATCCCAACGACTCAGGGCAGAAACTATCCCGCGTTTGCAAAGTCGCGTGAGAGACTAAGAGGAATGATCGGGGGTTTCGTAAGATACGATGAGGAAGCGAACCAATGGTATTTTCGGAGTTCCAGCGGCCACGTTTTTAACATGGGAGTCACTGCAGAAGGCACAAAAAAGATTGCCATCCTGGACACGCTGCTGGGGAATCGCCACCTCTCTCCGGGTTCATTTGTGTTTATCGACGAGCCTGAGGCGGCCATGCACCCGGCTATGATTTCAGAACTGCTCGATATTGTCACAAACCTCGCCGAAGCTGGCATACAGTTCTTCATGGCTACGCATTCCTACTTCGTCATTAACAAGCTCTTCCTGATCGCGCAAAAGAGGAAATGGTCGATTCCTGTGCTCTCTTCCCAGTTTTCAACAGGAGATGGTTCCTTGGCCGACGCCTGGCGGTGCGATGACCTTCTGGATGGGATGCCCGATAATCCGATCATCGATGAATCGATCCGGATGTACGAAAACGAGTGGGATGTGCGTTGATATGGCCAATCAATCGCTGATTGTCATAGAAGAGTCAGGAATGAATTTTGGATTATATCCAATAGACAATATTTTTCATATTGAAAAAAGCAACGCCTATGCCAAGGTTTCCGGAAGAGGTGTCAAAATGGCAGAGTTCTTGTTGCTACGTTGCGAGGGTGATTGTGTTCCCGAAATTTGGATCGTAGAGGCTAAATCAAGCACCGGGGCATGGTCAGAACTTCCCAAGGAGTTCAGGGACCAAGCGTTTCTGGATTTTATCCGCAGCATTCGTGACAAGTTCGCCAACTCCCTTACCCTGGGTATATCGATGAGGGTTGGGCGCCATGGACAACCCGGTGTGGAACAGTTGCCGGCGTCCTTTCAAAAACTCAATCTTGTCGATGCGGGAAAGGCCAGGGTTCGCTTCGTCCTCGCGATTCAATCGTGCGGAAGGAGGGACCGCGAGCACATCAGGGAGGCTCTGACCAGGGAATTGCGTCCCCTGTGCGCAATGTGGTCTCTGCCTCCGTATCCCGCCCCTATCGCGGTTGTGGATGTTGCCGGGGCGCGAGAGCTTGGGTTGGTCATTTAACCCGGGTTGACGCATTCTTCTTGCCGTCCCTTCTCTCCTCCCCCCCCCCCCCCCCCCCCCCCCCCCCCCCCCCCCCCCCCC
>PEAJ01000037.1 GCA_002753495.1 Magnetococcales bacterium HA3dbin3 | reverse complement strand
GCCTCTTGGGGATGCCCGGTCGGAGCGTGTTCCTCGCCACCCTTCGCTGCGGGAGGCTCCTTCGGCGCGGTCGTCTCCACCCGCCTCTCCTCCGCGTGTGGTCGATCAGGGATGACGGCGGGGGGGGACTCTACCTTGGGTGCCACTGGTGCCGCATCCGTCGCGGTCGCACTCTTCTCGGGAGCAGGATGCGCCGCCTCCTTCGGGGACGTGGACATATGAGCCGGGACATGACCCGCCCCGGCCGCCGGAGTCGACGCCTCCACCGCTGGTGAAACAGCACGCTGCGCCGATGCCCCAACGCGCCGCATGGGAGGAGGCGTCGCTCCCGCGACCCTGCCCCTGCCGGCGTTCGCTTTCTGCCCCGTGCTGGCCGAGACACCAGCTCCGACCTTCTCCCCGCCAACCTGCCCGGAAGGCGTCACCTTGGTCTTGTCAACCGGCGAAACCGGGGAAATGACCTGGCCGACGACCGGGCCTGGCTCCGTACCGGCACCCCCCTCCCCTTTTTGCTCGACGATGCGTTGCTGGCCGGCGGCGCGCTGTGCCGGAGTCAGAGTGCCGGCAACCTGGTCCCGAGCCTCGGCGGCACGCGGATAGCCGTGTTCCGCCGCCAGGCTGAACCATGCATAGGCCTCCGCCGGATTTCTCGGCATGCCCTGCCCCTGATCGTACAACCAACCCAGCGCAAATTCGGCCTCGGCATACCCCTGCTCGGCGGCGTGGCGGAACCAGCGGATGGCCTCCGCCATATCCGCCGGGACTCCCCGCCCCTGGGCATAACTCGAACCAAGCCAATACTGTGCCTCCGGCAGCCCCTGAACAGCAGCCTTGCGATACCAGTTGGCCGCCTCCTGGTCGCTGCGTTCGACCCCGTGGCCGCGCGCGTAAAGGGTTCCCATGCTGTACTGGGCACGCGGATCCCCCTGCATCGCCGCCATTTGAAACCATCGCGCCGACTCCTGCTCATTGCGCGGTGTCCCCCGCCCCTGGGCGTAACGCAAGGCCAGATTGATCTGGGCCGCCAGACTGCCGGCCTCGGCCATGCGCTGCAAACGTGCCACATCCTCCGATCTTCCCGCCCTTCCTTCAGAAGGGGAAGAGGAACCAGGTTCCATGCCCGGCGCATCGAAGGACCCGGCACGGGCATCGGGCGGGACAATCGGTACGGCTGCCGGAGACCGTTTTGTCGCGGGCAGGATTACCGCGTCGCCGGCATAGACGATGTGACGGTCAGGGATCTCCCCCGGCGGGGTGGATTTTTCCCGCTCCCGAGCCTGAGCCGCAGCCTTGTCGCGCCAGAGCTGCGCCGCCCGGGGGTCACGATTGGTACCGCGACCAGCCGCATGAAGATCGGCCAGCTGCCACTGCGCCTTTTCGTCGCCCGCCTCGGCCGCCTGTCGTAACCAGCGAAAAGCAGCAGCGTCATTTTGCGGCACCCCCTTACCCCACAGGTGGAGCAAACCCAGATTGGTCGCCCCGCGGCCAGACCCCTGATCGGCCGCGCGCCGAAACCACTCCGCGGCCTGCCGCTCATCGCGTGCAACCCCCCGGCCGTTGAAGTACATGTAGCCAAGGCCTATCTGACCCTCCACCTCGCCATGTTCGGCGGCGGAGCGATACCAGCGGACCGCCTCGCGATCGTCCTTCATCACGCCCCGCCCCTGGGCGTGCATAAGTCCAAGGGCACTGTGCGCACGCATGTGGCCTTGCCCCGCGGCCTTCCGAAACCATTCGACGGCCTTTTCATCATCCTGGCTCTCTCCCAGGCCCTGGGAGTACATGTAGCCAACGCCATACTGGCTGTCAGCATCCCCCGCCTCGGCTGCCTTTTTGAAGCGTTTGAGCTGCTCCTTGTTGGCGCGCGAATGGGTGGAGGGGGCAAACAAGTCGGGCAGGCTCAGTCCGCCAGCACCCCCGGATCCCTTGTTGCCGGGAATCGTCACCACCTGGGCCTCCATGGCCCAGGGATCCCACTGCAAACTCTGGGGATACTGCCAGATCACCACCGGATCGTCGGCAACCGCGATGTCGGCCACACACGGCACGAGGCACGCGGCCAGAAGAGCTGGTTTCCAACCCGGGCATGACTTCACTGCAATCCCCCGCGGAAAGACAAGACCCATCCACTTGAAGAGTTCGGAATGCTACGATTCGCCCAACAGGCGCGGTTTCAGTTCCTTGAGGATCTCGACGACCGGCAGATGGAACTGGTTGAGGCTGTTGGTGTCATGTCCCTTGAACCATACCCAGTTGAGGCCGCGCCAAAGCTCCCCCTTGGCGGTCGTGTTGGTGATGCCCAGCATATCCCAAGTGCCAATGTACTGAAAAACATGTTGATAGACACTGGGAACGTTGACGCCGCAGCCGAAGGTTACCACGTTGAGGTGAGGGTTTTCGATGGCGCTGTGATCGCGCAGGCCAAACAGGGCATTGGCGATGCTCAAACCGCCCTTGCTGTGACCAACCAGGGTACGCATGCTGTTCTGGTTGCGGCGCAGCAGGGACATGAGGATCTCCGACTCCGGAATACCCTCGACGTAGCTCCCCTTGAGACGAAAACGCACCATCTGTCCCCAGAGGAGATCGCTGGTCACCTCCCGCCACAATCCACTCCAGAACTGGAAGGTGGAATCGACGCGATCAGAGAGTCTCTCCGCAGTCAAGCCCTTGATGCCATGGGTAAAGACATCGCGCCAGCCAAGGCTGGAGACAATGCCCGCAACCCGTCGTTCCAGGACGTTGGCGACATTCTTGGCCAACGCAGCCGTGCCCGCCGCGCTGCTGCCAACCCCGGCAATGACCAATGTATCCACGCCACCCGGACCGCCGCAGGCCTCCATGAAGGCATCCACCGTCGAGTAGACGGGAATCTCCCCCATACCAAACCCCGGCGACACGACAATGATCTCCCCCTCTTTCGCCTCGGCGACCTGAAGGAGCTCCATATCGCTCAAGGCGACCAGGTCGTAGAACAGAATGTCGACAAGCCCACTGCCCAGGCGCATCCGCCGCTCGAACCAGTCTATCACCGTGCCTCCTAGAATGACCCCGTTGTTTGTTGCATGAAGTTGCCACAAACATGCCAGCGACCAACAAAAAAACCGCCCGGACGCCGCCGGGCGGTTCTGGACTGCTCCAGGCAGATGCAACTACTGTACCTTGATCTCGGCCTCCTGGCTCCAACTGCCACCCTTGTTGTCCGTCCAGGTGATCTTCACCTTGCCGCTTTTGGTGGCTTTGATATTGAAGCGGAAATAGGGGTTTTTGGACATAGCCCCGGTCCAGGTGGCACGCATGACCGGCTTGTCCAGGTAGAGCGCCTCGACTTTCTCGATGTAGTGGGCGGGAACAACCTCTCCGGTGTCCTTATCCTTGCGCAAACCGCTCTCCATGGGGTGGCGGATCGCGGCTTTGATTTCGACGATACTTCCCGGAGTGATCGCCCCTCCGGACGCCGACGGTCCCTTGATCTCGGCGATGCGGGGTCCTCCAATGTCTGCCATGTTCTTCCTCCAATGTTGGCCGGGAGAAGGCTCGTGCCTCCCCCGTCAGCCGGCGCAGCCGCCCTCGGCGACATCAATCTTCTTGACCACCCCAAACAGTTTGCCGGAATTGGTTTTGGCGACCACGTGGACATTCGAGGCCTTGGCCATTTTGATGCGCACCTCCATGTCCGCGGCGCCGGTTTCCGGGAAAAACTCAAACTTGCCGACAAGGGGTTTGGGGTTGTCTTCCACAAAGATGGTGATGGACTCGACATAATTTCCCGGTTCCATCGGGTGCTCAACCTTGATCGGCAGGCGCACCAGGGCACCGCTTTCGGCCTTTTCGGGAACGTCGACGATCACCTTCTCCATGGCCGGGGTGCCAGGCCCGACGTGTTCGGCAATAACGGCCGAGATGTCCGCAGCCTCAGCCATGCGCGGCAACGCCGCCACGGCCACCGCGCCCAGCCCGACCGCTCCCGTCGCCAGGAAAAAATCCCGACGGCTCCACTGTTTCGACTTGGTTCGATGCATATCATCCTCTCCAACGCTCAAACAACGGCCCCTCGCTCACGCCCCCGTGCATTCCCAACGCCGGGACGCCCTGACCTTTAAACGACCGGACCCCGAACCGTCAAGGACAACCGGTCGAGACACGACCCAAGACGCCGTATCCTATACACAAAAAAGAAGCGGGGTCATCCCCCGCTTCCTTTGGAGTGCGCGCAACAGGCCTTAGGAGAACATTTCCACCATGATGCTCTGGTACCAGCTCTCGGCGTAGGAGGCTTCCTGCTTGCGGAAGGCTGGGGTGGCTTTTTCCGGAGAAACGCCGCCAGAAACCTTGGCAACGGCATTATCCTTGAAGGCCCAGACCGCCGCCACCGAGATGCCGTAATCGGGAGACAACAGGCTGTAGCAGGTGTTGACATAGGAGGGGTCTGGCTCCGGCTCGCCCTTGAAGGCGGCAACAATCGCCGCCGCGGCAATTTTCGCCTCGCTGTTGGCGGCAAATCCCGACTTCGGAATCTCAGCCGTGGCGATGCAGGCGTCACCGATGACGTAGATATCCTTGTGCACCGTCGACTCGAAGGTCTTCTGGTTGACCGGACACCAGCCCGTCTTGTCGACCAGCCCGGCGGCGTGGGCAATCTTGCCGGCCTTCTGTGGCGGAATGACGTTGATGGCGGAGCTCTTGTACTCCTGCATCTCGGTGTGAACGGACATGCTGTCGGCATTCACCCGCGTCACCTTGCCGCCCTCGTTGACCGGTACCCACTCGATATTGTACCCCAACTCCTTCCAGGCACCAACGAACAGAGGCTGCTTGGCAAACTTGTCCTTGGCGTCAAGGATGATCACCTTGGAACGGGGCTTGTGCTGCTTCAGGTACCAGGCCACGAGGCTGGCGCGCTCGTAGGGGCCGGGCGGGCAGCGGAAGGGCATGGGCGGGGCAACGATGATGTAGGGGTCACCATCCTTCATTGCACTGAGCTGCTCGTGCAGCAGCAGGGTCTGCGGACCGGCCTTCCAGCCGTGCGGAATCTTCTCGCTGGCCTTTTCGGTGTACCCCTCGATGGCATCCCATTTGAAGTCCACCCCAGGTGCAACGACCAGCTTATCGTAAGAAAATGACGCGCTTTTGGCGGTAGAGACAGACCTCTTAACCGGATCGATCTCCACCACCTCGTCGTGCTGGACGTTAATCCCATGTTTGGCCAGATTCTCATAGCCCCATCTTTGCACCTTCATGTCGCGAAAGCCGGCAATGACCGGATTGCTTAAGGGGCAGGAGTAGTAAAGCTTCTCCTTTTCGATCAGGGTCACGGTCACGCTGGGATCGGCCATGCGGATGTACTTCGCGGCAATCACACCACCGTAGCCACCACCGACCACCACCACATGTTTCTTGCCCTGAGAGGCACGCCCCAGCGTGGGAAACATGGGGGAAACCAAGCCGGCGGCCGCAAGACCGCCCGTCAGCTTGACGAAATGACGACGTGTCAGATTGTACATAGTGTATTTCTCCTCTTGCCCACGTTATTTCTGACCAGCGAAGTAGTGCGCGATCGCGTCGAGATCCTCAACGGACAACTTGTCCATTTGGCTTTTCATCTTCTTGGGCTGAGGATACTTCTCATTCGTCTTGTAGTCGTCGATCTTCACCTGAAGATACTCCAGCCACTGCCCGGCAAGCCTGGGAGTATCCTCGTCCTGCTTCTTTCCACCCTCCTCGTGGCACTTCTCGCACTCCTTGGCCAGTGCCTTGCCTTTTTCCGCCTTGGCTGGGTCCACGCTCTTGCCCTTCACCGACGCGCCACCCTGCACGCCCCACTTCAACCCGGCGAAGTGCTTGGCGATGGCGTCAATCTCCACGTCGCTGTAGCCCTTCGCGACCCGACCCATAATGGTGGATGGGCGATCGCCTTTCATGTACTCGGTCATCATAAGCTTGAGGAAGTTATAGGGCATACCGGCGATTGTCGGAATCGAAGGCCCCGGCGCCACCCCCTGCGGGCCGTGGCAACCGGCGCATGTGTTGCTCAACATCGACGGTGTGGGACCAGCCATGGCCGGAGCCCCCCACAACCCTCCGACCACCACCCCTGCGGCTAGAACCAACGTGCGCCTTTTCATGTCGTGCATCTTTCCCTCCAGTTATTGGTGACAAGGACTCATGCCCTGTTCCCTGGGCCAACCACCAAGAGCGAACCCTCAAGCCTTCAAAACTGGCCGTTGGCCGCCCCGTTCATGATCTCTTGGATGGTCTTCCAGATACGCTGTGCCTCCTTTTTCAACTCCGGAGGCAACTCCTTCCCGCCGTGAATCATCATGTCCAAGCTCATGGTGTGCAACCAGTATTTCCCCGGTTTCGCCTTGTCTTCCACAACCGAGATACGACAAGGCATGAAGGCAGTGTAGACATCATTGTACTCCGCCATCATCTTGCCAACCTTGGCATCGCAGAACGACATAAAGGCAATGTGGCGATAAGGCTTGCCGGTCATCGCCTCAACCTGCTTGTAAAACGGCGCCTCCCCAACAAAAAGGAAATTCCGCTCTGCCGCCAGACTCTTCAAGGACTCCTTGACATCCTCGACCGATACCCCCTCCTTGACCGGAACCGAGTAGACCATCGTCGCCCCCGGGTCCTTGGTCTTGATGAGTTTCTCGGCAAACTGAGTGTAGACGCCTACGTATTCCGCATCAAACTCCCCCAGCATCGGCCCCACCACTCCATAGCCGACCGCCCCAGCGACCACTGCAAGCAACCCGACAAGCGCCAACAGATTCCTGATAACAGCCATTCGATCATCCACTCCTTTCGTGCCCTTGCGTCTCTCCCCACGCCGCACCCCCCCAAAAGAGAAACCAAACCTCGGCGCGGAACACCCGAAAAAAGATCAAAAAAGAACGTCAATACCAACCAAGACTCAATTTATGAATATCAGATCTTCATCTCCCATTCCACCCCCTGTCAACGTGAATAATAAAATATAATCACCCCCCTTACAAAACAGTGCCTACTTGTCACAACTTCACAATAATGCACAAAAAATCCACGCTCGACAGCAGAAACCAGGCCCACCACGCATCCCCCGGCACACCACCCAAATATTTCCAAAGCACGGAAAACAGATGGGGAACGTGTCACGACACCCAAGGTTGGGAGATACGCCCCAGGTATGGCGCGCGCCCGCGTTCACCCGACAACCAGCAGGCCACTTCCTCCGGAATGTGCGGATAAAGTGTCGCCTGACGCAGTGCGGATGCCTCCAACCACCGTATCGAGTCCGCGGAGGTGTGGAGCGGGTTCAAACACGGCTCTGACTGCCACGGCCCGACCACCGCAAAAATCGGGTGCAGAACCTCCCGCCCCCCCCCCTTCGCTCTCAACCAGAAACACCAATTCCCCAACCTCCATTACCAAATTCAGTTCTTCGCGCAACTCCCGCCGCAAACATTGCCGCAAATCCTCGCCCGGATCCGGCTTGCCACCAGGAAGATTCAACCGCTCTTCTCCCCCGTAGACGTAACGCATAAGCAGCAGCCGTCCGGCATGCACAATCAACCCACCCGGACGTATGATCATGGGTCAAGGCTCGTCCGGCCGGAGTGGGTCAACCTTCTTCTCCTGAGCATGTCGCTGTTTCAACTCCGAGAAGGCCTCGGGGCGAACCGGCGCGAAAGGATCGCCGAACAAAACGCTCTTCAACCAGGAGATGGCAAACTCGGTCAAAGCCAGGTCATCCTCGCGAACCTTCCGTTCGGTCTCCGCATCCACCTGGTAGCGTTTCAGGAACGTAGAATCAAACAAAAACCGCCGCGTCGCCTCGGGGTTGGTGCTGATCATGTAGAACATCTCGGTGACCGAAAGGGAGGTCTGCACCATATCCCCGGCCGAGCGCCGCTTGATGATCAACT
Organism: Magnetococcales bacterium HA3dbin3; assembly: GCA_002753495.1. Taxonomy (GTDB): domain Bacteria; phylum Pseudomonadota; class Magnetococcia; order Magnetococcales; family DC0425bin3; genus HA3dbin3. The sequence goes on along the minus strand of PEAJ01000037.1, from coordinate 10,262 downwards.
CCATCCAGCCACGATTTTGCCGATCGTAGCCGTCGCTGCCCTGGTCCTCGCGCCACTCCTGGACCGTCCAGTGTTTCTCCTCCCGGTGCCCCTGGCAAAAATCCTCCTTGATCAGGAAGTAAAAATCCTCCTCCCCCGCACTCTCCTGCCGATGCATGAGGGCCATGCCGATGGGGTAGTAGCGGCAGGTGACCGGCCGGTCGGAGTACACCGAACACCCCTCCGGGCGATTGAACGGGCAACGACCGGTATCCCTCAATGCCTACGCCGTTCCCACCGGCAGCTGACCCTTGGCCAGGGTGGTGGGAACGGCGTAGGCATTGAGGAATGCCTCGGCGCTCATGTTCAGACGTCGCCTGAGCCGGTAAAGATCATAGGGCGTAAGGACGATCTCAATATTTTGGCAACAGGCATTGAAACAGGAAATGCCCGGGTGACAGCGAAAATGCATGCTGTCCTTGCCCTGAAGCTTGACCGGGTGCAGGACATTGCGCACCTCCCGGGGCATGTCGCGCATCTCCTCGTCCAGAGCCAGGACCTTGTCGCGATCCTGCGCATCCTGTGCGTCATCCACCCGATCGGCCATGCCACTACCCCTTATATCCAAAAAAGAAACGGGCGCCTAAACGGCGCCCGCAACCTAAAGCCACGGGCAAGGGGAAACACCCCCCCCTCCCGTCCATCCGCAAACTCCAGCCGCCCTTGGAACAACGATACACCCAACCGCCCCAAACGGCAAACTCGAGGTGCCGCCAGGGTGGCAACCACAACCACCCCGGCGGATTTCATCTCTCCTCACTTCGGAACCAGATCCTTGTGCTCGCGCTTGAAGGCGGTCCACTCACCGGTCTTGGGATCGATCCGGGAGTTGACGAAGCACTTCCAGTTCTTCTCGTCAACGAAGTTGTAGTCCATGTTGTAGTAGAAGCCGGGGTAGCGGGTCTCCTTGCGGAACAGCATGTGCCGCAGGTGTGCCTCGCCGGCGTAGATGCGGTGGTAGTTCTCCCAGGCGCGCATCAGCTCGTGCAGGTCGCGCGCCATCATCTTCTGGGAGTCCTTCTTCAGCTCCTGGATCTTGTCCACGGCGATGGTCATCATCATCTCGTTGGTGACGTAACCCGTGCTGACACCGGCCACATACTCGTCCATGATCTTTTGCAGACGGAACTGCAACATCTTGGGCGTGATGTAGTTCGGGTTGATATCGACGGCAGTGGTATAATCCTTATGCGCCAAATAGGTGCGAACCGGGGCGTAGATCTCCTCGGCCAGATCCTGCGGCGAACGACTCAAGGCGGGCTTGTAGCCCTTGTTGTCCAGAACGAACTTCAAGGCACCCTTGATGGCGATACGGCCCTCGGCATGCGAGCCGGAGGAGAACTTGTGGCCGGAGGCACCAACGCCGTCGGCGGCGGTGAAGAGGCCTTTGACCGTCGTCATTGAGCGATAGCCCCAGCACCACTCCTTCGGCGCGATATCCTCGGGACCGCTCACCCAGATGCCGCAGCAGCCGGAGTGAGAACCCAGGAAGTACGGCTCGGTCGGCATCAGCTCGGAGGGTTTGATCTCCGGCTCGATGTTCTCACCGGCCCACACCCCGGCCTGACCGATACACATGTCGAGGAAGTCCTCCCAAGCCTCGGCCTCCAGGTGCTTGATCTTCTTCTTGGCCTCCTTGGGACCGAACTCCTCCTCGTAGGACTTGGCCAGGGCTTGGAGGGCGGTGTCGGTCCGCATCAGGATGGGACCACGGCCTTCCTTCTGCTCCTTCATCATCAGATGATTACGCAGGCAGGTGGCCGGCACGTGCGACTTGCCGTAGGGCGGGTAGTCGTCGAGCATCGCCTTGTTGATCTCAAGGTAGTTCTCGCCCTTGCCGTTGGTGGCACGCGCCTTGAACAGCAAGAACCACGCGCCGACCGGGCCGTAACCGTCCTTGAAACGGGCAGGCACGAACCGGTTTTCCATCATCGTCAGCTCGGCACCAACCTGGGCGGCCATGGCGTAGGTGGAGCCGGCATTCCACACCGGATACCAGGTGCGACCCAAGCCCTCGCCGACCGACCGCGGACGGAACACGTTCACCGCGCCGCCGGCCACCAGAAGGATGGCGTTGGCACGATAAACGTAGATCTTGTCCTCACGATTGGAGAAGCCGACCGCGCCGGCAACCCGATTCTCTTCCTTCTCATCCAGCAGCAGCTTCACGATGAAGACGCGCTCCTGGATGTTGTCCATGCCCAGAGCCTTCTTGGCCGCCTCGGCGACGATGGTCTTGTAGGACTCACCGTTGATCATGATCTGCCACTTGCCCGAACGCACCGGCTTGCCACCCTGCTCCAGGGACTTATCCTCGTCGCCGGGCTGCTTCCAGATCGGCAGGCCCCACTCCTCGAACAGATGCACGGAGTTGTCGACGTGCCGGCCGACATCATAAATCAGGTCGTCGCGCACGATACCCATCAGGTCGTTGGAGACCATCTTCACGTAATCTTCGGGCTTGTTCTCGCCCAGGTAGGTATTGATGGCAGAAAGCCCCATCGCCACCGCGCCGGAACGCTCCATGGCCGCCTTGTCAACGAGCCGGACCCGGATGTTATCCGGCTTCCAGCGCATGATCTCGTAAGCGGCGCCGCAGGCGCCCATGCCACCACCGATGATCAATATGTCGGTATCAACTTCAACGATATCCGGATTGCCGAAAGTTCCCATCCTGCTTCACTCCTCTCACGTTTGGATCGTTTCCGATGATCTTGACCGATGTCACTTGCCGATGGTTGGCATGGGGCCGGTAAGGTTGAAAAACCCCGGCTTGTCCAGCTTGGACATATCCGCATTCGGCTTGCCCTTGTAGGGATCGATCGACCCTTCAGCCGTGGTGCGGATCGGGAACTTGAACTTCTTGGTGTTGCCATTGCGGAACTGGATCGACCAGATGATGGAGTCGGAACCCCGCATCGGGATCACCGCGCCGCCCATGGGAACGATGTCGGCGTAGGCGCGCACTTCAATGGCCTGCTGCGGGCAAATCTTCACGCAGGAGTAGCACTCCCAGCACTGCTCCGGCTCCTGGTTGAAGGCCTTCATCCGGCCCTTGTCCAGTTTCATCAGGTTGTTGGGGCAGATGTACATGCAGGCCGTCTTGTCCTGGCCCTTGCAGCCATCGCACTTTTCCATCTTTACAAAACTTGGCATTGCATTGCCTCCCTGGGATCGTGATTGTGATTGAATGAATAACGCCTAGCCGGTCGCCGCCTTGTGCAACTTGACCTCGACTTTTTCGCCGTCCTTGAGGCTGGCGTAATAGCGCTTGAGCACCTCCAACACCTCTGGCCGGCTGAACTCCGGCGGGACGGTCTCCCCCTCCGAGAGCATTTTGCGCAGCTTGGTACCGGAGAGCAGCTGGCGATCTTCCTTGCCGTGCGGGCAGGTCTTCATCGAGGCCATGCCGTGGCACTTGTAGCAGTAGAAAGTCCAGTCGATCTTGAGGGGGCGGGTCTTCAACTCCTCCTCGGACACCTGGTCAAAAATGTACTGGGCATCGAACGGACCATAGTAGTCGCCGACGCCAGCATGGTCACGTCCAACGATGAGATGCGAGCAGCCGTAGTTCTGGCGGAAGACTGCGTGCAGCAGGGCTTCCTTCGGCCCGGCGTAGCGCATCTCCATCGGATAACCAGCCTGGATCGCGGTATCGGCGACAAAGTACTTCTCCACGAGCAGGTCGATCGCCTCGGCGCGCACCTCGGCCGGGATGTCACCCGCCTTCAGCTTGCCCAGAATCTGGTGGATCAAAACCCCGTCCAGGGTCTCGATGGCAATTTTGGCCAGGTACTCGTGTGAGCGATGCATCGGGTTGCGTGTCTGGAAGGCAGCGACCTTGCTCCATTTCTTCTGTTCGAAAACAGCACGCGTCTCCGCTGGCCGTTTATAGATGCTCGCGTATTTCTTGGGAAACTCACCTTCGGACAAAACCTGCACCGGCCCGGCCAGATTGATCGCCCCCTGGTTCATCACCTTCTGCACGCCGGGATGTTCCATGTCATCGGTCTGGAAGACGCTGCGACACTCGTGCTGCTTGTCGTAGGCATACTTCTCCTGGATGCGCATCAACCCCATAATCTCGTTGCTCTCGTCATCGACCAGGGTGATCTCCTGGCCAACTTCCAGCACATCTGCCTGGGTCTCGCTCACCGAGAGGGTGATGGGAATCGGCCAAAACAGACCGCTGGCCATGCGCGTGGTATCGCAGACGCTCTGCCAATCGGCCTTCCCCATGAACCCCTCCAGGGGGGTGAAGGCGCCGATCCCCAACATGATCAGGTCGCAGGTTTCGCGCGAGGTCATGCGCACCTGCTTGAGCGTCTCTGCCTTGCGCTTCCCTTCCGCCAGGGCGGCCCCGGTCAGCAGCAGTGGCTTCAGCGGACCACCACCATGGGGGGGCACTAATTTGGACATGAACGTTCCTCCTCCGCTCAAAAATTCAGGCCAACACCGGCCCAACATGACCGTGCAACGCCGCGACAAAGCGGGCAACGGCACGACCCCGGTGGCTCAAGGCATCCTTCTCCGCTGGCGACATCTCGGCAAAACTCCGCCCCTCCCCCTCGGGAACAAACACCGGATCGTAGCCAAATCCGTTCTCCCCTTGCGGTGTGCGTGCGATCCGACCCTCTACCACCCCCTCAAAGGTTTGCGTCTGCCCCGAAGCATCGGCCACGGCCAAAACACAAACAAAGCGCGCCGTGCGCTCAAGCTCCGGGCACTCCCCCAACTCCACCAACACTCTTTCCAGATTTTGCCGGTCCTTGGCACCCGGTCCTGCATAACGGGCCGAAAGCACCCCCGGGCGTCTCCCCAGGGCGTCCACCTCCAATCCCGAGTCATCCGCCAGCGCGGGCAGACCGGTAAACCGTGCTACTTGAAGCGCCTTTTTGACGGCGTTCTCCGTAAACGTCGTCCCATCTTCCACCACCTCCGGCGCATCGGGATACCCCCGCAGATCGAGCAACTGGAGCGGAGCACCCACCAGCACCCGCTGAAACTCCTCGACCTTCTTTCGATTGCGCGTGGCCAGAACGATCTTCAATCCCTGGCGCTCCGAGGTGCCCGCCTGAATATTAGAAAACCGTCATCTTCTAAACTAGGGTGACATGGTGCCTCGCCGCCCCACGCCCTGTCAAGCCACCTTAACGCCAAAAAAAATTTTGTTCAAACGAAATTTCGATAATTTTTTCTTATTCAGAGGCGGGCGCCGCGGCGGGCAACCGAAACCGCTCGCGAAAAAGGGTAACGTAGCGCCTGGTCGCTTCGTAAACCGCCCTTTGGAAGCTGTCCGGGTCGCCGCCCGGGTTCTCCGGGTAGGTGAGGGTCCGGGACATGGGTATCAGGGCACCGCTCTTGTTGCCATCGAAGAAGGAGCGCAACGCCTCCACCCCTCCCCCCTGGAAGCCCACACCAGGGGCGAGGATGATCGCCTTCAACATCACCCGGCGCAGGCGCACCGCCTCCTCGGGGAAGGTGGCGCCAATCACACCGCCGATCAGACCATAACCACTGTGTCCGACGCTCTTCAGGGACCAGTCGTTGACGAGCCGGGCCAGCCGTTCGGTAACGGTTTCGTTCGGACCGCTCCGCGCCCCCATGATCAGACCGGAACCGGGGTTCGAGGTCTTGACCAGCACAAAAAGCCCCTTGCCGTTATCCACGGCCAGGCGCAAGAAGGGCTCGATGGCATCCTCGCCCATAAAAGGGTTGATGGTGATGCCGTCCGCCTCCAGATCCGAGCGCGCAATCCGCCCCCCACCCAGGGAGCCACCACCTCCCAGGTAGCCACGGGCATAGGCCAGCGAGGTCGACCCGATATCCCCACGCTTGACATCGAGGATCAGCGGCAGCCCCATACCCCGAGCCATGGCCATCACCTCGGCGAGGGCGGAGAGACCAACCGTGCCAAACTGCTCGAAAAAAGCCGACTGAAACTTCACCCCACACACCATCTCCCCAGCCGCCTCCAACACCAAACGGCAGAAGGTCACCAGGGCGGCGCGCACCGATGCCGGTTCACCATCCGCCGGTCGCAGGAAGGTCGGCATTTGCTCGAAGTCAGGGTCGATCCCGACCACGATCGGCGTGGTCGCGCGGGCACGGGTAAGAATCCGGTCGGCAAAATGATCGCTCATGGCGATCACGGTCCCTGCTTGCCGGTGGCTGATTCCGCCAAACCGGACGCCGCCGACGCCGCACTCCCCTCGGTGGAACCAAACTTGCTCTCCATCTTCGCGAGCAGGCCGGCGGGACCATCCTTGCTCAAGATCGGCTGAAACTGCGAGCGGTAGTTGTTGACCAGACTCACCCCCTCGATGATGACGTCGAATACCTCCCACCTGCCATCCTTGCCCGGAGTCAGGCGGTAATGCATGGCATACTCCTGCCCCTTGGCATGCACGACGCTCTCAACGCGGGTGATGGTCGGGCTCTCGGCCACCTCCTTATTGAAGCCAACCTTTTCCCCCTGGTACCCCTCGATCTTCGCCAGATAGGCATCTTCCAGAACCCGCTTGAACAACTCGCCGAACCGCTCCTGCTGCGGCGGTGCATACTCCTTCCAACGCGGCCCCACAGCACCGCGCGCCATGAGGTGGAAGTTGAATTGCTTGTAAATCAACTTCTTCACCGCATCGCGTCGGGCAACACGCCTCTCGGGGGTGCTGTACTGCGGATCTTTGAGGATGTCGATCACCTGCTCGATGGTCTGCCGCAACGAGGCCATGGCGCCGGCAGGGGCCCCGCCCTCGGCCTTGACGGACACGGGCAGGAAAAAAATGGCAGACAACAAGAGGGAGCAGACAACGACGAGCAAACGAAACCGGGATGTTGACATAATGGACCTTCCTCGCGCGGGACTGGGGCTTCTTGCAATCCCCGATCAAACGGCACCTTTGCCGGCGGCTTGCGCGCTTCTCGTCGTACCTGACTATACGGTCCCGATCGTTCGCGCGTTGCCGTCTCGTCGCCTTCTTGATCTGGAATTGGGATTTTATTTAACGCTGCCGTGGATGAACTGGCTGATCAGCTCCTCAAAATCGATCGCCGGTTCGGTCTGAACCAGGCGATCGCCGGACTTCAGGAGGTTGTCGGAAGCGCCCGGGGTGATCTTGACGTAGCGGTCGCCGATGAGACCCTTGGTCCGCACCGAGGCGATGGCATCCTCCTGGATCGGAACATCGTGGCGGATGTGCAACGTTACCAGGGCATCGAACTGCCGGGTGTCGAGGTCAATCCTCTTGACCCTGCCCACCTCGACGCCGGAAATCTCCACCGCCGCGCCACTGCGCAGCCCGGCCACCGACGTAAAATGGGTCTGGATCGTCTTGAAACTGCCGCCAACCAGCTCCATGCGCGCCATCTTGATGGAGAGCCAAGCCAGGGCAAGAACCCCCGTCAGGACAAAAAGGCCCACCGCCAGTTCCAATTTGACCGAGTGTGTTGTCATCGACCACCCTCCTCGGGAGCTTCAAGGCCAGGCGCGGGGCGTGCAGATCGGCCTCCCCGCCACTCAGACAATCTTGATCGGTCCCGTCAGGCTTCCGTGAATGAATTGTTGAATCACCGGATCCGGCGACTGCATCACCACCACCGCCGGACCCGAAGCCAAAATTTTTCCCTCGTGCAACACCAGGACGTGGTGACACCAGTTGAAAATATGGGGAATGGCGTGGCTGATGATCACCATCGTGTAGCGCGTGCGCAGATAGGTGTCGCAGATGAGGTGGTGGATCGCATTCTCGATGATCGGGTCAAGACCGGCCGTGGGTTCGTCGAGAAGGATGATCTCCGGCTGCGTCACCAGGGCCCGCGCCAGGGCTACGCGCTTCATCATACCGCCGCTCAGCTCGTCGGGGAACTTGTCATTCGCGCCAGAGAGCCCGACCTGCCCCAGGGTTTTGCGGACCAGACGGGCGATGGTCGCGGGATCCAGGCGCGTTTTTTCCCGCAGCGGAAAGGCAACGTTGTCGAACACATTCATCGAATCAAACAGGGCGCTGCCCTGGAACAACATGCTGAAGCGTTCACGCACGCGCAGCAGCTCCTTGCGCGAAAGCCGCCCGAGTTCCCGATCACCGACAATGACCCGTCCCCGGTCCGGTGCCATAAGGCCGATCATATGCTTAAGCGAGACGCTCTTGCCGCCGCCACTGACGCCGATGATCGCCGTGATTTTCCCCTCCGGAATCTCCAAGTCGACCCGGTCGAGTACCTTGCGCCCATCCAGGCTCTTTTCCACCCCCTCGAAGCGTATCGCCGTCGCCGGTGGGGGCTGGGTTGCATAGTGGGCGCGCTCCTCGCCGAACCGCGTCGCCAGGGCGGTCATCAGCTCGGCCGGGGTCAAAGCCCCCTGCCGCACCAGGATCTCGCCGATCAGGTCGGGCTCGGTCTGTCGAGTCTGTTCCGCCAGGGCCGCCGCAATCTGGTCGCCGGTGAGGCGTCCCGACCCAACCAGCACCTCGCCGAGCAGGCGGGGGAGAGCAACCGAGTCAGGGATGTGTGTTGGGCCGGACAAAACTCCCCCTTGGGCCTTTTACAGCATGATCGAAGTGATGAAATAGTCCCAGATCAGGACCAGGACCGAGCTGAGCACCACCGCCTGGGTGATGGACCGACCCACCCCTTCGGCGCCGCGGGTGGTGAAGTAGCCCATGTAGGTGCAGACCCAGGCGACGATCAAACCGAAGCTTACGGATTTGATCACGCTGATGGTGATATCCTTTGCCGCCAGTTTGGCCTCGATCCCACCCCAGTAGGTGCCGCTCGACATCCCCAGCAGCTGCACGGCAACCAGATATCCCCCGAGAATGCCCACCACGTTGAAAATCGCTGTCAGAACCGGCAGCGAGACCAGGCTTGCCTCCACGCGTGGGGCAACGAGATACTTGAGGGGGTTGATCCCCATCGACTCCAGGGCGTCGATCTGCTCCTTGATGCGCATGACGCCCAGTTCGCCCGCCATCGCCGAACCGGCGCGGCCGGTCACCATCAAGGCCGTCAGGACCGGACCCAGCTCCTGAACAATGGCCAACGCCACCATGGGCCCCACCATCCCCTCCGACCCAAAACGCGACAGGACATAGTACCCCTGCAACGCAAGGACCATCCCGGTAAAGGCGGCAGTGAGGACAATGACGAACAGCGAGCGGATGCCGATGAAAACGATCTGCTTGAATAGATTGCGCAATCGATAGGGCGGCCGCACAATTCCGAAGATGGAAACGAGCAAAAACAGAAACATATGCCCCATTCGCCAAAATCTTTGGAGGGAGTCGCGGCCAAGGTTGCGAAGCATCAGGGTCATGGAAGAGAATGTGCGCGGCTGCCTGGGAAGGGGGGCACCGACCGCGGACGACACCGCCCGGGGTCTTTCACAAACCGGGTGATTATCGCTCATCCCTTCCTTCCCCCGCAAGGCACGGGGACAGGCTGGGATCACCGACGCCAGCGCCGCGGAGCCCGCGCTCGACACGGAAGAAGGGTGCGCGACCCGGAAAAGAGGGGGCGGCGAATCCAGCGATCGTCTCTTCCGAACAGCCCTCGCCCAGTAGCGACACGGAGCATGAGGGCGTGACAAAGGGGGCGGTGGCGCGGGGGTTGTGTTCGATGGCAAGGGATCTGTATCGACTATCAGGGTGACGAGATGAACGTAAGGATGCAGCGTCTGATTTTTTGGGCCTTTGCCCTTTTCCTGGCCGGCGGGCCGACGATGGTTTTGGCCGATTCCGGATCCCGCCCGGCGTCCGAGCAGGGCGTCGAGGATGCCCTCTGGGCGACGGAGGAGCAGCAGGGACAAAACGCCGCGACCGTCTCCGACCCGCTCGAACCCTGGAATCGCGCCGTCTTCACCTTCAACGACAAGGCCTCGGAGTGGGTTCTCGAGCCCGTGGCGACCGGCTATCAGGCGATCATCCCCGAGGGAGGGCGTATCGCCGTGCGCAACTTCTTCCACAATTTGAAGGCGCCGATCTATGTCACCAATGCCCTTCTCCAGGGCAAGGGCGGCGTGGCGGGCGAGGAGCTTGGACGCTTTGTCATCAACACCACCCTGGGCGTCGCGGGTTTGTTCGATGTCGCTTCCCTGCATTTCAACCTGCACAGCAGCGAGTCCGATCTCGGCCAGACGCTTGGTCGTTACGGTATCGGTAACGGACCTTACGTCGTCTGGCCCGTTTTTGGTCCCTCCAATGCGCGCAACGTTGCCATCGATCTGG
>PEAJ01000036.1 GCA_002753495.1 Magnetococcales bacterium HA3dbin3 | reverse complement strand
GAGCAAAAATTTCTCGGCGGCGCGAAAATCCGCGGCGAGTTCCGCCATCGCCTCCGGTGATTCCGCGGTCTGATCGTGTTGTTCGGGCGTGGCCGGGTTGGGGGGGGGCGGCGTCTGGCCGGGGGGGATGGCGCGGATGGCCTCGGCGATCCGCCCGAACTCGGCGGACGCCGCCGCCACCACCGGCAGGAGTTGCCTGGGGGGAGAGGAGGGGCGTTTGACCTCGGTTTCGATCTCTTCGGCAAGCTTGCCGAGATGGGTCATGCCAAGGGTTCTGGCGACTCCCTTGAGGGTGTGTGCCGCGTGGCCGGCGGAACTTGTGTCACCGGCTTTCAGGCAGGATGCGAGCTGCTGGCAGGTCTTCTCCTGGTTGCAGGCAAATTTGCGCAAAACCTTGAGGTAGAGCTCGATTCGGCCACCGACGTTGCGCAGACCGAGGGCGGTGTCGACACCGGGCAGGGCGGGGAGTGGCACGACCGATTCCGGCTCTCGCGCCCGGGTGGTGGATTCCGGGTTGATGCGCGGGGAGAGATCATGGGCTGGGTGGGGAGAGTTCTGGGCGGAATCCGATCCGGAGGATGACCGCACCCACCGGCCCAAAACCTGGAACAGGGCCTCCGGGTCGATCGGTTTGGCGATGTAATCGTCCATCCCGGCGGCCAGGCAGCGTGCGCGATCCCCTGGCATGACGTTGGCCGTCATGGCGATGATCGGCACCCGGGCAAGCCCGACCGACTCACGAATGAGCCGGGTCGTGCTCAACCCATCCATGACCGGCATGTGAACGTCCATCAAGATGGCGTCGAAAAGCGTCTTTCGCGCTGCCTCCACGGCCTCCCCCCCATTTTCGGCCAGTGTAACCCGGGCGTGAACCTGTTCCAAGAGTTCGATCGCGATTTGTTGGTTGATGTCGTTATCCTCGACCAGGAGGATGTGAAACCCCGTCAGGTCGACCGGCAGAGGCGAGGGGGATGGGACTGGATCGTTCGATGGGGGGGCATCGGATGGAACGCGATGCGTGTCGGAGGCGGAGGCCGGAAGGGGCTTGTCGAGGCGGAGGTCGAAGGAAAATCGGCTCCCTTTTCCGGGGGAGCTTTCGACGCGGATCGTTCCACCCATCAACTCCACCAGACGCCGGCTGATGGCCAGCCCGAGTCCCGTGCCGCCATACTGACGGGTGCTGGAGGCATCCGCCTGGAAAAAGTCCTGAAAGAGGTTCTCCTGCTGCTCCTGTGTCATGCCGATGCCGGTATCGCGCACGGAAAATTCGATGACGGCGGAGGTGTGGGTTTCGGTGAGCACGCGCGCGGCGAGGAGAATGTCACCCCGGTGGGTGAATTTGACCGCGTTGCCGACCAGACTGGTCAGGATTTGCCGCACGCGGAAGGGGTCGCCGATCAGGAGAGACGGGAGGTCGGCGTTGGCGGCAACGGTCAAACGGGTGCTGCTGCCCTGGCACTGCGCGGCGAAAGCGGAAGCCAGGTCGGCAAGCATCCCGGCTACGGAAAAAGCCTCCTGCTCCATGGGGAGTTTTCCCGCCTCGATCCTGGAAAAGTCCAGGATATCGTTGATCATGCGCATGAGGGAGAGGGCGCTGAGATTGACCTTGTTCAGGTAGTCGGTCTGCTGTTGTGTCAGGCTGGTCTTCAGACAGAGGTTGGTCAGGCCGATGATGGCATTCATCGGGGTTCGGAATTCGTGACTGACGTTGGCCAGGAAGTCACCCTTGGCCTGATTGGCGGCTTCGGCCTCTTTTCTGGCGTGGATCAGCGCAGATTCCATCTTTTTGCGGGCGGTGATGTCGCGGACGGTTCCCACCATGCGCCGAACGCTACCCCGGTCATCCCAGGTGACGCCGGCGCCCTTGGAACGCACCCATTTGACCTCGCCGGTTGGAGTGATGATGCGGTACTCCAGGTCGTAGGTGTGGGTCAGACCGTTGCGATAGTTTTCGCCTGCCTTCAACACCCAGGCCCGATCATCGGGGTGAAGTCTGGCGACCCAGTCGTCACGCAGACGCTGCGTCTCTTCCGGCGGAAAGCCGTAGATCTCTGCCTCGGTGGGGTCGATCACCTGCTCCCCGGTGGTGAAGTCGATGTCCCACAGCCCCAGGCGTCCGTTGCGCAGGGCCGTGGTCAATCGGTTGGCGTTTCTTTCCGCCTCCTCCTTGGCCGCGGCCAGCTCCTGTTGAATTTTTTCCAGCGCGGCGAGGTACTTTTTGCGCTCGGTAATATTGCGGATCACCCCCACGGTTCCCATGTAGCGGCGTGTCCGGTAGCTGGTATCGTTGCCAATATCGCTGTAAATGCCGGAGCTGTTGATCTCGACATCGATGACCGGGTCGGCGAGGGTGTGAAGTTCGGCGGGTTGGGTGACGGTGCCCGATTTGGTCTTGAGCTGTATTTCCAGGGCGGTGGTCATCCTCTGCCCGGTACGACGCTCATCGAAGAGTTTATGGTTGTTGGGGTCGGGGGTGCCGGAGTCGGCCAGCTGCAAAACCCCCTTCAGAGAGGAGCGTTGAATGTCGGATTCGCGGATGATGGTGGAGAAGTGCCGGCCGAGAAGTTCCGTCGGATGGTAGCCAAGCATTTCCACTGATCGGTTCAGAAAGGTGAAACGACCCTCATTGTCGACTTCGTAGACGATATCAGGCACCGTCTGGACAAGATTGCGGAACCGCTCCTCCGAGGCGGTGAGACGTTCCATGCTGCTGGTGAGTTGTTCGTTGATTTCCCGCAGCCGTTGGTTGTTGATTTCGAGGTCGGCATGGGCCCGGCGCAAGGCGATGTGGGTTCTGACACAGGCCTGGATGTGGAGAGCAGTGACGGGTTTGAAAATGAAATCGACCGCCCCCAGGTGAAATCCTTTCACTTCCGCCTCGATCTCCTCATCGGCGGCACCATGCGTGGTGGTGAATATGACCGGAATACGTTTAGTCTTATAATATTCTTTTAGTTGTCGGCACACCGTATAACCGTCCATCCCCGGCATGGAGGTATCGAGCAGGATCAGGTCTGGTTGCGGATCGGTCGCCGCCAGCTTCAGGGCTTCCTCGCCGCTGGTGCTGGTCAACACCGTGTGTTCACCCGCCAGGGCACGGGTCAGCTGTTCCCGGGTATCGCTGGAGTCATCGACGATCAGGATGAGGGACATCGTGACAGCCTCCGCGGGGATGGTCGGGAGAGGAGAAACGAGGGGTGTTGGACATCATCGTGGACCCTGAAGGTGCGAAAACCTGCCCAGGGCGGCGCGTTGCCAAGGCTGCCAGGGTTTGGTAGAGTGGCGCCACCCTCTTATTCCGGTTCCAGATCAAGATGGCAACGAGGCTTGCAACGCGTGAGCGACAAGACAGTACGTGTTTGGCACGGTGGGGAGCGAACAAGGTAGCCAACGAAGTTGCCGCTTGATATGGAATTGGAACTGGCCTTCCCGGCGCGCGACTCGCGTATCCTACCATGGGCTTCCCGGCCGGTGCATCTCCCTGGGCGAATCGAAAGGATGGAAAATTGACCGAATCCCCCCCTTCCGATGTGGACGGCTCCACTCCCGATGCTGGCGCGTTGCAGGTGGGACGGTGGATGCAATCCACGGGGTTTCACCGCTTGCTGGGGATTCAAGTCGAGGCGGCGCGTCCTGGATGGTGTCGGGCCACGTTGGTGGTGACGGCGGATCTGCTCAACCCCTTTGGCATCACGCACGGCGGCGTGGTCTTCACCTTGGCTGAATTTGCCTACGGCGTGGCCGGCAATGCCAGTGGCGAAACCTCGGTCGGGTTGATGACCAGCATGACCTTTCCTGCCTCCAGCCGTGAAGGGGATCGCCTGATGGCCGAGGCACGGGAGATGGCCACCGGTTCCCGGACCCGGCATTTTCAGGTGGAGGTTCGGCGCGGTGACGGGCAGGTGGTAGGGCTTTTTACCGGCGTTTTGTTTCGTCGTGGTGACCCCTTGTCGCAATGGATGACCGACGCCAAACCGATGCCGATGCCAGACATTGCCCCGATCCCTTTTGAGGCAACCGCCAGCGCGTCCACCGCCGCCACCGCGCGGTCGGGTGAAGGACAAGGATGAGTTTGCTCCTGGGGCAAGGCCGGGCGCGTGTGTCGGAGTGGGATTGGATTGTGGGGGCGGTTGGGGCGCGCGGTGTTGATGCGACCGGGGGGAAGGGTTGAGTGCGTCCTCCTCGGATGACGTGTCGGGGGAGGTGCGCGTCGTCGAACGCGGGAAGGTGGGGGTGCTCTCCTCCACGGTGCTGATGGAGCGTCTGCGCGGGTGGATTGGGGTCGCTGTCGATCTTGGTTGTGGCGATGCGCGTTACCTTCTGGCCGCGGCACGACGCGATCCGGGGACCCTGTTCATCGGTGTCGACCTGGTGGCGGAGAACATGTTCCGGGTTTCGGGGCAGGCGGCGCGCCGGCCGGAACGCGGCGGGGTGGCGAACCTCCTGCTGCTGGTGGCCGATGCCCTTGCCCTTCCCGCCTTCCTTGCCCAGTGCGCGGACCGTCTGACCATCCACTGTCCCTGGGGTGCCTTGCTACGTGGGATTGTCGCCGGGGATCCGGCCTTGCTGCGACGCATCACCATGCCTTTGAAGGCACAAGGGACCCTGATGATCCGGCTCAACCTGCATACCTTCCAGGAGGCGACGCTGCGCGCGCGGCTGTCGCTGCCCGAGGTGTGCGCCGATGCCCCGGATCCCATCCTTCACACAAGCTTTGCGCAGGCTGGTTTGAGCATCCTGCGCTGGGAGCGATCAGCGGCGACGGAAGGTGGGGGGCGAACCACCTGGGGGCAACGTCTCGGTCGTGGCAGTCGGCGAGAGATCCTCATCATTGAGGTCGGGCGGCATGTCGGCGACGAGGGTGGCCTTGAGGGTAAGGATCCGCTCAAAGGCGTCGCGGCGCGGGATGCCGTGCAGGGCAGCCAGGGCTTGAGAGAGGATCTTGGTCGGGCAGTCGAGTCGTAGCAGTTCGATCAGGAGTTGTTCCTGCTCCCCGGTTGTCGTCTGTCTGGCCTGTTCGGGGCGTGGCCTCCCTTTGCCCAGGATCAGCGTGTACTCGCCGCGGACGACCGCCAGGGCGCGGAACTGGTCGAGGAGTTGGGCGGGGAGTCCCCGGGTGATCGTCTCATTGGGCCGGGTCAGGTTGCAGGTGATGACCATCTCCCGCTCCGGCAGCACCTCCTGACAGTCGGCGAGGGCCTCCAGCAGTCGGTGTGGGGTCTCGAACAGGATGGTGGTCATCGTCGTGTCGGCAACCTCCTGCAATAGTTGCAGACGCTTGCCGCGGGTGCGCGGCAGAAACCCCAGAAACGCGAAACGGTCCGAGGGCAGTCCGGAAACGGCGAGGGCGGCGAGGATTGCGCTCGGACCCGGCACCGGTGAAACCAGGGCACCGGCCTGGATGGCGCTGCGCACGATCGGATACCCCGGGTCGGCGCAACCCGGGGTGCCGGCCTCGGAGATTAAGGCCAGACGTTCACCGCGTCGCAGCCAGGCACCAATCTGGGTTGCGCGCATCTCCTCGTTGTGCTCATGACAGCTGACCAGGGGCTTACGTATACCCAGCGACTTGAGCAGAAGGTCGGCGGT
The DNA here is from genome assembly GCA_002753495.1 of Magnetococcales bacterium HA3dbin3. GTDB lineage: Bacteria > Pseudomonadota > Magnetococcia > Magnetococcales > DC0425bin3 > HA3dbin3. The sequence continues at coordinate 13,495 of PEAJ01000036.1, read as the reverse complement.
GCGAGTATCCTCGGCCAGGATGCGATCGGCGGCGGCGAGCGTGGCCTGCATCCGTGGCGACAGATCCAGGGGATTGCCGATCGGCAGAGAGACGACGTAGAGCATGCCCTGGTGGGTAACGTCGCCGTCGGTGGTGGTGACAGGTTCAATCGCGACGGTAAGCTCGGCGCCGGGGCGCTGCAAAGCGGCGACAAACTCCCGGCTCAGATCGCGGGCCGACTTGTTGGCGGCGTGGGCAAGGGTGTTGCCCTGAGGCACGGGGTGACGGCGGATGATCAGTGGATCACCGGGTTTGAAGGTGGGGGAGAGGGTGGCGAAGAGGGTTTCGCTCTGGTCACCGCAGGCGAGCGTGATGCGCACCGGACCGCGCAGGGCAGCCAGGGCATCGGTGTCATAATCGGCGGCGACACCGACGATGCAACTGCCGCGTTGCGTGACATCCGTGTCGCTCGTCAATTCCAGGGTCTTGGTGTGGGAGGCCTGGATGTTGACGTGTCCCCGGCAGCGAATGAGGACACGATGGGTCATGGTTTCTGACATCTTCCCCCCCTCATGTGGGTACAAACCGGTGTTGGAGGCTCTCTCTGTCCGGGCGATCGGGTGTGAGCGGACGAAATATTTTTGTGGAATGCGCGGGCAGAGGTGGCGAAGGGAGACGATTTCCGGGAAAATCGCGCGTGGAAGTTTCCCGTCATGTCGTCGGCAGGACGACGAGAGGGGGCGAATCGACAACCTGGACTGGTGTTGCGTACATGGCCATTATTCTTGGTTTGAATGCCTATCACGCGGATGCGGCGGCCGCCTTGCTGGTGGACGGTCGGCTGCTGGCCGCGGCGGAGGAGGAGCGCTTTCGTCGCATCAAGCACTGGGCCGGTTTTCCGGTGGAGGCGATTCGTTATTGCCTGAGCGCGGGGGGGATTGGCCTCGATCAGGTGGATGTTATCGCCATCAACAGCAACCCCAGGGCCAACTTTTGGCGCAAGATTGACCATGTTCTGCGCTATGCGCCAGACCCGGGTTTCCTCCTCGGGCGATTGCGCAATGCCCGCCGGCGTCAGAGTATCCTCAAGGAGATCGAGCACCACTTTCCCGGTGTCCGCTTTGAGGGTGAGGTGCAGCGGGTCGAACATCACCTGGCCCATCTGGCTTCCTGCTTTCTGGTTTCTCCCTTTGCATCGGCGCTGGTGCTCTCGTTGGACGGTTTCGGCGATTATGCCTCGGCTGCCTGGGGGATTGGCCAGGCGGAAAAGGTGACGATGACCGGGCGTATCTGCTTTCCGCACTCCCTGGGCATATTCTACCAGGCGATGACCCAATATCTCGGGTTTCCGCATTTCGGCGATGAATACAAGGTCATGGGTTTGGCCCCCTACGGTGAGCCGACGCACATGGAAGCCATGAAGCGCATCGTCCGCCTTGGGCGAGACGGCGGCTACTCCCTGGACCTTGATTTTTTCCGGCATCATCGGGAGAACATCCACTACGAATGGGATGGCGGTGCCCCGACCGCCGGGGATCTTTTTACTTCGCAGCTGGAGAAATTTCTTGGTCCGCGGCGGCAGCCGAATGAAGCGCTGACACAGCGCCACAAGGATATCGCGCGTTCCGTCCAGGAGATGTACGAGGTGGCCTTTTTTCACCTGTTGAATGCCTTGCATCGGCGCATTGGCCTTGAGCAGCTGGCCCTGGCCGGGGGGTGTGCGATGAACTCCGTGGCCAATGGTCGGATTCACCAGCAGACGCCATTTCAGCAAACCTACATTCAGGCCGCGGCTGGTGATGCCGGTGGGGCGATTGGCGCGGCGGTGATGGTGTGGTGCGGACGGTTCGGGGGGTCGCGGCCGGAGCCGATGACCCATGCCCACCTCGGTCCAGGGTTTGCGGACACCGATTTTGAACAGCTCCTGCTGACCCATGCCACCAATCTTGAACTTTCCGGGTGCAGGTCGGTGCTGTTGACGGAGTCGGAGTTGATGGCCCGTGCGGCGCGGGCGATTGCCGATGGCCAGGTGGTCGGTTGGTTTCAGGGGCGCATGGAGTGGGGGCCGCGGGCCTTGGGGAATCGCTCCATCCTCTGCGACCCCAGGCGTGCCGACATGAAGGATATCTTGAACCAGAAAATCAAGCGTCGCGAGTCGTTTCGTCCCTTTGCCCCCTCGATCCTGCGCGAGGAGGTCGGGGCCTGGTTCGAGACCGATGACGACGTTCCCTTCATGCTGAAGGTGTTTCAGGTCCGCCCTGAAAAGCGTGATCTTGTTCCGGCGGTAACCCACGTCGATGGTTCCGGTCGTCTGCAAACCGTGACCACGACCAGCAACCCGCTCTACCATCGGCTGATCAGCGCCTTCCGGGAGATCACCGGTATTCCAATGGTCCTCAACACCTCCTTCAACGAGAACGAGCCGGTGGTGTGTCGGCCGAGCGAGGCTCTGGATTGTTTTCTGCGCACGCGCATGGACGTGTTGGTGCTTGGGCACTGGTTGATCACGCGCGCGACGGAAAAGCCGGTCTGACGCTCCTGAAGCCGCCCCTTGGCCGGGCCAATGCAGCGGACACGGCGGCGCCTGAGGGCGGACGGTGCCCTTGGCGGGTGACGGGGGCAGGCACCGGCGGGGTCAGGCGCGGGTCGGGGGGCGTTGGTGGGGGAGGGCGTCAGGCGGCTCTGCGTCAAGGGCCAAGCGCCGTTCCAGCAGGCGCAAGGAGAGCAGCAGTTCGCTCAAGGTGCGCTGGCAGGCATAGTACCAGCCGGCGCGTCCGTCCAGAAACCCCCTCTTAAAGATCAGGCAATGCACAAAGGCCAGCAGCGGCACGACCAGGTAGAGTCGTCGCAGCCGGTCCGGCCAGGAGAGCATGCCCCAGGGCGTGGTCAGGAGGTGGTCCGCCTCCAGGCGCATGTAATGATCCTGGGCGCCCAGCCAGTGACTTAAAGGCTTGCGGTCGTCGTGATCGATGGGGTTGCGCAGGATGCCCAGCCGGCCCTCGATCGTCAACGCCTGGGTGTGACCATCTTGGATGTAACGACCGTGCGCACGACGAAACAGCACCACCTTGTCCGGGTAAAGGGTCCCGCGCAGGGGACGACCGCCGATGCAGTAGCGAAACCGGGCCACATACCCGACGATCCCGGCATCCGGTCGCAATTTGGCCATTTCCTGGACCAGCTCTTCGCTCACCTGGTAATCGGCGTCCAGGGCCAGGATCCAGGCGTTCTCCTGGAAAACGATCTCATGAATGGCAACGTTCCACTGCCGGGCGTGAGCGTCGAAGGCACGCTGGTGAAAATCGACGTTGGGAAAGGCGTCGGCAATGTCGCGGGTGGCATCGGTGCTGTAGCTGTCAAGAACGACAACCCGCTTCGCCCACCACAGGCGTTCCAGGGTGCGCCCGATGTTCGGGGCTTCATTGCGGGTCAGGATAACGGGGGTGATCAGGTCCAACATGGCCTGGCTCCGGTGGCTCGGGGTGACAGTATGGGGTGCACCGCGTCCGCGGCAACCAACCCGCGCAAACTCCGGGTGGCCGATCCCGTCACCGGGGATCGTGCCGCCCGCGCGATTGGCGGGCGGGTCTTCGGTTGTCACCAATCCTTTCGATCTTGTTTTTGCAGCAGTTCCAGGAAGTATCCGGGACGAGCGGCAAGCTCTTCCCAGGTTCCCTGGTCAACGATGCGACCCTCCTTCAGGACAACGATCCGATCGGCGTGGCGCACGGTGGAAAAGCGATGGGCAATCATCAGAATGGTCATCGAACGCCCCAGCTGATCGATCGTCTGTTGCACCAGGGCCTCGGAGTGGGCATCAAGGGCGCTTGTGGCCTCGTCGAGCACGAGCAGCGCCGGTTTTCTGGCCAGGGCACGCGCGAGGGCAAGGCGTTGTCGTTGACCGCCGGAAAGACGCACCCCCTGGTCGCCGATGACCGTCTCATACCCCTGTGGCAGCTCCTGAATGAACCCGTCAGCCTGGGCCATGCGGGCACAGTCGTGGATGAATGCCTGATCCGTGGGGTCATATGCCCCCCAGGCGATGTTGGCAGCGACAGTATCATGCAACAGGAGCGTCTCCTGCGAGACGTAGCCGATGGCGCGACGCCAGGAGGCCGGATCATACCCGGTGAGGGGGATGCCATCGAGCAGAAGTTCGCCGCCGGTGGGACGCAACAGCCCCATGATCAGGTCGGCCAGGGTGGTCTTGCCGCCCCCCGATCCGCCGACAAGGGCAACGGTCGAACCCTTGGGGATGGTCAAGTTGACTTCCGACAGGACTGGTTTTTCATCGCCGTAGGCGAAGCTCACCTGACGCAGCTCCACCCCCTTTTCAAAGCCCTGAAAAGCCAAACCGCGCCCCTCCCGCCAGGTGTCCTGGTGCATGCGGGCGTTGTACAGAACATCCTCCACGTTTTTCAGGGCCGGCAGGTTGGTGAGCACCAGGAAATAGTGGCCGATGAACTGCTGCATGCGCGGAAAGAACCGGTAGAACACAAAGAGCAGGACAAGAATCTCCTGCAAACCCATGCCGATCTTCTCGATCCCGATGTAAATTGCCAGGCAAAGCTGGCTGACGGTCATCAATTCAAAGACGACGCGATTTCTGGCGGGGAACGACGTATACCCAAGCCAGGTTTGGGCGATTTTTTCGGAAAAATGGTCGGCCTGTTGGATAACCTGCCGCTCCATACCGGCGGCCTTGATGATCTTGGCGTTTTCCACGCACTCGAAAATGACGCTCTTGTAATTGACGTTATGGCCGGTGATGGCCTCGCCAAGATCGGTGCCGCGACGCACCAGGGGGCGCATCAAAAACAGGATCAAGCCACCGCTGGCCACCACCGCCAGCGTCAGGCGCCAGGAGACGAGCAAGGCTACCCCGACATAAGCCGTGACCATGACCAGGTTGGTGGCAAGCTGGGAGAAGTAAAGCAACGTGTAGACGGCGCGATTGACCTCATCGGTCATGGTATTGGCGATGGCGCTTTTTCTGGAGGTGGTGAAGAAGGGCCACTCGGCGGCAAAAATGGCCTGGAAGAGCGTGTGGCGAAGGTCGCGATGAAAGCGGGCACACAGTTGACCGGAGGTGTACTCCCGCAGGTAAGAGACCGTCACATTCAAGACAAAAACCACCAGGAATGCCCCAAGACTGGTGGCCAGGGTGGGGGTGATCCCGAGCGTTCGGGCCAGATCGAAAATTTTGGTTGCGATCCCCTGATCGGTTCCTGGCTGCGCCATGGCCAGGCTGAGAATGGGGACAAGCAACATGACCCCGGCACCCTCGAGGAATCCAGCCACAACCATCACCCCGACCAGTCCCGGCAACTCCCAGGGATAATAGGCGAACAGGCGCTGGAAGGCATCGCGCAGGTCCGAAAGTCTGGTGCGGGCTGAAAAAAGGGGCATGATTTGGGGAGAAGACTTCAAAGGAGGTGGATGGTTGTGCCTTGAACGTTGCTGCCGCCTGAACCGCGCGCGATGTTGACAGGGATGGGGCCCCATTAAATCGCGTCTCGGGTTGAATGTACAGTTTCCCGGGTGGATTTCGCCGAGGGGTCTGCCAACGGTGGGGAGCAGGATCGGGGAGAGGAGTACAGCCCGGAACCACCCTGGTCGGGAGGTCGATTTGGTGGCGTCGGGTTGATTCGGTCGGTGGGAAACAGCCGCCACGCACGGCTGGGTGACGCAACGGCTGATTTGGCGCCATCAAGCTGAAGGCCGGTTCCGTCACATGGACGGAACCGGCCGGAAAACGCACAGCGACACATCAACCTGCCTGCCGCCAGAAGCGGGGGCAGACAGGCACGGAAAAACCAAGGATCCTACTTGTGCAGGACCTTCGCCACCTTCGGGGCCTGGAGGCGCGACTGATCCGGCATGGTGGTGCCGATCAGGGGGCGCAGGTACTGCTTGAAGGCCTCGGTGACATCGTTGCCGGCGGCGTTGATGTGCTCATCGGGCATGACGCGGGTTTTGGCGGCAATCTTGCTGAGATCAGTCAGCTGATACTCAACGGCATAATCACCAACGCGCTTGATGGCGATGGAGCCGCTCAGGCCCTGGCCGATACCCACCTTGGCCGCCTTTTGCGCTGACTCACGTGCCTCGCGCTGGTCGACATCGGAAACCACGCCCAGGAAGGAGCGCTGCAGGTAGCCGAAGGTGTCGCCGCGCACGCGCTTGATGCCGAGCTTCTCTTTGACCTGGTCACAGAGCAGATCGGCCAAGGCACCGGTGCCGGAGAGCTGCACGTTGCCGTGGGCATCTTTTTCCACCTTCTGCATCAGCTTGGTGACGATCGGGGTGCCGTCCTTGTCGTGGATGCCTTCGGATGCGGCGATAACACAGCGGCCGTGCTTGTCGTAGGCGGTTTTGACATCGATCAGGAACTTGTCCATGTCGAACACCCGCTCCGGCAGATAGATCAGGTGCGGGCCGTCGTCGGGATAGATGCGGCCAAGGGCGGAAGCGGCGGTGAGGAAGCCGGCATGCCGACCCATGACCACGCCGACATAGACGCCAGGCAGGGCCCGGTTGTCGAGGTTGACGCCGGCGAAGGCCGAGGCGACAAACCGCGCTGCCGAGGGAAAGCCGGGGGTGTGGTCGTTTTCCATCAAGTCGTTATCCACGGTCTTGGGGACGTGGACTGCCACCATCTCGTACTTGGACTCCTTGGCAAACTCGCCGACGATGCGGCAGGTGTCGGAGGAGTCGTTGCCGCCGATGTAGAAGAAATAGCGGATGTTGTGTGCCTTCAAAACGTCAAAGATTTTCTGGCAATAGGCCCGGTCCGGCTTGTCGCGCGTCGAACCCAGGGCGGAAGAGGGGGTGGCCGCCACCCGCTCCAGGTTTTCGATCGACTCCTGGGTCAGATCGAGAAAGTTCTCCTTGACGATACCGGAGACGCCGTTGAGGGCGCCGTAGATCCCCTCGACATGGGCATAATTACGCGCCTCGAGGACGACCCCGACCAGCGACTGATTGATCACCGCCGTCGGACCGCCGCCCTGCGCCACCAGAACATTACCCCGTTGCATGACAATAACCCTCCTCATCGCGATAGCATGGAACACTTATGAAGACGAAAAATCGGTAGCGGATTGTTCACCATATCGCCAACTTCTTCAACCGGTGCCGGTGGGCGGCGCCTGTTTTGTGGCAAAAGCTGCCTGGTACAGGGTCGGACTGCCGTCGCTCAGGTAGTCGTTCCACAGCTGTTCCAGGAGTGTCTCGGTCTGAGGCGGAGTCAGGAACAGCGCCTCGGCCATCTCCCGGAACAGCGCCTCTTGCGGATTGGTCTCCTGATCGGGTGAAGGTTGTGTCCGATCCAGACGCCAGCTCAGGCCGACCAGGCGCAACGCCGCCTCTTCCAGCCCCCACGCGCGTGCCAGCTGCCCCAGCTGGTAGAGGGTTGCCGACTCCCCCTTGCGGTCGCCGATTTGGCTGCGCAAGGCGAGCGCCTCCCCAAGGTGCATCCGGGCCGGTTCCAGCAACTCCTCGACAAGATCCATCACCCCCATCTGATGGCAAACGCTAGCCAGCACAGCATGCTGTTCCAGGTGGCGCAGCAGGGGTATGGCCATGGTAAAGTATTGTCTGGACTCGGGAAAACGTTGCATGGTGTACAGGAGATGCCCGGCCACCGGCAGGGTGGAGGCCAGATCGACCACATGTCCCAACTCCTGGTAGAGGACGATGGCGCGTTCAAAATGGGGCAGGGCCTGTTCCGGTCGTTGTCGTTGCAATTCGAGCATACCCCACAGCGCCCGGGAGGTGGATTCGCCAATGGGGTCCCGCAGCTCTTCCTGCACGCCGAGTGCCAGGCGCAGCTTCTGCACCGCCGCGCTGGTTTCGCCGCGTGCCAGGTCAACTTCGGCCAGCCGGGCGAGGGTTCTGGCGGCACCGGTGCGATCGCCAATCTCTTCCTGCAAGGTCAGGGCGTGATGCAGTTCGGCGAGCGCCTTGTCCAACGTACCCTGACGCACATGCACGGCGGCGACCTGTGCCGCCACCGTCGCTTCCCCCTCGCGATCGCCGGCGGTGCGCAGCAGGAGCATGGCGGCGTGATAGCTCTCGCGGGCGGCCTCCAGGCGTCCCTTGGCCAGGTGAATCTCCGCTTCGCCCTGCCAGGCGGCGGCCTGTTCGACGCGATAAGCCTCCTGCTCCGGTTGGCGTGCGCGCTGAAACCACTCCAGGGCCTGTTCCAGTTCGCCGCGCCCGAGACAGGATTGGGCAATCCAGAAACGGGGGGAGGGATGGGACCCCCATGCCAGCAGTTGCCGGTTGATCCGCTCCAGTTCGGCGAACAGGCCCTGGATCTCCAGGCCATGACTGACTTTCCCCGAAACCGCGACCGCCGTGTCGATCTCCCCGGCCTGCGCCCAGTGAAAACGCGCCTCCATCAGGACATCGACCCAGGTCAGGCCAAGCATCCCCTCGCGGTTCTCCTCGAAGAGGCGCAGGAGATAGTCGCCGATTCGTCGGTGTGCCCTGCGGGCGATGGCGTCGGGCAGCTGCTCCGGCCGGACGAGCCAGACGCCAATATCGGCGGGCACCTTCCAGAGCGTTTCCCCCGTTTCCGTCTGCCAGGAGGTTAACACTCCGGCCTCTCGCCAACCGGTCAGGGAGGTCTCCGTTTTCATCCCGGTCGTTTCCAGCATGCCCTCGGTGGGCAAGGGGAGGTGAGGCAGTGCCGCCCGCGCGAGCTGGATGCGTTCGGCCGCAGGCCAAGTGGCAAAAAAGGTGGCCAGCGGGTTCTCGGTCGCATGCGCATCCTGGGAAACGGGAATGGTCAGGAGCAGGCGCATCCAGGTCGGGTTTCCCTGTGCCCCCCGACAAGCCGCCCGCACCTCTTCCCACCCTTCGGGCGTTGGCGGGAGCCGGGCATGGATTGCCCGCTCGGAGAGGGCAACGCCGGCAAGCAGTGCCAGCGACAGCGGCGGCAAGACGATCGATCGCACCCAGTCGGGCAAGGGTCCGGGCCAGTGGAGGGGCGTTTGCCCGGTGACCAGGATGCGCGTCGTCCCTGGTCCCTCCCGCCAGAAGAGATAAAAAAACCAGGCGAGATCCGGATCGCAACCCTGTCGTTCGCCTGGGACTGGCCAGGGATCGAGGTTATCGAGCAGCAGGATCAACCCCTGCTGTCGGGTCAGGATGGAGACCAGGGTCACCAGGCGCTCCCGCGGCGAGATCGCCCCATCCTTGAGTTGGCGCGCTTCCGCCTTGAGCCCCAGACGTTTCAGAAGGGGGATGGCCGACTGCAACAATCGACCTGCCGTGAGCGGATTGGCCGGGGTATCGGTCATGGCCAGGCAGGGGCGTTCCGGGGTGATCAGGGCGCGTGCCAGCCGTGTGGCCAGCGTGCTTTTGCCGCTCGTGCGCGGGCCGGAGATGTGAACAACTCCCGCGCTTCCCTCGCGCAGTCGGGCCAGGATACCCGTTGTCTCCGGACGCCGGCCGAGGAAAGACCCGGTTGTGCCGCCGTGCATGCCCGGCAGGGGAGCCCAGGGGTGGGCTGGCGGTTGCGGACGCACGCTGGCCGAAAGGGCGGCGACGTTGAACAAAAATCCCTGGCGCGCATGCCCGTATAACGCGGGCAGGACCCAGGTTGGGGGGTGCTGGTCGCCATGCTTCGCCCGCAAGGCCGTGCGCGCCTGGTTCAGGGCAACCTCGATCGGCAGCCCCTCGCTTATGTTCCGAAAAAAAGGGACCAAAAATGCCGGATCGCTGTCCGGCCAAGCCACTGCCAGGGGGATGCCGGCCGCGGCCACGGCGGCACAGATCGCCCCGGTCGCCGCCAGTGGGCGCGCGGGTCCCGGCTGGAATCCGCTGAGCAGCAGACATTGCACGCCGGACTCCCGAAACAACTCTTCGACCATCTCATGGCTGGAGTGGAGATCCAGACCCCCCTCGTCATCCTCGAACCCGAAGTACCCTTCGCCGTGATGGATGCGCACCGGCCCGCAAAGGTGAACCATCTGGGGTTGCAGGCGATGGATGCGTTCGCGCAGTTCGGTGGGATTGGCGGTTGTAGCTGCTTCAAACAACAGATTGCCACCGCAGCCGGCCACGGCCTCGAAGAGAGCCTGGCCCAGGGTATCGACCGGTATCGCCGCCTCTTCCCCGGCGTCGATCGGGGTGGAAAGAACGTGCAGGATGCGAAAGGGCCGCGGTGGCAGGGGGGTGCAGCAATGGCGCAAAACGGCGTCGGGGTGCGGCAGACGGCGAATCCCCAGACCGTGATCAAGGCCCAAGGTACGCCCGTCCGGCAGATGCAGCGCTTCCCAGGGAAGATTCAACACCTCCGGCAGGGGCGAGACCACCGCCACGTGCAACGGCAGGACAGGAATGCACTTCTCCTGGATGGCCGGCCAATGCGCCGCCAAAACAAGGTCGAACAGCTCCAGACCGAAACCGACCACCCCTTCGGTCGCCAGATTTTCCGGGCCGCAATCGATCAGGGTGCGGCGCACACCATCCGCCAGGAGGTGGATCGTGCGCAAACGCCCCGGATCGATCCGGGTGGCTCGCACCAGGGTCTGGTGATTGACTTGCATCTCGACCGACCAGGAGAGGGGTTCCCCCAGTGGTCGCTCGATGCGCAGCAGAAGGAGATTTTCCGGATGGATCATGCCGTCAGAAAACCCCGCATGCGCCGGGCAGCCCTCCACGCCCGACGGGAAAGGGAAGGGGTATCCATGGGCCCATGGACGTCACCTGGCCTGCAGGGCGGCCTTGAGCAGTTTCTTGAGCTGGCTCTTGGAATCCACGCCCGCCTCGGTCAGGATCAGCCGTTCCCGTGCAAATACCAGGATCGTCGGCACGCCGGTCACCCCGTACTCGATGGTCAGGTCGGGGTACTTGCGCACATCCACCGCCATGACCTGGATGTTCTCACGATTGGCGTTGGCAAACCAGGGCAGGTGTTGACGCAGCTTCTCGCAAACGAAACACTCCTTGCTCGAAAAGATGACAAACACGAGCTTGTGCGGCGGTGTGTCGCGCAGGATTTTCTTCAGGGACGCGCTTGGCGCATGCATCACAGCCACCCTCGAACTTTCGGATCGGGAGATGAACGCAGCAGGTGGTAGATGATTTTGCGAAAGGTGCCGGGCGGCGTCAATCGGTTGGTCAGCGTGAGCAGCAGTTTCGACATCATGTCGTCACGCTGGTCGGGATCTTCGTAGGGGTGTTCATTGAGCAGGCGGGATATGGTCTCCAGGTAGGCGATCATGCCACCTTCCAACCCTTGCACTTGAAATTTCTTGGAAAATTTTTTTGCGATGTACAGGCTCCCCTCTCCGCGGCTGCAATAGATCAGCAGCGGGCGGCTTGCCAGCTGGGGGGCAAAACGTTCCTCGAATTCGTGCGTCCGCTCCTCCAGATCGAGAAGATAGACCCTCTTCGATCCCGGGATGGTGGGATCGTAGTCGGTGCCGCCGCGCACATCCAGCAGGATTGGTCGTGTCGGATCGGCCAGAAACCGGTCAATGGCAAGCTGGCGATCATCACGAAAGAAGCTCATGCCCGACCCGGGTTCCGATCAGGACCGATCCTGAAAAATCCCACTGCCGCGTTGAGCTTCTCGGAGTAGGAAACCAGCTCATCGGCGGTTCCGGACATCTCCTCGGCGGATCCGGCGTTTTGTTGGATCGTGGTATCGAGCTCCTGCAGAGCGGAGTTGATTCGGTCCGCTCCTTCGTGTTGCTCACGGCTGGCGGCGGAGATTTCCTGAATGAGATTAGCCGTCATTTGAATGTCGGGTACGAGTTTGGCCATGACCGCACCGGCCCTTTCGGAGATCTGGACTGTTTCTGCCGATAACGAACGGATCTCGCCGGCCGCGGTTTGACTGCGTTCGGCGAGCTTGCGCACCTCTCCGGCGACGACGGCGAACCCCTTGCCATGTTCACCAGCCCGGGCAGCCTCGATGGCGGCATTGAGGGCGAGAAGGTTGGTTTGCCGGGCAATCTCCTCGATGATCGAGATCTTCCCCGCGATCTCCTTCATGGCCGTGACCGCTTTAGCCACCGCCGTTCCCCCCTCATCGGCATCCTTGGCGGCTTGCAGGGCGATTTTTTCCGTTTGCAGGGCGTTATCGGTATTTTGCTGGATGTTTTCCACGATTTGCTTCATCGATGACGAGGTTTGTTCCACGGCCGCGGCCTGTTGCACAGCGCTCTTGGAGACCGTCTGACCGGCGGTGGAGAGCTCCTCGCTGCCGGAGGTGACATGCACGGCCGCCTCGCGCACGCGCAGCACCACGCCACGGATGGTATCGGACATCGAGGAGAGCGAGCGGAAAAGTTCACCGATCTCGTCGCGGCGGGTCATGATGCAGCGCACGCCGAGATCCCCCTCGGCCAGGCGCACAAACATGTGTTTGCACTCACGCAGCGGCGCGGAGATGTTCTGCGCCAGGATGTGCGAAGCCGTCACCAGGACGACAACGATAACACCAAGGACGACCATGTAGATCCAAAAGTGTTCCATGAAGATGGCTTCAACATCATCCAGGTAGATCCCGGTGCCGATGATCCATCCCCAAGGGGTAAAGCCCTTGACGAACGAGACCTTGGGCACGGGCTTATTGAAACCGGGCTTGGACCACTGGTAGTTGACCAACCCTTCGCCCTTCCGCTTGACCACATCAATCATGGCCAAAAACAGCTTCTTCCCGGAGGGGTCCGCAAGCTCCCCGAGCTCCTTGCCGTTAAGCTCCGGCTTGATGGGATGCAGGATCATCCTCGGGTGCATATCGTTGATCCAGAAATAATTATCACCCTCATAACGCAGGGTCTTGATAATATTGATGGCCGCGGTCTGTGCCTGTTCGCGGGTGAGTTCGCCGGCGCGCTCCCTGGCCTCAAAATGGACGATGATGCCGTGGATGGATTCAACGACGCTTTTCGTTTTCAGTTCGCGGTCGCCCATCAAGGCTTCGTTCAGGGTTTGGGCGGCAAACGCCCCCAGGGTACACATGCCGATGAAAGAGAGGAGAATAATCAGACGAATTTTTGTCTCAACGGCCAGATGACTCAGTAGGTCCTTCATTCTGTTTTCCTTTTTTATGGTTGTATCCGCCGTTACGCGGCTGTCTTGCAGAATTCCCAGGAAAATCAACCGCGTATGAATCAAACTTGGACCGCGGCAGGGGAGGGTCGGGCGGGGGGACATTCTAGATTTTCCGAACGTCCTGTCAAGAGGGGCAACGGGGCGTGACAGGGGGATGCGTTCGCTGACGATCAAACGCCGTGAGGAAGGAGGGTCTGCCGAGGCAAACGAAAAGGCCCCGAAGTGGTCGACAACAGGCTCGGGGGCGAACAAGGCGGCGGCTTATGCCAATTCCATCTATGGTCTGCCCCGTTTGGCAAGGAAAAAATCAGCTGTGACGACATGGGACGGTGGAGTTGCAGTCATCTATCCGGTCTCTTGGTGAGAGGATGTCGCTCCTCTCGGACCCTGATGGATATCCGCGCATTCCCGTCCTCAGCAGAATCGCGGTCTTCTCGA
>PEAJ01000035.1 GCA_002753495.1 Magnetococcales bacterium HA3dbin3 | reverse complement strand
CAGGTGGTGCGCGGCATCCTCGCTTTTTTGGACCAAAAAGCGCGGGAGCGTGCCGACTGGACTTTGCTTCCGGCCGTGATACCCATGATCTTCTACCACGGTGAAAAGGCGTGGCGGATTCCCGGCGAGTTTCTCAGCTTGATCGATGCCGATCCGGCCTTTCACCCCTGGCTGCTCAATGCCCGGTTTGTCACCGTCAATCTGGGCGAGGTGGCGGATGCGCGGGTGGCGCGCAGCGCCCGGCTGCGCGCCGGCCTGCTCGCCTTGAAGTACGGCACCCGCGATCCCGAAACCCAGTTGGCGGCGCTGGAGGTGATCGTTTCCGCCCTGGTCGAGGCGCCGGAACTTCTGATTCCCATCGTACTTTATCTTCTGACCACCTTTCCGGATCTGGACCGGGAGGCGGTTCGTGGCATTGTCGTGCGCGTTTGTCCGCGAAAGGAGACGGAAATGATGTCCCAATTTGCCCGTGAGATCATCGAAGAAAACAAGCAGACCTGGTTGCGGCAGGGCCGTCAGGAGGGCATCCAGATCGGCGAACAAAGAAACCACCAGAAAGGCGCGGCGGCGTTGCTCTTGCGCCAGCTTCGACGGCGTTTCGAATCGTTGCCCGGATGGGTGGAGGAGCGCGTCGCCGCCGCCAAGGCAGCAGACATCGAACGCTGGGGTGACCGGGTGCTGACGGCACAATCTCTGGAAGAAGTGTTTGCGGCATGACAAGAGCGCCATGGCAGTCGGGGCACGCCAGGCTCCACGGTCGGAATCAACCGTGCCTCTCAAGCGCGCTCGCCCCGGGGGAGGAGATTTTTCGGGTGTCCTGGGTGACAAGCCGTGGTAAAAGGGGCGGTGGGCTTCGCCGTTTCCGGCCGCGCGTCAAGATGGTCGGAAAAGGACAATCCGTAAAGACTACAAGGATGGGGAGGAGAGTCAAAATGCGCAGGAATTCGCAGTCGAGTCTGTTGGCGGTCGGTGCGGCGCTGCTGCTGGGTTTTGCGGCCACGGCCGCGCTGGCGGAGAGCGGCAAGGTCAAACCCCCCTCCCCCGGCGAGGCCAGTTTTGCCAATGACATCCAGCCGATCCTGGTCTACCGCTGCCTGGAGTGCCACAAGGAAGGGGGACAGGGCGAGGTCGAAAGCGGCCTGCGCCTGGATACCTACGAAGGACTCATGAAGGGAACCAAAAACGGCAAGATCATCCTGCCGGGCAACGCCCTGGCCAGCACCCTCAACCAGCTCGTGAGCGGTCAGGCCGCCCTGCGCATGCCACACAACAAAAAACCCCTCACCCCGTGCGAGGTGGAATCCATCCGCCGCTGGATCCAGCAGGGGGCGAAGAACAACTGACGGGGTTTGGCCGTCCGCTCTTGCACACCAGCAAGGGAGGGGTCGGGGGGGGCACGGGGGTGCGTTGCCGGTCCGGTCGGGGCGTTTTGCCGCTTGGTATGTTTTTTGCTGGTCACCAGCCCACACCGCGGGCGTGTCCAGGCGGCAGGGGGGGCATGTCCGGGTGGATACACGGATGTTCGTCTCACGGCAAAGGAACAGAGTCGCTATGAAAATTCGCAAGGCAGTCTTCCCGGTGGCTGGGATGGGGACACGCTTTCTGCCGGCAACCAAGGCCATCCCCAAGGAGATGCTGCCGGTCGTCGACAAGCCCCTGATCCAGTACACGGTGGAGGAGGCCCGCGCCGCTGGTATCGAGGAGATCATTTTTGTCACCAGTCGGGGCAAAACGCCGATGGAGGATCACTTCGACCGCTCCCCGGACCTGGAAGAAAAACTGCGCTGTCGCGGGCAGATCGAGCTTCTGCACCAGATCGAATCCCTGGTGGCGGAGGATACCTGGTCGGTTTTCTCGGTGCGACAGAATGATCCGCTCGGTTTGGGACATGCCGTCTGGTGTGCGCGCGACCTGGTCGGGGATCAGCCGTTCGCGGTGATGCTCCCCGACGACCTGATTCACCCGGTCACGCCGGATGGCCAACCGGTGGCGCCGGTGATGAAACAGATGGTCGAGCAGTTCGAACGCGTGCAATCGCCGCTGATGGCGGTGATGGAGATCCCCCCCGACCACACCAATCGCTACGGTATCATCAACCCAAGCGGACCCCAGGATGCGGAAGGGTTGATCCCGGTGACGGGGATGGTGGAAAAACCGAAACCGGCGATGGCCCCTTCGCATCTGGCCATCATCGGCCGCTACATCCTGACGCCGGACATTTTCCCCCTGCTCGGGAAACAGCGCGCGGGCGCCGGCGGCGAAATCCAGTTGACCGACGCCATGGCCGGGTTGCTGAAAAATCATCTTCTGTACGGTTATCGCTTCCGGGGCGTTCGCTACGACTGCGGCACCAAGTCCGGCTACCAGATGGGCAACCTCGCCCTCGCCCTGGAGGTGCCGGAGTTGCGAAGGTATCTGCTCCCTTTCATCCGCGAACGGCTCGGCTACTGGGAGAAGATGCCACCAGCCTGATTTTGTCGCCATTCCAGATCGGGATGGCCGCGAGGCGGCCAACAAGGTGGGCGCTCGATCTGACATTGGAATGGGTGGATGGGGAAAGCCTCTCCCTGCCCCCGGCGATGCAGGTCGACGATCAGTTTTCACGACGGGGAGATGGGGAACGACCCGCCCCGTCGCCGAACCCTTTCGCGATCAAAAACGAGAGCCACGCGCCATGCGCATCACCATGATCGGGGCCGGATATGTCGGGTTGGTGTCCGGTGCCTGTTTTTCCGAGTTCGGCATCGATGTCACCTGTGTCGACACCGATGCCGACAAGGTCCTAAGGCTGCAACAGGGCAGGATCCCGATCTACGAACCCGGCCTGGACACGCTCGTCGCGCGTAACGTCAGCGCCGGGCGTTTGCGCTTTACCACCGACTTGCCAACCGCGGTTCGCGAGAGCACCTGCGTCTTCATTGCCGTCGGCACCCCGGAACGCGGTGGCGACGGTGCCGCCGACTTGAGCTACGTCTTCGCCGCCGCGCGCGCCATCGCCGGCTGTCTCGACCACTTCACCGTCGTCGTCACCAAATCGACGGTCCCGGTCGGTACCGGCCGCGAGGTGGAACGGATCATCCGCGCCGAAAACCCTGGCGCCGACTTTGCCATGGCCTCCAACCCGGAGTTTTTGCGCGAGGGGTCGGCGATCGAGGATTTCATGCGCCCGAATCGGGTGGTGATCGGCGCAAGCGACGAGCGGGCGATCGCCCTGTTGCGTGAACTCTACCGCCCGCTCTACCTGATCGAAACCCCGATCCTGATCACCAACATCCAGACCGCCGAGCTGACCAAATACGCCGCCAACGCCTTTCTTGCCACCAAGATCACCTTCATCAACCAGGTGGCCAACCTGTGCGAGCGGGTCGGCGCCGATGTGCATGACGTGGCGCGCGGCATGGGGCTTGATCAACGCATCGGCCGGAAATTTCTCCATCCCGGCCCCGGCTATGGCGGCTCCTGTTTCCCAAAGGATACCCAGGCCCTCGCCACCACCGCGCGCGATCATGGCGAGCCGATCACCCTGGTCGAAACGGTGATTGCCGCCAACCGTCAACAAAAGGAACGCATGGTCGACAAGGTGGTCGCCGCCCTGGATGGCAAGGTGGCCGGCAAAAAGATCGCCGTGCTTGGGCTCACCTTCAAACCCAACACCGACGACATGCGCGATGCCCCGGCACTCACCATCCTGCCGCGCCTGCAAGCGGCCGGAGCCAGCATCCACGCCTACGACCCGGAAGGGATGCCGGCAGCACGGAAACATCTGCCCGATATCACCTACGTCGACGGGGTCTACACCGCTTGTCAAGATGCTGACGCCTTGCTCATCCTGACCGAGTGGAACCAGTTTCGCAATCTGGACCTTGCGCGCATCCGTGCCGCCATGCGACCCACCGCCGACGGGCGTTATCTCTTCTGCGATTTTCGCAACATCTACGAACCGGCGACGATGCAACGCGGCGGCTTTCGTTATTTTGGCGTTGGACGGTGAGGGGTATGCAGATCAATCCGCACATGTTTCGGGCCTATGACATTCGCGGGGTGGCCGGACGCGACCTCACCCCGGCGGTGATGATCGAACTCGGGCGGGTGTTTGCCGCCCTGACGCGGGAGGCCGGCGAGACGCACGCCGATCCGCCGTCTGTCGCCCTTGGCCGCGATGGCCGCCTGTCATCTCCAGAACTGGCCGCTGCCCTCGCTGAAGGATTGGTCAGCGGCGGCATGGCGGTGCATGATGTCGGTTTGATCACCAGCCCTGGCCTTTACTTTGCCGCGCACCACCTGCAAGCCGATGCCGGGATCATGGTCACCGGCAGCCACAACCCGAAACACCACAACGGCCTGAAGATGCTGCGCGCCGGCAGGCCTTTGCACGGCAAAGACATCCAGGCGATGCGCGCACGACTCGAACAGGGTGGTGCCCCGGCGCAAACGGGTGGCACGCTGCGTCAGGTCGCGATCCTGGAGCCCTATCTTTCGCGCATGGTCGCCGATTTCCGCCCCGGCCGACCGATGAAGGTGGTGATGGATTGTGGCAATGGCGCCGCCGGGGTGGTCGTTCCCGCCCTGCTCGACCGTCTGCCCGGTGTCAGCGGCGCGGTGCTGTTTGCCGAAGTCGATGGCAATTTTCCCAATCATCATCCCGATCCGACCCTGCCGGAAAATCTGCACCAGCTGCGCCAACGCATGCAGGAGACCGGCGCCGAGCTTGGCGTGGCCTTCGACGGCGATGGCGACCGCCTCGGTGCGCTCGATGAATCAGGCCGGATCGTCTGGGGTGATCGCCTGATGATCCTCTTTGCCCGGCAACTGCTGCGCGAACGCCCTGGCGCGACGATCATCGGCGATGTGAAGTGCTCGCAGCAGCTCTTCGATGCCGTGGCCGCCGCCGGCGGTATCCCCTTGATGTGGAAGACCGGGCATTCGGTGATCAAGGCGAAGATGCGCGAAACCGGGGCCACCTTAAGCGGCGAAATGAGCGGCCACCTCTTTTTTGCCGATCGCTGGTTCGGCTTTGACGATGCCGTCTATGCCGCGCTGCGTTTGATCGAGCTGCTCGCCGCCACCCCCTTGCCGCTGGCTGCGCGTCTGGCCGATCTGCCGCGCCTGTTCGCGACACCGGAGCTGCGCATCGACTGCCCGGATGAGAGCAAATTCCAGGTCATGGAACGCATTCTCGCCGGGCAGCTGGCTGGCGGCGGCGATGTGACCACCGTCGATGGCGTGCGCGTGCGTCTGCCGGATGGGGCGTGGTGGCTGCTGCGCGTCTCCAACACCCAGCCGGCGCTGGTGGCGCGGGTGGAGGCGCCAAGCCGCGCGCGCTTGCAGGCGATTGTCGCCGATCTCACCCGACTGCTTGCCAACGAAGGGATCCCCTTCCCGGAGTGGCAGGATGGGTGAGTCACCACCACCTGATTTGAGTGTCAACCTGGCCGGTGTCACCCTGGCCAGACCGCTCGTTCTGCTCTCGGGATGCGTCGGTTTCGGCGCGGAGCTGCTTACCCTGGAGGGGTTTGATTTCAGCCAGATTGGCGCCATCTGCCTGAAAGGGACCACCCTGGAGCCACGGCTGGGCAATCCGCCGCAGCGTCTGGCCGAAACCGCGAGCGGCCTGCTCAACGCCATCGGCCTGCAAAACCCCGGCGCGCGCGCGGTGACGGAGACCATCCTGCCGCGGCTGCTCGCCCGGCTGCGCGATCGCGACGATGCCCAGGCCTTGCACCTGATCGCCAACATCGCCGGGGCGACGGTCGAGGAGTACGCTAAAGTTGCGCGCATCTTTGATGATGCCCCGGTTGCCGCGCTGGAGATCAACATCTCCTGCCCGAACGTCAAGGCGGGGGGGATGGCGTTTGGCGCCGATCCGCGACTGGCGGCACAGGTGGTGGCGGCGGTGCGGCGTGTCACGCGCAAGCCGATCATCACCAAGCTCTCGCCCAACGTCACCAGCATCCGTGCCATCGCCCGCGCCGCGCTTGAGGCCGGCAGCGATGCCTTCGCCGCGATCAACACCTTGACCGGCATGGCAATCGATCGACAGACCAGGCGGCCGGTGCTTGCCAACGTCAGCGGTGGTCTCTCGGGACCGGCGATCAAGCCGGTGGCCCTGTTCAAGGTGTGGGAGGTGTACCAGGAGGTGGCAGCGCGGCAGCGACCGATCATCGGTCAGGGCGGCATCAGCAATGCCTTGGATGCGATCGACTTCTTTCTCGCCGGGGCAACGGCGGTGGGTCTGGGAACGATTTTATTCCGCAACCCGCTGATTGCCGCCGAGATCAATCAGGGGATCAGCGCCTATCTGACCGAACAGAATTCAAGCAACGTGAGTGCGTTGACCGGTACGCTGGGCGTGGAACGTCCGGCCGGGGTGTGCGCGCGATGAACGCGGCGCCCCCTGCCGCCGGGCAGCGGACAACGGCAGCAGCGGGTGGGGCGGCTTCGGTCACCCTGCACGGGGTGGATCGCGGGCTGCGCTTGCGGTTGCACCTGTTGCCGCTGGTGGCGGTGTTTTTCTTGAGCATCTACGGCCGGGAGGTGTGCCCGCTCATTGCCGAACTCTCGCTTGGGCGGGTTTCGGTCGGTCTGGCGGTGGTGGCGTTGTTGCACTTGTTTTTGCGCGAAGTGTGCTGGAATTTTTTCTCGTTTTCGCGACGCGGCTATGCCTTGGGTCGGCATGCGTATCGTTTGTCGGTTGCCACCTGGCTTGGCGCCGGGGTGATCGCCATGGCAATGCATGCCGAGCTCTATCCCGACTTTCCGTTGGCAAGTCATTTGAAGCTCTTGTCCGGTTATTGGGGGTTAGGGGCGGGGATTTTGGCCCAGCTTGAGTATGTTCTGGTCGAGCGTTATGTGCGGGTGGCGCATCCGCTCCTGTCGCCACCTTCGCCCGAGCGCATCACGGCGCG
Organism: Magnetococcales bacterium HA3dbin3; assembly: GCA_002753495.1. GTDB lineage: Bacteria > Pseudomonadota > Magnetococcia > Magnetococcales > DC0425bin3 > HA3dbin3. Next base: position 12,684 of record PEAJ01000035.1, on the reverse strand, counting down.
GCTGATGCAGGGATTGACCCTGTTTACGCTGGTGCCGGTGGTGACGATGGTGTTGATGAATTTCCGTTTTGTCTCCGAGGGGTACGCCAATTCCAGCGCGGCCTACGAGGTGTTGTTTCTCGGCGGCAGTTTTGTCCTGTCGACCTTGGTCGTCTCGTGGTTTTATGGGCGTGCCTTGCGCCAGGATTGCGACAATCTGCTGGTGGCGGTGCGGCAGATTGCCGATGGGCGGTTTCAGGTGAACGTCGATCCTTCGCGCGGTGATGAATTGGGGCGGGTGGCGCATGGCATCAACGCCATGGCGCACGGGTTGTTGTTGCGCGAGCGCATCCGCGACGCATTTGGGCGCTTTGTCAATCCGCAGGTGGCGGAGGCGTTGATCGAGCGTTTTTCGCGCGGCGAGCATGAGATCCGCATGGGTGGGGAGCGGCGGGAGGTGACGATTTTGATGGTCGATCTGCGTTCCTTCACCCCGCTCGCCGAGCGGTTGGCGCCGGAGGTGTTGACTGCCCTGCTCAACGCCTATTTCAGTCGCATGGTCGGGGCGATTCAGGCGCAGGGGGGGATGGTCGACAAGTTTATTGGCGATGCGATCATGGCGGTATTCGGGTTGACCGAAGGGACGCAGGATCATGCGGTTGCGGCGGTTGCGGCGGCGCTGGAGATGCGTGTCCGTTTGGCCGAGTTCAACGCCGCGCATCCGGAGACGCCGTTGGAGAATGGTGTGGGTATTCATACCGGGGGTGTGGTGGCGGGATATTTTGGCAGCAGCGATCGATTGGAGTTTACGGTGATCGGGCATGCGGTCAATCTGGCGGCGCGGATTGAGAGTCAGGCCAAGGCGCCGCAGCCGCCAGTGCTGTTCAGCGCGGCGGTGGCGAAACGGGTGGCGGGGCATTTTGGCGTGCGCGAGGTGGTGACGGTGTCGCTTAAAGGTATTGCCGAGCCGGTGGCGTTGTATACGGTGACAGATGGATAGAGAATGACGCGCCACCCCAGCCGAATTTACTGCACCAACCGATAACCAATCCCGGTCTCGGTCAGGATGTGACGCGGATTGGCCGGCTCCTTTTCAATCTTGCGACGCAACCCGGCCATGAACACACGCAAATAGTGCGGCCGATCGACATAACCCGGCCCCCACACCTCGCGCATGATCTGGCGATGCGTCAATACCCGTCCAAGATTGGCAACCAGAAGCGTCAGGATACGATATTCGAGCGGTGTCAGATGAATCACCTGCCCCACACGGGTGACACGACGCAAAGCCATGTCCACACGTACCTCGCCAAATTCAAAAATCCCCCCACCTGCCGGAACCTCATCCCCCTTGCGCGGCGTGCGCCGTAACACGGCACGAATGCGCGCCTGCAACTCAGGCACACCAAACGGCTTGGTCAGATAATCATCCGCCCCGGCATCAAGCGCCTCAACCTTCTGCACCTCCTCCGTGCGCACCGACAACACCAGAATCGGCGTGTCACACCAAAGGCGCAGCTCGCGGATGACATCCACCCCATCCCGGTCCGGTAAACCCAGATCGAGAATGATCAAATCCGGATGATGCGTTGCCGTCTCCATGATGCCCTGGGCAGCCGTCTCCGATTCCCACACCTTGAAGCCGGAAGCCTCCAGGGCCATGGCCACATAACGGCGAACCAGGGCCTCGTCCTCGATCAGAACGGCATGACGCAGGGAGTCGGTCACAGAAACTTCTCCCCATCGGAGACTACCAGCGGGGGATCGCCAATCGGCAGCGAAAATTCAAACTGCGCTCCCCCCTCGGGCCGATTGCCGGCATGAATCGTCCCGCCATGTGCCTCGACCACCGCCCGCACAATGGAAAGACCCAGTCCGACACCGCCGGTTCCGGTCTTGGTCTTGCCGTGAATGAACTTCTCGAACATCGCCTCCTCCTGCCCCGGCGGCAAACCAGGGCCATTGTCGGTGACGCGCACCACCACCAACCGATGCTCCACCCGGGCGTCGATGTCGATGCGACTGCCAACCGGGGTGTGGCGGGTGGCATTCTCCAGCAGATTGCAAAAAACCCGCTCCATCATCATCGCGTCCATCTCCAACAATGGGATCTGGTCGTCGATGGTGATGTGCACCGCATACCCCTCAAGGACGGTGGCGATGGTCTTGATCGCCGAACCAATCACCTCCTCCAGAAGCTGCCACTCCTTGTGCAGGGTGACGTGATCGGTGTGCAGACGTGCCATGTCCAGCAGTTTGTCGATGTCGGAGAGGATCAGACGGATCTGCTTGTGCATGCTCTCAAGCAGCGACCGATGCACGCTGTGCAGCGGCGGGGAGCTCAAGAGCATGGCATCGGCAATGCCGGCCATCGCCGCCACCGGGGTGCGCATGTCGTGCGACAAACTGGCAAGCAAGGCATTGCGCAGACGCTCCGATTCGATCTCCAGCACCGCCTGCTGCGCGCGCGCGGCAAAACCCAGCCGCTCCAGCACCAGACCAATGAAGGTGACACAGGTCTTGAGCAACGACTCCTGCTCCGACGACAGCTCCCAGTCCGGCTTGTGCAGGGTCAGGACCAGAACACCATGCACCCCGGTGCTGCCATGCAGGGGGATGTACATCGAGGTTTCGCAACGATGCGGCACGCTCTCCTGCCAGGGAATATCCCCCTGCCGGAAAGCCTTTTCGGCCACCGACTGGTTGATGGCCAAAGGGGAACTGGTCAACCCCGCCGCCGGCGGCCCGGGAGGTGCAACCGGCACGAGGTTGCCGCGATCATCCGGAATGAGAATGGTTCCGTCGGCATCAAAATTGGCGGCGATGAAACGATAACATGGCCCAGCCAGCTGCGCCGGCGCGACGATGCCGGTCAGCTCGCTGGCCAATTCGTACAGGGAACGAATCCGCCGCTCCCGGCTCTCGGCGATGATCACCTGCGTCCGCAACCCGGAGGTCAGATGCGCCGTGATCAGGACGATCGGCAGCATGAAACCAAGAACCAGCAGGTACTGCGGATCGATGACCGCAACCAGGGAGTAGGGGGGGACGAAGTAGTAAACGAAGGCGAAGATGCTGAGAAATAAGGCAAAGACCGAAGCCCTGCGCCCCAGCTTGACCGCAACCAGGAACACCAGGAGCAAATAGATCATGAGCGTATTGGCAAGGATCAGGTGCCCGCGCACCGGGATCAGGGCCAACGTCACCAGTCCGACCAGGGCAAGCGCCCAAAACTCCTCCTTGATCCTGACCGCCACCAGGGCGATGACCGAAATCCAGGCAAGGAGCGTCGACGCAGGCATCATTCCAATCCCATATCAAGCGGTGTTCGCTCCTCGCCGTACCAAAACGTATCCGTCTCGTCGCTCACGCGTTGTAAGCCTCGTTGCCATCTTGATCTGGAATTGGAATTCAGAATATCGCGAGCCGATGGACGAGGAAAAAAAACAGGGGGTCGGGATCGATTCCCTTCCCCCTTTTCTCGATGTTCCGGACGATGCGCCGGCCGGACGCGGGAGGATCATCCCGACCATGTCCAATCGGCCGGGAAGCCCGTTTCCTAACGCATCAATGCACACCCAGCAGCGCGAGCAGAATGCCGCCGGAGATGGCCGTTCCGAACACCCCCGACAGGTTCGGACCCATGGCATGGTAGATCAGGTAGTTTTCCGGGTCGTAGCGCAAGGCCTCGCTGTGCGACACCTTGGCGGCGATCGGCACCGAGGCGATGCCAGCGGAACCAACCAACGGGTTGATCTTGTCCTTGAGGAACAAGTTCATCACCTTGGCGCCGACCACGCCAGAGGCGGTACCGAAAACGAACGCGATCAACCCAAGGACGACAATCTCGATGGTCTTGATCGTCAAGAACGACTCCGCATTCATCGTCGAACCCACGGCGAGCGTCAGGATGATGATGATGACGTTCATCACTTCATTGGCCGCGGTCTTGGCCAGACGATCGACGATGAGCACCTCCTTGTAGAGGTTGCCAAGCATCAGCATGGTCACGAGCGGTGCCACCGGTGGGAAGAAGAGGTTGACGAGGACGCCAATGACGATCGGGAAGGCGATGCGCTCAAGCCTCGTCACCTTGCGCAGCTGCTTCATCCGGATTCGCCGCTCCTCATGGGTGGTGAGCAGACGCATCACCGGGGGCTGAATGAGCGGCATCAGCGCCATGTAGGAGTAGGCAGCGACGGAGATCTGCGGCAACAGGTGCGGCGCAAGCTTCATGGTGACAAAGATGGCCATCGGACCATCCGCCCCACCGATGATGCCAATGGCACCGGCCTCGGCGATGGTAAATCCGAGCATTTTGGCAAGGATAAGCGCGACAAAAATACCCAGATGCGCCGCCGCCCCGAGAATGACCAGCCGGGGATTGGCGATCATCGGGCCAAAGTCAGTGAGCGCACCGACGCCGAAGAAAATCAACGGCGGAACGATGAGCATCTCCAGCCCGTGGTAGGCGAGCTTGAATAACCCACCCTCCCGGATCAGATCCGACCCGGGGATATTGGAAATGACACACGCAAAACCGATACCGATCAGCAGCAGCGGTTCGTATTTCTTGGAAACGGCCAGATAGATCATCGTGACGCCGACACCGATCATCAGGATGTTGCCAAAACTGAGATGGGCGAGCCCAGTCTGGTCTCTCATGGCCTCGAAAAAGAGGATGACCTGTTCCATCGTGTTCGTCTCTTAAAGGTATGGTGTGAGTGGGACGACAGACATACGGGGGAAACGGACGGTCAATGCCCCCCCTTCCTGAGTTTCTCCTCGTCAACCACCCCCAGTTTGTTGATCAACGGCAGAAAGGCGAGCACCACGCCAATCCCGGCAATCATGACAAAACTGAGGATGAAATCGATGAGGCTCAAGATGAGCGCCCCATTCACCGAATCTTCAATCAACGCCGTCGCCATGTAACCCCTCCCGTGAGCATGAATTCAACCACGATTTGTTGTAAAATCAGAAAAAATACCCCCACCTCCCCCCAGGCCAACTCCGCCATTCTAACGCACCATGGTCGCGGGCGACAGGTAAAACCCGCATCTCCCCTGCGTCGATGACCGCAGGGGAGATGCGGGAGATGGCGGGAAGACAACCAAGTCTGGTTCAGGCGCGGAGGCTGTTGAGCACCTCGTCGAGCATCTTCTTGGCGTCGCCGAACAGCATGCGATTGTTTTCCTTGTAGAACAACGGATTGTCAACACCAGCGTAGCCTGAGGCCATCGAACGTTTCATGACGATCGAGGTTTTGGCTTTCCACACTTCCAGCACCGGCATGCCGGCGATCGGGCTGTTGGGATCTTCCTGTGCCGCCGGATTGACGATGTCGTTGGCGCCAATCACCATGGCGACATCGGTCTGTGGGAAGTCGTGGTTGAGTTCGTCCATTTCCAGCACGATGTCGTAGGGGACCTTCGCTTCGGCCAGGAGGACGTTCATGTGGCCGGGCATGCGCCCCGCGACCGGGTGAATGCCGAAGCGAACATTGACCCCCTTGGCGCGCAAGACGGTGGTGATTTCAAACACCGTATGCTGTGCCTGGGCGACGGCCATGCCGTAGCCGGGGACGATGATGACGTTGCTCGCCGAACGCAACATTTCGGCGGTTTCGCTGGCACTAATCGACTGCACCTCACCCTGGGGCGCCTCGCCGCCGGCAGCCGGGGCGGTACCGCCACCGGTGCCGAAACCACCGGCGATCACCGCGATGAACTGCCGGTTCATGGCGCGACACATGATGTAGGAGAGGATGGCGCCCGAGGAACCAACCAGGGCACCGACGACGATGAGCAGGTCGTTGGAGAGCATGAAGCCGGTCGCTGACGCCGCCCAGCCGGAGTAGCTGTTAAGCATCGAGACCACCACCGGCATGTCGGCACCGCCGATGGCCATGACCATGTGCACGCCGAAGGCCAGGGAGATGAGGGTCATCAGTACGAGCGGAGCAAGCCCGGCTTCAGGGGTTTCGGTTTCGAGGAACCACTTGCCGATGACGATCACGCCGACGAGCAGACCCAGGTTGAGCATGTGCCGGGCCGGCAGGAGCATCGGTTTGCCGCCGATTTTGCCGGAGAGCTTGCCGAAGGCAATCACCGAGCCGGAGAAGGTGACGGCACCGATCAGGATGCCGATGTAGATCTCCACCTCGTGGATTGTCCGCTCCGCCCCGGTGAAGTGGGCGGTGGGGTCGATGAAGTTGGCAAATCCGACCAGACAGGCGGCCAGACCGACCAGGCTGTGCATCAGGGCGACCAGCTCCGGCATTTGCGTCATTTTGACGCGGATGGCGGCGAAGACGCCCAACGACGCGCCGATGGCCATGCCAATCATGATGTTGGCATAGTTGGAGACGCCGGTGATGCGGGGACCAAGCAGGGTAGCGACGACGGCGATGGTCATGCCGATGATGCCGAACAGATTGCCGCGCCGGGAGGTTTCGGGGTGGCTCAAGCCACCGAGACTGAGGATGAACAGTATGGTTGCGCCGATGTAGGCGACGGTCATCAAGCCTTCATTCATGACTCATTTCCTCACTATCTTTGGAACATGCGCAGCATGCGCTGAGTGACCCAGAAGCCGCCGAACATGTTGACGGCGGTCAGCCCGATCGCCAATCCCGCCAGCAGGGTGATCAGGGTTCCGGGGGAGGAAATTTGGATCAGGGCACCGATGACGATGATGCTGCTGATGGCGTTGGTGACGCTCATCAAGGGGGTATGCAACGCCGGGGTGACGTTCCAGATCACCATATAGCCGATGAAGCAGGCGAGGACGAACACGGTGAAGTGGGCGAGGAAGGCCGCCGGCGCGCTCATGCCGACCAGGCCAAAGAGCACCGCGCCAATCAGACCGGTCGCAAGCACCGACTGCGCCGAGGCCGGCTCGCCAGCACCGTGACCATGACCACCCTTGCTCTCCGGTTTGGCCGGAACCGGCTTGGCCGGGGCGGCCGGTTTGGCCGGGGCGGCCGACAGCTTGGGCGGCGGCGGTGGCCAGGTGATCGTCCCCTCCTTGATCACCGTGGTGCCGCGAATGACCTCGTCATCCATGTTGACGTTGATGACGCCATCCTTGGTCTTGCACAGCTCCTCGGTCAGGCGCAGGAGGTTGGTGGCGTAGAGCTGGCTCGACTGCCGGGCGAGACGGCTCGGCAGGTCGGCGTAACCGATGATCGTCACCTCGTTGTGCACCACCTTCTGGTGCGGCACGGTGTATTCGCAGTTGCCACCCTGCTCGGCGGCAAGATCAACGATGACGCTGCCGGGCTTCATGCTGTCCACCATCGCCTTGGTGATCAGCTTCGGCGCCGGCTTGCCCGGAATCAGGGCGGTGGTGATGATGATGTCCACCTCCGCCGCCTGCTTCGCCACCATGTCAACCTGGGCCTTCTGGTAGGCCTCGCTCATCACCTTGGCGTAGCCACCAACGCCGGTCCCCTCCTCCTCGATGTTCGGGGAGACGAACTCGGCGCCCATGCTCTTGACCTGATCGCGCACCTCCGGGCGGGTATCGGTGGCGCGGACGATCGCCCCCAACCCCGAGGCGGCACCGATCGCCGCCAGACCGGCGACACCGGCGCCAATCACGAACACCTTGGCCGGCGGCACTTTGCCGGCAGCGGTGATCTGACCGGTGAAGAAGCGCCCGAAGGCGTGCGCCGCCTCCACCACCGCACGGTAGCCGGCGATGTTGGCCATGGAGGAGAGGGCATCAAGCTTCTGCGCGCGCGAGATGCGCGGCACCGAATCCATCGCCAGGACGTTCACCTTGCGGCTGGCCAAGCGATCCATCAGCTCCTTGTTCTGCGCCGGCCAGATGAAGCTGATCAGGGTGCACCCTTCACGCAGCAGGTCGGCTTCGTGCTTGTTCTTGCCGAACTCCATCGGCGCGCGCACCTTGAAGATGATCTCCGCCGTGCCCCACACGCTCTTGGCATCGGGCAGGATTTCGGCGCCCGCTTCCTTGAAGTGGGCATCGAGAAACTGCGACTCGGCACCAGCACCGGACTCCACCACCACCTGAAAGCCCAGCTTGATCAGGCTGCGTACCGAATCGGGACTGGCCGCCACCCGGCTTTCACCCGGGTATATTTCCTTGGGAATACCGATCTTCATCGCTCCAGTGACCTCCTCCGCGCTGTGGAACATCGAGAGTTCCGTGGACAAACTCCTGGGAGTGCCGCCATCCTTCTCCGTAAGGGCGCTTTCCCACCGTCGGTCACTATAGTCAACTTTTTTGTGCGGAAATATGTTAATTTTTTATATAAAATGCCCGGCCGTGCCGGCCTTGCGGGGCCGCGGAAACCTGAAGGGAAGGAGATGAAGCGTGACGGGAGAGGTCCCTGTTCTCGATCGGATCATGGCGCGCAAACGCGAGGAGGTGGCGGCGCAACGGCAACGCCAGCCGGAGGCCTCCCTGCTTGCCCGGGTGGCGGAAGCGTCGCCGACGCGTGATTTTACGACTGCCCTGTGCGATCGGGTGGCGCAGCGGGAGGTGGCGATCATCGCCGAAGTCAAGCGCGCCTCGCCCTCGAAGGGGCTGATCGTGCCGGCGCATCGGCCCTTCGCACCGGTCGAGATCGCCGAAAGCTATGCCCGGCATGGCGCCGCCTGCATCTCCTGTCTCACCGACCGCGATTTTTTTCAGGGCGACGCGGCCTACCTGACGGCGATCCGCCAGGCGCTCGCCACACCGGTGCTGCGCAAGGATTTTTTGTATGATCCTTACCAGGTGATCGAATCGCGGGTGATCGGTGCTGATGCCATTCTGCTCATCATGGCCGTGTTGTCGGTGGCGCAGGCACAAGAGCTGGAGGCGGCGGCGCGCGAGCTGGGGTTGCATGTTCTGGTCGAGGTCCACGACGAAGCCGAACTTGAGGCGGCGCACGAACTGCGCACGCCCCTGATCGGCATCAATAATCGTGACTTACGCACCTTTGTCACCACGCTTGAAACCACCACGCGGCTGGCGCGACGCGTTGACGCCGGGCGTTGTGTTGTGTCGGAGAGCGGCATCCGTGTTCCGGCCGATCTGGAGCAGCTGCGCGCGCAGGGTGTGCATGCCTTTCTTGTCGGCGAGTCGCTCATGCGCGCCGATGATCCGGGCGTGGCCCTGGCCCGGCTGCTGGGGGGTTAAGCGATGGTGCGGGTCAAGGTGTGTGGCATCACCCGATTGCAGGATGCCCAGGCGGCAGTTGAGCTTGGGGCGGATGCCCTGGGTCTGGTGTTCTATCCAAAATCGCCACGCTTTATCGACCCGGAGCAGGCAGCGACAATCGTCGCCGCCCTGCCGCCGTTTGTGGGGGTGGTAGGATTGTTCGTCAACCATCCACCGGCGGAAATTGGCCGGATTGCAAGACGTTGTTCCTTGTCGGTGGTGCAGCTGCATGGCGATGAATCCCCCGCCGATTGCCAGGCGATCGCCGAACAAACGAACAACCCGTTGCGCGTGATCAAGGCGGTGCGGGTGGCGACACGCGCCGACCTGGACGCGGTCGATCGCTTCCCGGTGACGGGCATTCTGCTCGATGCCAAGGTGGCGCATGCCTATGGCGGCAGCGGCGAGCGTTTCGACTGGAGCCTGCTCGATGATTGGCGTCCACGCGCGCCCTTGATCCTGGCCGGGGGATTGAACGCGGAGAACGTCACCGCGGCGGTCCAGCGTGTCAGGCCCTACGCGGTGGATGTCTCAAGCGGTGTGGAGTCAGTACCCGGGATCAAGGACCCTGAGCGTCTGCGCCGGTTCATGCAGGGTGTCCACGCGGGCGGCGGGTGATGCCCATTCCCTATCAAGCGCCAACAAAGTTGCCGTCTTGATGGGGAATGGGAATTATTCCAATTCCAAATCAAAGATGCATTCATTGAAAAGTATGCGAAATGCGCGCGAAGGAGCGAAGGGCGGAAAAAAACAAAACCTCGGGGCTTTGCCCCGAACCCCACCAGGGCTTTGCCCTGGACTAAACCGGGGGGCAGGCTTAAGCCTCCCCCCGGACCCCCCAACCACTTTAAAAAATTATAAAAACAATTTTGTCGGGGCTTCGCCCCGAACCCCACCAGGGCTTAAGCCCTGGACTAAGCCAGGGAGCGCGGCCCCCTTGTATGTTGGGGAGGGGGGGGGGGACGATTGTCGGGGTGTTTTGCAGTTTTCCACAAGTGCACAGGCCAGGTGCAACCAGCAATTTATTGCTTTCGGGCCTGTGTACCCTGTGGGAAACTGCAAAACACCCCGACATGAGAAGTGGCCGGAGTCGGCTTTGTTTCAGGCGTGGCAGATCGTTGCCCCCTGGACCCCATTTCCGACGCCACAAATAGCCCGGGATTCCGTACCCTGCCCACCCTCACGGCAACGCATACGGCGCCGGCGGAGGCGGCGGATAGGCCGGCGGAGTGGTCGGCAAAGCCCCATCAGGCGGCGGGGGCGGCGGCGGAAGATAGACACCCCCCATGCTCGAACCGGCCGCCGGCATCGAGTTGACCTGGTAATAGGCCGGTACCTGATAAACCGGCACCGTCTGCACAACAGCACCAGACACCGGCACCTGATGCCCCTTGGCATACATGCACTGGATGTAGGCATGGTCATAGCCACGCTGCGCAGCCTGGGCCGAACTCTGATTGAAGCCAATCCCGAACAGGGAACCGGCCAGCAAACCAGCCCCCGCCCCCACCCCCGCCCCATGCTCCCCGCCCATGGCCGCCCCGGCTGCCGCACCGACCACCGTGCCGGCAATAGCGCTGGTTACACCGTTGTTGACTGCACTCGTACCCCCGGTCTGCGCCTGGGCATAGCCGCGACAGGTGGTGTCGTCGATATGGAACTGGTCATAGCTTCGACCCCCGCGCGGCATGGCCAGAACACTCGGCCCGGTCGGGGCAGTGGCACACCCGGCCAGAAGCGGCAAAATCACCAGGAACGACCGGGACAGAAAGGAGACGCGCATGACAAAATCCCCCCGACAACCAGCTCTGACGGGTGGAAGGGAAACCTCCCGCCACCCTCGACCAATAAACGCCGGAAAACAACCCTCACGACAAGAGACAAACCGGAAAACAGACCCATGCCCCACAAGCCACTCACGGCTGATCCGGCGGCCGCGGCGAGACCTTCCGCCAACCACCGGGACACTCCTTGACGTAAGGATAATACCCCTTCGCCGCGGTACAATAATACCAGAATTGGCCCTCGCTGGCCGCTGGCGCCGACGCGACAGGCGCGGGCGGCGGCGCGGTAATCACCACCGGCTGCTGCTGAATGTAGACCGGCGGCCGCTCGACAATCACCGGCGGGGGATAGTAGTAGTACGAATAAGGGTAGGGTCCCCAGTAGGGGGCACCGATGACGACATCCACCCGCGAGCGGTGGTGCCGCCACTCGGCATGCCCATCACCCGCGACGACAATACCCAGCAGGAGCCATGCCAAAATCCACTTCGCCATCCTCATGGTATCACCACCCTCTCCAGGCCAAATACCCCATGCCTCAACGAACCAGTTGCCAATAACCATCCAGTTGCCGACAAGCCATCGCCTTGCCCGCATAGTCGATGCCATCCACATTGATCGTGGTCCGAACCTCGCGACAAAGCGGCGACGCGGCACCCGAAGATGGCACATTTTCCGCCACCACGGGTTCGGTGGATGACGTGCCAGCCGTGGGCTCCAACTCCGACTCCAACTCCGATTCCAACTCCGACTCCGATTCCAGTTCCGATTCCGACTCCAGCCGTGACTTCGACCTCGGTTCCGACTCCGATTCCAGTTTCGACTTCGGCTTCGATTCCAACTCCGATTCCAGCTTCGACTTCGGCTTCAATTCTGGCTCCGATCCTGGCCCTGATCCCGACTCCGGTTCCGCTCTTGCCGCGGAGCGTGGCACCGCCGTCGTTAACTCCAATGGCGACGGTGGCGGCGCTGCCATCGGCTCCCCTCCTCCCGCTGTCGGCGGCGGCGGCAGGGCTTGCGTTACGTCAGGCGGTGGCTGAACCGTCATCGGCATCACCGGCAGCGGCGGCGGCGAAACCACCTCCGTTACCACCGGCGATACGGCATAGACCACCTGCTGCACCGGCACCGGGCGCACGATGACGACAAGCGGCCGATCAAACGGATCGGGATAGGGAAAGGTTGCCCGCGGGTAGAGGTGATGGCGATGGCCGACGACCCACCACCACCCCTCATGCCCGTTGCGATGGCCAAACTCCCAATGGCCGGATCGCCAGCCAGGAGGGCGCGACGGGGATTGATGGTGATGATCGTGCGCCTCCGTCGTCTCTCCCCGGAGTTGCGCGCCGCTGCCCGAGGCGAGAATCGCACTCAGGACGGCCAGTCGATGCTCCTCGCGCGTTTGCGGAGCAGTGCCGGTGCCGGCCCCCGAAACAGGGCGTGCGGACGATGTCGGTCGATGCTCCTCCCGCACCAACACGCCGGCGCCAGGGGCGGCGCCCGTCGCTGCAAGCGGCCGACGCTCCTCCCGCACCAACACGCCGGCGCCAGGGGCGGCGCCCGTCGCTGCAAGCGGCCGACGCTCCTCCCGCACCGACACGCCGGCGCCGGGGGCGGCACCCATTGACGCAAGCGGCCGACGCTCCTCCCGCACCAACACACCGGCACCCGAAACAGGGCGTGCGGACGATGTCGGTCGATGCTCCTCCCGCACCGACACGCCGGCGCCGGGGGCGGCTCCCGTCGA
>PEAJ01000034.1 GCA_002753495.1 Magnetococcales bacterium HA3dbin3 | reverse complement strand
CCAAGATACTGCTTTTCCAGCATCCTGCCCTCCTTGTCCATAAGGGCTATCCAGGATCGCTCTTTTGGCTGTCCGGGCGCAGAGCCAAGATACTGCTTTTCCAGCATCCTGCCCTCCTTGTCCATAAGGGCTATCCAGGATCGCTTTTTTTCACCCATGTCGCCAGCGGGAGGCTTTTTGCTCATCCTGCCCTGGCCGTCGTACCCGCCAGTCTCTTCGACCCACTCCTCTGGACTCGACGGGGCCTTGCCCCCCTTTTGCCACCGATCGAGCGTACCGTCTTTTTTCAGGCCATGAAGGGTAAAGGCCCCGGCCCCCAGGAGGGAGGTGATAGCCGTCAGTGGGCTGCTCATCATCGCCAGCCGCAGCGCTACCAGCGCGTTGAGTAACTTTTTTCCCCAGGTGATCAGTCCAGCAAAAACCCCTGATAGCAGCAAAAACTTTCCTGCCGGGCTTTGGACGGCATCTCCCAGCAACCCAAACCCCTGACCGATCGCCCTCATCGACCCCAAGAATCCTGGGTCGCTAAATTTTGTCGTGGTTTTATTGGCAAAATCTGCCAGCTTGTCGATAAGCCCCCCGCTCGCTATCTGGTCCTTCAGAAGCGCAAAAGAGTTGGCTAGTCGGTTCAAGCTTATGGCGGACCTCTCCATTCCATTCGTTGGCAGTTTGGCCATGATATCGGCTGTGCGCGTCAAGAGCCGCACCGGGTCGGCGTCCTCTCCCAGCTCTTTCATCGCCTGCTTTAGTGACCGGAAGGTGATGCTTGAGTCCGCCGCTAGAGCCTGAAGAATCCTTGCTGAAACCCCTTCATCTTTGGAAACGATTTCAGTCAGCATGTGGATGGTACGTCCGACTTGAGTGGCGCTCGTGTTCATCTTCGCCAGACCACTCAAAATACCGGCAAATACACTCCGCTTCCCTTCCAACGGCGTGTCTTTAAACGCCGCCATCCAGCGCGCATACCCCTCGCCAGCCTGCGTCAAAGAGACCCCAAGTTTATCTGAAAGCCTCACAAGCCACTGGAACTCCTGCCTAGCTCTAGCATGGGCTATAGCATAAGTTTTAGCATGAGTTTTAGCATAAGATTCAGCCCTAGCCTCAGCTTTAGCCTCAGCTTTAGCCTCAGCTTTAGCTTCAGCTTCAACCTCAGCTTCAGTTTTAGTTTTGCCATTAGGCCCGATAGAGAGCCGGATCATGTTGCGGACGCGCTGGAGCTCAAGCTCGGTGTGCACCACGCTCTTCAAGAACCCATAGCCAGCAAAGCCGGCCATGGCGCTATTAAGGCCGGTAAACGTTTGATTGGTTTGTCTTACAGCGTCACGCTCGGCCTGCAGATCCGCGCGCCGCTGCCGCGAGGCGGCGGCGCTAGCGGCGCTGGCAGCCAGCGCCGCCGCTTCACTCTCTCGGCGCGAGGCGGCCAGGGTATCGGTAAAAAGGCCTGTTGCCGCCCCCCCTTTTGAGCCAAGTACCTGCAATCGGGTCCCCTCATACTGCCGCGCCGCCTTTTCGTAGGCTGCCCCCAGCTCTTGTACTGCACGCTTTTGCCGGACATAGGCGGCAATGTCAGCTTCACTCGCCTCGCCGGACTTCACCATCGCCGCTGTCAGCTGCTGCAATGATGCGCGCGCACCGTCCCAGGATGCGCGCGCGGCAGCCATTTCCCGTTCAAGCCGGCTGAGATCCGCCACGCGAGAAAGCGCCGCCTGCGCCTCGCGCATGCTCGCCTTGAACTGCGTGGCGTCAGCTGTGATCTTAACTTCAACGACGTTGTTGGTGGCGGTCATGGAGGCTCTTTGCAGCAGCAAGAAAAATCGACCAGGGGTATCCCCACACGGCGAGGTGGCCGCGCTCGATCAAGACGAAGAGGGTGTCGAGCAGGTCGCGGTAGCGCCGGTCTCGCTGGAGGGCGGAGAGTTTTTGTTCAGCCGCCCTACCATCGTGAAAAAATCGCTGTTGACCTCGCACACCGCACGCGCCACGGTACGCAGATGGCCGGTGGGCAGAGCCAGACACTCTTCCGTCGAGAGCCCTGTGAGCATCCGGATCAGGCTGAGGGTGGCGCAGGGTTTTCCCTGGTCCTGCAAGGACCAAACAATGTGGTCTTCGTGGGCAGGGTCTTGATCCGGGGTCTTTAGCAGGTTCAGCGCCTCGGCGACGGTGAGCTGCCGCACGACGATGGTCTGACTGCCGAGGGTGACTTCTTGGCTGATGATCGGGGCATCCATGAAACGAACTCCTTATGCGGTAACAATGGTTTCCGAGAAGTACTTACTAAGCCCATCGCCGCGCGTCTCGTCGCGCAGGAGAGAGCCGGAAAGGGCTAGCTCGGTAAACTTGTCCGTGTTGATGTAGTCAACCTCTTTGGCGGGTTTAAGCTTTGCCCGCCAAAGCCTGACGACCCGCGGCCGGCCGTTGCCGGCCAGGTTGAGGCCGTCGCAGACAAGAAAGACCTCCTGTCCGGTCCCGGTCATTGCCTCGACCTGATGCTGAGCGGGATAGGTGTAGGAGACTTTGAGGCTTGCGCCGTCGGCGATGCTTGAGGTCGCGGGGATCAGCAGACCGGCGCCGGTGACCTGGTAATCGGTCCCGGCGGCGTAAGTGGTTGTCCCGTCACTGCTCTTGACGACGACGGCCGTGGCCCCGGCGCGGGCAAGACAGGTGAGCGAGCCTTTGTAAACGCTCACCGCTTCATCGTTGACCGAGGTGCCGGCGACATCAGTTGCGCTCCCCCAGAGCGCCAAGGCCAAATTGGGCGCCTGGATGTCGTGGATGATCAGGTCGATCTGTGCATCCTCGATGCGCGAGGCCATGGCGGCCACGCCGCCGGCCGGATCGTCGTAGTCCGGCAAGGTTTCGGTTTTTTCCTTGATGGAAACCTTCAACTCCTTGACATTGGCCAGCCGAATCAGCGGCGCGGATGGCGTGGCATACGGCCGGAAATACAGCCGTCCGTTGCCTTTGTAGTAATACGGGACCCCTGCGGTTGCGGTCATGACAAGCCTCGGCTCCAGTTTAGAAAGAATCCACGCCAATTACGGCGATGGATGTTGTGAAAACGATTGGGAAAAAACCCTTGCCGCTCTCCGTGTAGTAGGGAGCGTGAATCGCCTCCAGGCGCAGCGGCGCATACCCCTGCCCCGGCATCCAGTAGTGTAACCCGGCGATCAGCGCCTGGATGATCGGCCCGGCGGTCTGCCTCTTGTCGCTGCCGCCGCGCAGGTCTTTGACGCCAGCGGCGACGACATAGAGCGCCCAGGTCTGGCGTATGCTGACCGCCGACTCGGCCGTGTCCTCGATGCGCGCGCCCTGGAACACGATAAGAATTGCCGGAGCCGGCACCGTCTCCTCTTTTACCCCGCCTAAGTCTTTCGCCCCCATTACATGCTGCATGGTAGGCAGCAGGGTGCGGATGCGGTCGATCAGCAGAGCCTCAAGAGCCAGCAGGTCATCGGCCATCAAAACCCCCGCAACGTCTTGGCGTCAAAAACAGCCACCGGCGCCGATGCCGCAACCTCAAGACGTGAGGCTGGGGCGGCAACATCCGGCCCCCCGAGCGTCACCCGGCCGCTGGCCAGGTCTTGCAGGATACGCACGGCATCCGTGCGCAGCGCCCGCACCCCCTCTGGCGCCTCGGCGCCGAAGAGGGTTGCAAACGCCAAGGTGCTGGCGACACGCACCAGCAGCTCCGGCACGGTTGCCAGTGGCAGGGGATAGCGTGCGGCAAGATAGCCATCGATCTCCGCACCGGCATCGGCAATGGCCATCCCGATCACGTCGGCATCGGGGGTGCCATCGCCATCCCGGTCGGCCCGCTCCAGCACGCGATCCAGCCCAAAGCGCGAAACCAGGTCTTGCCCAGTGCAATACCCGCTCATTGCACCGTCACCCGCATCACCGAGGTCGGACGGCGCAAAATCGGCAGCGTGCGCGCCTCAACTTTGATCCAGCGTGCGGCCGGGTCCTCCTCGCGCCAGGAGCGCGAGAAGAGTCGTTGCAGTCGTGGCTGTCCCTGCGGATCGGGGGCGGTACTGCCGATCCCGGCCACCCCCTCTTCATCGACGATCGGCGCCGACTGACACTCGACCGTATCAGGCCCGAGGCCGACGAGGATCACTTCGTTTGGGTCGATGTAATGCCGCCGCGTCTTGCTGGCATCGAGGAAAGAACCGCTGTGGCGGAAAAAGTTCACCCCGGCGAGCTGCGGAATGTCGCCAGAAATAGCCACCTGCGTGCCGGCGGTGTACTTCATCTTGTCCATCACCTGCGAATTCCGGATCAGGGTGTTCATCACCCGGTAACCGCAGTAGGCGCGCCACTCACTGATGACGCCGGCGGAGTCCTCGTGGATCGTCTGTTTCCAGGTCTCAAGTTGGTCGATCGGGTCACTGGCGGCGTCGGTCCACTTGTCGGTGCCGGTCAGGGTAAGATCGTG
This sequence comes from Magnetococcales bacterium HA3dbin3, assembly GCA_002753495.1. Classification (GTDB taxonomy): domain Bacteria; phylum Pseudomonadota; class Magnetococcia; order Magnetococcales; family DC0425bin3; genus HA3dbin3. The sequence continues at coordinate 15,549 of PEAJ01000034.1, read as the reverse complement.
CGTGTTGGGTAGCCCAAAGTCGACCAAAACTGTCGTGCCATCGACATCCAAAATCTTCCCTCGGAGCGCCCCGCACGACCAGTATTCGAGCGTGCGGTAGATATCATTGACCATATCCTGCAGCTCGACGTTGACACGCTCCATCATCAGCATCGGCGAGAGAGATGCAAACGAGCGAACGCGCAGAAGGTCGGCAGCGAGGATCTGCCGCTTTTCGGCGATGCGCGGCGCGGTCATGACGACGGCGCGCCGACCGGTCTTGTCGGTCACCGTCGCCGGGGCGTGGGTCTTGATGTTGGGAAGGATCCCCTCCGAGCCGGTGAGCACGTCAAACAGCAGCGTTTCGGAGTCGATCATGCGCCCGTGCGGGGCGAAAAGGGCGTCGTAGACCAAAGCTTCGGCAGGCTTAAGAGCGTTGACGGCCGTGGTCAGGGTGAGCGGTTTGAAAAAGTCGGTTTCGGCGATGATGGTCAACGGACTCTCCTTAAACAGTCACAAGGGCAACGTCGCGAAGCTGCCAGAGGCACTGCGTCTTCTGGGCAGTCGTTGCCCCGGTCGGCCAGACCAGACCGCTCTGGCGCAAGGCACCGGTGATGTAGGCGATCGCGGCCGCGTCAGCGCTCGTCGCGTCGGCATCCTCGGCCAGCACGGCGCGCGGCAGCTGCGTGCCGTCGCCGGCGGCGAAGGCAATCGGCAGGTATTTGCCGGAACCCGGGATGACCGGAATCGTGAAGGTGTCGCCGACGGCAAAGTCGGTCGCGCCGTGGGCGAGGGTGAAATTGAGCTGCGGGCCGGCGTAGGCGACATCGACCGTCGCACTCGCGAGGGTGGAGCCGTCGGGGGCAATGACCGCGAACGTGCCAGCATGCGTGGCGGTCGCAGTGCAGCGCAGCGTGTAGGTCCCGAGCTGCGCCTGGGGGCTAAGCGTCACCGTACCGAGCGTGCCGTTGCCGGTGTTGATGCCGGTCGCCGGGGTACTGATGGCCAGGCGGAGCTGCCCGAGCACGGCACCGCGGGTCAGTGCGCCGCCACCACTGGCAAGGGTAATCGGGGCGAGGAGATAATCCTCGTCTGCGAGCAGGTTTTCCTGTGAGAAATCATTGTAGGTCGTGGTGCCCAGCATGCCGCTCATGCCTCACCTCCTTTGACTGCCGACGGCTGCCGCACGCCAGCGATTTGCATCCCAAGATGATACTGGCGCGCGCGCTCCGACATGTCGGCCTCGGCGAAAACGGCTGGGGCATAAGCCCCCACCGGTACCTGCACCGGCAGGGCGCTCAGGAACTCCCGGAAACAGTCCCCCAGTGACTTTTTTCCGCCGTCGGCAAAGTTGATGCTGGCGTCGCCGCCCTCCAGGGCCTCCATGAACGCGCACAAGCCCATCTTCTCCATGGCCGGGGTGACAATCCCTTTTTGTTTCAGCTCCTCCACGAATGTGCGGATCCCGTCTTTCCGCCGCCGCGACTGCTCCAGGATATCCTGGCGCTCGGCAAACTCTTTTTCCGCTGCCTGCCGCTCTTCGGCCTTCGCCGCCGCGATACGCCGCTGCATCTCCTGCTCATCGATCCCAGTCATCTCTTTTTGCTCTCCTGTCGCGTCATCCTGTTCGTTGGCTACAATCTCGTTGTCCGCAAAATCAAAGGCGGCGCCCGTATCGGCAAACTGCATGTCGGGCAGCCCTTTCACCGCCGGCGGGGCGGCACCGAGAAAGGCGACGTGGCGCAGCCGCCCGTCGGGGTAAAACGAGGCGCTGCGCTTAGCAAAACGGCGCGCGCGCACCAGCGCCGCAAACTCCGGCTGGACATCGCGAAACCGTGCCTCCAGTAAATCGCCCTGGCGCCGCAGATCGCTTACCCAGCCCCAGGCCGGGGCGTTGTCGGCTGGATGGCCGATCGTCACCGGCGGTTCGTGCCGTGCCGGATCGAACGATTTCACCGCCTGGTCGATCAAGGCGTCGCCGTCATGCGCGACACCTTGCGCGTCGGTTTGTTTGCCGCCCCGAAAAACTGGGATCCACTCCCCTTCCAATCCGCTCATACCATCTCCTCTCGTCAAGACCTATCGGATCTGGCGGGCATTTTGGCAAAGTCTGGAAGGGAAATGATTATGAAGGGGTTCAGAAGGTCCGGATTGAGCGCCGCAGGTCTTTCGCGTACCGGCGAAGCTTCGCAAAAGCCGAACACGTTCGGCTTTTGCTTGAGGGGATTCTCATCCCTTGGCGCAACCAGGGGACTGCACCCGGAGAGGTACCGTTAAAGACCCGTTCAAATCGCTCCAGGTTGCGTTTTTATCTCCGAGACGTAGGTGAGCGCCCAAGCGAACGCAGACGGTCTTTTTGAGGCTTTATTGGTGGAGCACTATCTCTGAGCAGTGAGGTAGCGGGAGAGGGTGGCAAGAATTTCTTCCTGGCCAGCAGGAGAGAGCCCGAGGTAGGGCCGCGCCGGAATCGTCACCTGCTGTTTGCGACCAGCCTTGCCGCCCAGCTGATGGATGGCTGCATAGACCGCGCTGCTGCCGATCATGGCGTAGTCCACTCCGTAATCGGTATGCACCGATCGAACCAGGAGTCTTGTAACTTGCAGGATCGGTCTCTCAGGGTATTTTTTTTCGACGCGCGCCTTTTTGGTCGACTCGGCTAACGGCCGCCACGGCACCCCGGCCGGGCTGGCCTCCCGGTCAAACGCCATCTCGGTATCGTGCGCCAGCACTCCAGCAATCCCGCGCATCGCCGGCCGCAGGTCAGCCCCGCGCTCCAGCAGCCTGGAGAGCAGCTGCAAAACCGCCCGGTCGTCGATCGCGATCCTGATAGGGCCGTCGTTTTTGGTTTCAATGGGCATGGGGAGGGTGTATCCTGGTTGCGAAAGGTGGGAGCGCGAAACCAGCTGGGCCTGGACCCGATAGCTGGCTGAAAGATCCTGGTGTAACATCCAGGGGTTATATCACGGATGACCCTCCCACCTTTACTTCCCAAACATCAAAGTTCCCACTCTCTGCTGGTTTAGGTACTTTTGGTTGGACCGCACCAGGTTCCAAAACAGGCTCCCGTCTTTATTTACCCGCACTACAACTAAAAAATCCCGCATATCCTGGAAGATACCGATATACCGGGTGCGCAGGCCGTTCTCGTACTCGGTTAGCCACACCTCGTAAGGGTCCATCAGGGTTGGCAGGAGGTATTGGCTATACTGCTCCCGGGCATCAACCCGTTTTTCCACAATATGCCCAAGCAGGTCTAGCTGCACCGCCACCATTTCCACCGGCGTCTTGATGACCCGCGTCGGGTGCTCCAGGGTAAGCCCGATCGTTTCTGCTAGAACGTCCAAAGCTTCCTGCTTCGAGGCGGCTGCTGGGATCAGCGATGGCGCCGGGAGTCGCAAGCTGTCCGGAACGTCTCCCAGGCTCGGCCTTCCGTAGTCGCGCCACGTTTTTTGCCCTGGCGCTATTTCCAAGCAGGGTTTTTTCACTTTGTCTGCTCCAGGCAATCCTCCAAACTGCCCAACGCATCCCAGCGCGCCCAGGTGCGACCCGGGTTATAGTCAAATCCCGGATCGGGATGGAAAATTTTCTCCTGCCCCATCGCATCGGTGTAGCGGAAGGTCTTCACCGTGCGGGTGATGGTATTGCCCTCCCGATCCTCGCCGATCGGCACGACGATCTCGCCAATACGGCCGGCGGAGTTCTCAGGGCGGCCGCCAGAGCGCTCAAGGGCAAAATCGCTGAGCGTCCGCACGCGGCAACGGCAATTGAAGCCATTGGGAGGATAGATAAAATCCCAAATTGGGTCATCATAGCGAAAGATCCGGCCGTGCAAAGCGGCATGCCCGGGGCGCGTCCGCTCATCGAGCACCGCCACGTACTCCCACCACGGCCGGTCCTCGGCGCCATCGATCTGGGCCTTGTAGCGCCCGGCCATGTAGGCGGCCTGGATGTTGGTGCGAAAGATGGTTTGCAGCCGCCAGGGGCCGATGTTGACCAGTCGCGTTTCGCCGGTTTTCGGGTCGGTCAGCTCCTGCCAACCCCACCAGCCAAGCTTTTCCAGCGCAGGCGCTAACTCCTTAATGAACGTCCGCTCGGTGATGCCGTCGGTCAGGACCCTGAGCAGCTCGGCGTGTATGGCCTGCAACACCTCAAGCTTGGTCGCCCTCGATACGGAAAACGACTGAACATTTCTCTCGCCCAGGTTTTCTTTCCAGTCCCAGGTGATGGCGAAGCCTTTTTGCTGCAAAAAGGCGATCGCCTCTTTCGGCGGCAGGCGCAAGGCGTAACTTAAGTCAATCTCGGCCATGCAGGCGCCCCCAGGTCTCGGCCAAAAACATCATCCGCGTCATCAGCTCCTCAAGTCCGCTGCCATCCATGGTGGGATAACACTCCAGCATCCGTCCCATGAACGCGTCCGGGTCGTTCTTGGCCAGGTCGAACAGGGGGCGCAAAAGCCCTTCCATCGCTTGTCGCGACTGCTCCGGATCCAGACCGGTCAGCATGGCGTCCAACGCTGTCTGATCCGGTGCCTCGTCTTTGGCCGGCGCTGCTGCCGGAGTGGCCGCTGGAGGCTCGGAGAATGCCGCCGGGGCGGCTGGGGCGCCAGTCGGCACCGGGGCCGGTAATGGAATAGCCTCCCATCCATCGCCGTAGACGGCCTCGATTTGCTTCAAGGTCGGGCGATAGCCCAGGGCAAAAATGTTTTTGTCCCGTTCGGAACGCTTCAGCATATCCTCCGGCTCGTCCATCACCCGATGCACGGTCGGCGGCGCAACGCCAGGAAAGTTCCACGCCGTCAACCAAGCCACGACCGTGCGGTTGAAGCTGTTATCGATCAAATCGGCATCAGCCTCAACCAGCTCATGCCGCACATCCATATGCACCCGCGCCTGGGCAAGCGACGCCCCCTGATCGGTGGTCATGGTCTGGGAGAGCACGATCTTGGCGATGGCGGCGTTGATGATATGCACAAGCTCTTGGTAGCCCGCCGACCCGCCGCGCGTTGCCTCCAGCAGCTCGACCTGCATCCCCTCCGGCATCGTGATACCGGCATCGGACTGGATCGCCAGGATCGCCGACAACAGCTGTCGCCGCTCCTCTTCGCTGGCGCCCTGCGGAAATTTTCCCAGCGCCGTCGGCGCGGCAAATTTCTCTTGCATCCGCAGCCATAGCCGCATGCATTGCCGCTTGATGTAGACCGGCCAGTAAAGCCAATAGGCCAATCCCAGGCCATAAGGCTCGTCGTGATGCGAGGCGCCACAACTGACCAGCCAAAACTTTTTATCCGGCAGCGGCTCGCCAAAGAGGCTGCCGAAGGTCAGTAGGCGCAAATCCATCTGCGCGCCAAAGCCAAAGCGGCGCACGTCGCGCACACGCAGCTGGTCAAGCTCGACCAGCCCGCTGGATCCGATTTTCCACAGGCACTCCGCCACGGAAAACCCGTAGAAGCGCGCATAGAGCATACGGTCGGTCACATCATCCCAATCGATGCGCTCCAGGGTAGCGTGGATGAAATCGGCCGCCGCGCGCGCGCCGTCACTCTCATCGCCTGGCGTCACCTGCCAAGGCTGTCCCGCCACCGCCAGCCGTCGCTGCTGGAGAGTCGAGGCCACCTGGTCATCGCGCAAAACCTCTTCGTAGAGGTCCAAGGTGGCGCCGCGCGTGCGCCGGATCGGATCCTCGGGGATAAGCAGCCCGATCGAGTCCACCCATCCTCGGGTGATATCGCGCCCCTGGCCAATGGTGGCAATCTCTTTAAGATCCGGCCTTTCCATGAGACTTCCTCTCAAAATCCAATCATATGGAGAGCGCTGCGCACGATGCCAAAGCCGCTCCTCGCATCAATTCCGCCCGTCGCCTGCCCGACCGCGCGTGTCTGCGCATCCGTGTCGGCGCGGCGCCAGGCGCTGAAATCGACCGCCGGCGTGCCGGTTGCGGCATGAATGCAAAGCATATGCGCCCAGAAGGCATCGGCATGGCCCGCCTCGGTGCGGTCAGCATCAAAGCGCGGGTTGCCGGCGGCGGTCATCAGGCGCCGCACGGCGTGGTGACTCTCGCGGATCTCACGCGCGGAGGGGATGCGCACGCGCCGCTCCTCGACCATCTGCTTGCCGATGGTTGCCAGCTCCTGCTTGACCGCCGCCGTGAACAACACCCCCTCGATCTTGCTTTTGCCGTGCGCGCGCTGCGCGTCTTCGACTGGCTTTTCGCCGATGCCGGTCTGGTCGATACAAGCACGGATGACGCGGTAGCTCGCCATCACCCGCGCCAACGCCGCGTCCTGCTCGGCAAAAGCTGCTCGCCTCATCTGCACCACCTCGCGCGTCCAGAGGATATCCCCGACTCGCTCGGCGACCCAGATCACCGTCAGGTCGCCGCGCCGGCCGATGTCCATGCCGACAAAACAGTCGCCGCCGGCGTACTGCTCCGGCCTTCCGGCCTCGGCATGCTCGCAGGCGGTGATCAGAGGCCACGGCAGCCACGCCGTCGCCTCGTCGACCGGTTGGCACATGTACTCCTGCTGCCAGGCCTCTTCATCGCCGATTGCCGCGCGCTTTGCCGCGAGCCACCCCTCGCGCTCGTCCGGCGAAAGTTTTTTCCCGGTGATGCGGTCGGCCAACCCCTGCTCGACGGCGGTGGCGAGCGTCGTGGTGTGCAGAGACCAACCGTTGCCTTTGCGCGCCTCGTCGACCATCCGGTAGTAGCGATTTCCCTTGCCGTTGTAGGTACTCAGAATTCTTACCGGCGCCCCCCAGGTGGTGATCGGCTCGGCCGCCTTCCACATCGCCTCGGGGTCTTTGTGAAACGCGAACTCGTCGAGGACGAGCTTGCCGCCCTTGCTGCGAAAGGCGGTGGGGTTGGAGGAGAGGCCATGGATGCGCTTGCCGGTGGAGAGTTCGATTACCAGGGCCTTGATATCGGCCTCGGAGTCGATCACCACCTCGCCCAGGTCACGCGCGCCGGCGTCAAGCAAGCGCGCCCATTGCGCGCAGTAGCGGATGTACTCCTTCGCCGCCGACTCATCCGCTGAGGAGAACCAAACATCCAGCGCCCCCTTGTTGATGGCGGCGTCGCGCACATCTTCATACGCCTGGACGTAGGTGGCGCCGATGCGGCGGGATTTTTCCCATATTTTCAGGCGGCTGCGATCGTTAAGCCAAGCAGCCTGGTAGGGGAGGAAATGCTCTCGCCTCTGTCTCACGATGCAAGCCCAAGAATGTCGCGTTGGATTTGCTCGATCGTCTCATCCGAGAGTCCGGCCTTGCGTGCCGTCTCCTGGACCTTTCCGGCTGCCTGTTCGGCGAGATCTTTGCGGATCACCCGCTCACGCTCGGCACTCGTGCGCGCCGCCTGCTCCAGCCGCTCGACGGTGACCGCAAGCGCGCGCAGCATTTGCGGGTCGATCGGCTCCTCGCCTTCGGCGGCCTTGGTCGCAAAATCAAATGCCATCGTGCGCACGATCTCGTTTAGAAGTCGGCCGACATCGCCTTCCGGCTCCTGGCCAAGTCGGTCGATCCACAGCCGGGCCACGCCGCGCGCCTGGCGCAGCCTTTGGCCAACTTGCTCCATGCGCACGGCATAGCGATTGAGCCCTGACCGCGATAGCGGGTCCTGACCAAGCTTGTCCAGTTCCTTGTTGACGATGGCCAGGATCTCGCGCTGCGTCGTCGCCCCCTCCCGCAAGAGCCGGTTGACCAGCTCTTGCACCGGCAGCGGCAGGGCCTCGATGCGCGACGGGCGCGGTTTGGTTTGTCGAGCCATGATCGCTCACCGCATCGGGTCGGGCGGATCGCCGCGACGCACGCCCGGGTGGATCACCCGGGCTTCCGCCACGTTGTATCCGGCCGTGGTCAAAGTGGCCACCGCGACACCGGCCAGGTCACGCAAATTCACCAAGCTCTGCTCGCACAACCAGACCAAATCTTCCTTGACCTGGTTGCGCCCGACCCGATGGCCAAACGTGTCCAGCACGGACTGGAGGATCGCATCATTGACTTCGTAGTGCGGATCGCGGCGCAAAGTATCAAGGATCACCCGCCGCCGGTCGGCCGCTTGCAGCTCACGAAAATCGGTCGACATATCACTCTCCGTCGCGCTTCATGTGGTGTTGCAGGAGCAGATCGAGCTGCCGCTTCACCCCTGAAAGGCAGCCGTTCATCTCGTAGATTCGCGTCGCCAGGTCGTTGATTGCATCGCGCGTCGGCACATGGTCCAGCTCGGCCTCGACGCGAATCAGCCGATTGTTGATCTCGCCGATCTGTCGCCGCGTCTCGCGCATCGAGGAGTCGAGCTCCTCGTGCGAGACCAGCCCGCGCTTGACCGACCAGGCGATCCAGGCGGCGATGCCGGTGAGGACGGCTGTCCCCACCGGCACCCATTTCAGGACCTCGTCCAACATCACGGAGGCCCCGCCACTCACGTCGTCGCCGTCGGCAGGGCAGGCGGCGCCGGCGGCAGCGTCGGCGCGGCGGGGGTTGTCGGCACGGTCTGCGGATGGAGGGCGCGCAGATGGGTCGCGATCTCCGTCAGCGCTGCCGAAACCTCATGCACCGCGACCATTTGCGGCGCGGGCGTGGCGGGGATTGGCAGCGGCGCGGGCGGCGCGCTTTGCGGCACGGTCGGCGGCGCGGCGCCCGTCGTCGCGCAGCTCGCATGCCCGAAGTTGCACGCCAGCGCGCGCACCAGCGTGACGAGGAGACCGGCCGGCGAGGTCGGATTGGCCGGCATCGGAATCACGGACGACAGTACCGATGCCGTCGCGATGATTGGGGAAGCGTAAGAAATCAGGGAATTGAGATCGAAAGTCATGGTATCACCTCACAAAGTTGGAAAATCATTCAATCCAGTCAATCGGCGCCGGGTCCTGGCCGCTGCGCATCATCTCCGCAAGCGTCCGCGCGCGCTGGCCGACCTGCTCGGCCCATCTTGATGCGAGCATCTCCGTGGCTGCGTCGTCGTAACGGCGCTCCTGCACCGCTTGCAGCATGCGCCGAAACCCCTTCAGCCCGGCCAACCCGAGGTTGAAGCCCATATCGACCAGCACACGCTGCCGCACATCGTCCAGATCCGCATACCACGGAAAGGCCTCGGAAATTTGCGCCTCAAAGTCCGTGATGTCGTTATCCAGCAAATACATCGCCTCATCGGGGGTGATGCCGCGATCCTCCAGGTTCCGGCCAACGCCGATCGTGAGTTTGCCGACGCTGTCTTCGTAGACTTGCAGCTGTAGCCCTTCATGCATCCGAAGCTGTCTTTTCAGTTTGTTACGATCCATCCCACCCTCCACAAACAAAAACCGGGCGACCAGAAGGGCCGCCCGGCGGTTGGTCCATGCCGGCATGGTAGCGGCAGGGACAGGAGAAAGGATTGTGAAGGGGTTCAGAACCGGGTCAAACGCCTTTCAGCCGGCGCCGGCGTAGGGCCTCCACCCAGGAGGCCAGGATAAACTCCAGGATGCCCGGCCGCGACCGGGGCTTCCTCGGGATGCTGGCCGTGCGCAACAGATCCACCAACGCCTCCCCTTTCCTGTTGACCCCTTCGCGTGCGCCTGGGGCTTGTCCAGGAAGATGGATGACACTCATACTTTCCCTCTACGCCTGCCGCAGTGAAACCTGGGTGTTAAGCTTGGGAAGCAGCTCACCGAAACACCACGCCGCCAGCTCGGGCAGAACGACCCGCACCCGGTCCATGCCTGCCAGGGTGTAGACATCGATCACTCCAGGATCATTCGTATAACCCAGCCGCTCCAGCAGCCATTTTTTCCGCACGCCAAACCGCCGCGCCAGCGTGCCCGTATTGATCGACAATTTGTGCCAGGGAGTTTCCAAGGCAAACCTGATGGACCCGTTCTCCGCAGGGCAATGCTTGCGCAGGATCCGCCCTATGTCGTGAGACAGAATCACTGGCTGCTCCTTCCAAGGGAAAGACCGCACGCCATCCCCACGAAACCACGCCACCGTCAGCGGAAATGCCGCCCACCGCTCTGCACGTAAGTCGTCCAGTTGCGCGCGCAGGGTGTTGATCTCATCCAGTCCGCTCCGCAGACGCTTCTCCGCCTCGATGAAGTATCGCCGCGCCTCCCGACCTTTGGCGTTGTTCTCCACCATCGCCAGCTCCTTCGCCATGTCGAGTGTGAGGTGGTATTCCTGGCTGCGACGGTCGCCACCGCGGCCATCTTTTTGATTCGCCAAATTTGGCGAATCAATAACAAAGTCTTGATTTTCTTGAAACTTGAACCTCCTGATCCGGTCCTTGATCCAGTTGCTGAAATCCCGGCCCACCCTCAGAAAGGTATACAGGTCCCTGGCATTAACGGTCGGCACCCCGCCGATAAGACGATCGCTGTGGATAGGGATCAAGACTTGGGATGGGGCTACGGACTGCGCGGCTTGTTCCTGCGTGCTCATGCTTTTCTCCTGTTGTTGGATTTACGCTGCCGAAGTGATTCCGTTTTCGAAGCGGTAAAAACACTCCGGGGGTCGAAAACCCGCAACAGGTCGGGCCGATGCGTCTTTAGGCTGCGCCTTGGACATGCACGCACCGCCCCCGGAGATTGTTTTTGCACGGGATTTCTTGCGCCCAGGCAAAATTTGGGCGCAAAAATACCGCCAAGTCTGTCGGGGGCGGGTGGTCCGCCTGTTGTGAGAGGAGTTTTCGAAGCTCCGCCCCCTTGATAATCCCGCCTGTGAAAATGTGTCAAGGAAAATCATGACTCAAATGTCAATTTCAGCTGCCGCGGGTCCTCATACCGACGCCGGCGCGGCACCGGCGTATCGACCTGCGAAAGGATGTTCCACACCTGTCGGTTCGAGAGACGATAGCGCCGTGCCAGCCCGTCGGCGCTGATGCCGCCGGCGTCATAAACGGCGCGGATTTCGCGATCGCGCAGGCGGCGCAGATGCGCGGCGCCGGAGGGGATGTAGGGCCATTCGGAGCCGAAATAATCGGCCAGTTTCCCCACCACTTCCGGCCCGAGGCGCACCATCAGCGGATGATCCGGCGGCAGCTGGCGCAGCGACGGCAGACAGGAGCCGCCCCACTCCTGAGCCAGAACCAGCGTCGCGTCGACGCCGATCAGCTCGACCAGCTCCCGCAGGCGCTCCGGCAGCGCGGAAAGATCAATCGCGTCGGTCATAGACCAACCCATGGCGACGCAGATGCGTCTCAAGCGCCTGCGCGAGGGCGTAGAGCTGCGCATGCTCAAGCCACTCATGACGCACCGGGATGTTATCTTTGTCCCGATAAAACATGCGCTTGGCGGTGGCGTCGGCGTATTCGAGCGCATCGCGGTCGGAAGGAAGGTTTGTCAGCCCTTCCTTTTTCAACGTGATGCAGCAGGCGCGAATTTTTGCGCAGAGTTTTTCGTTGCCTGGCCTCGGCTGCGGCCGCCGTGGCCAGGCCTTGAATGCTGGAGCAGGGGCAGGAGCGTCGGCAACGGGGGGCGCCGGCGGCGCCGGGGCCTTGCCTTGCAGCATGATCACCAGGCGCACCAGATCCGCCTCGCTCAAATGTGCCGACGAGCGCACGCCGAACGTATGCGCGAGCAGATCGCGATAGGTGTCATCGTCCAGCCCAGTGTTTTTCAGGGCGATATGGACGCCGCCGAGCAACGCCTGTCTACGACTGCGTGCCATGCATCACCTCCCGTGCCTCGTGTAAAAGGGCTGCCAACTCCACCTCGGTCACGCTCGTCTCCAGCGCCCGCGTATGGATCTCCTGCATGCGCGTACAGCGCTCTTCGGCGGCCAAATCCTTCGTCGTCAGACCGATCGTCGCGCGTGTCGCCGCCAGCAGCAGGCGCGAAATCTCCGCCCGCTCCCGCCCGGCGCTTATGACTTCTTCTTCCGGAGCTGGTACATCGTCCGCGCGCGTGGCGCGCCGCCATTCCGCCTCGCGCCGACGCTCAACCTCGCGTTGTTTCTCGCCTTTCTTGGCCGCTTCATCGGCCAGGCTCCTGGTGATGGAGAGCCAGTAGCCGTGTGAAGAAAGAGGCGTCTTGACGATTCCGGTCTCGGCCTGGGTGAGCACGATGCGCAGCGCTTCGCCCCAAATCTCCGGCGCGCACGGCAGCGGCACCTCGGTCTTGCTTTTGATCGTGCCGCTCGCGACCAGCGATGCGATCGAGGCGAGCAGGTCTTTGCGGCGGCGATGCGTCATGCCACCGCCCGGCGCCCTGAAAAGCTCCAGGTACCACACAGCTTTATCCGCCACCGCCGGCGGCAGCCGGGCGATCATCAGCAGGGCATCGCGATCATCCGAGGTGGCCTGGTAGGCTTCGATCTCGGCATCGCCGCCGCAGCGCGGGCACTTCATACGCAGGGACATGTTCATCCTTTTTGGCTGCTCATCAGGCCGGACGCGCCGCCGCCCGGCGACCGGGGATTGCCCCCGGTTTCGCTTTTTCGTTACGCCGACTCTTTCCACCGAATCGACACCACCGGCGTCATCTGCACCCCAGGCCGGACTTTTTTGTACAGGTCGTGAGAGGGGGTTTTAAGAATCTCGCGCAAACTCCTAGTTGGCTTAAATTTTCTCTCTTCCTGCACATAAGCCGACATCCCCATCCCAAAAAGTTCATTGAAGTGGTTGATACTGGTCACCTCGATGCGCTGCGCGACCGCTTTCTCCGTCCGACATAGGTCGGGGACGACCACTATGGCATTGTCTTCCAGCTCATCCGCCAGCGCGGTCTTGATGTGCTCCAGCTCCTGCACGAGCTCCCAGCCGCGCAGGCAGAGCGTAACGACGCCATCCGGCGCCGGCGCCCGGACGCCCATGCTGTTTTCGATGTACGGCTCCACGTCGTCACGAGGCGCCATGCCGTCGATGGTCACGGGCTCTTCAAGCACGCCCGCGTCAGCCTCGTCGTTCGCCGGCGGCGCTGCGACCGTATCCGAGCTCGGTGGCCCAAAAACTTTCTTGAATGCTGCGTCAAACGCTTTTGCAAATTCCATCGTCATCTCCTTTATTTGGTTGAAACATCCCAGGCAAAACCCTTCAGAATTTCGGCAATGCCGGTAGCCGCTCCGGCGGCTCCTCCAGTGCCGCCGCATGCGGACAGTCGCGGCAGGCGACCCACAGGCCGGATGCCGTCACATCGCGCGGGTCAGGCTGCTCGGCGAAATAGTCGCGACACTCGGCCACCGCGATCCGCCGGCGCAGGTAGGCGCAATACAAATCACCCCACAGCCGCATGATCCTGTCCGACCACTTTACGGTGCTGGCGCCGTATTGCCCTTTGCTTAGCGCTACGACCAAAGGCTTGCTACAGCCAAGGCCTTCAGCCACCGCGCGCAGGCCGTGCCGCGCGACGCGATCTCGCAACACCTTTTCCGCCGCCGGATCAAGCCGCATCGACCACCCCCTCGACCAGCACGCGCACCGCGGCGAGGCTCTCGACGCTGCGCGGCTGGCCGTCACGGCTCAGCCAGACGCGATAGCCAAGCCGCTCGCGCAACCACCCGAGACGCGGACTGAAATCGCTGATAAGCAAAAACCTTTCGATCATGACCCGGCCCGAAGAGGTCATGATGTGCGCAGAATCCCCGTGCCGCCGCGTGCGCGCGGCGATGTCGTCCCAGTCGATCATTATGTCAGACCCCTTTCGACAGAATCCCCGTCAGTGTCTCGATATCCTCTGGCGTCAAGGGCGTGTCCATACCGATCGCCCGGCACTCGCCAGAGGCCGCAGGGCGCGTCCGACTGGCGTTGGGATTGAACACGCTCTTATCACGCGCAATGCGCGGAGCCTGCGGGCCGTCGCTCCCCGGCGTGATCCGGTACCGCGCCGGCCGGCCTGGCCTTGAAGCCTCCACGACCTCTAAAGTCCCGGCCTTGGCCAGCCGCTGGATGTAGTCTTTTGCGCTCGGAGGGGTGCAGCGGACCTGAAAAGCCAGGTCCCGCCAGCTGAAGATTTTAAGCAGGCGCATCCCGCGCCACATCCGCTCCTGGCCGGTAGCCTCGCGCAGCTGCACGACCCCGCGTTCATCCACCAACGGCGCATCCGCGCCATAATCCTGGGCAAGGTGAAACCGCTCCCCGCCTGGAGGCTGCGCAGGCGCCAGAGTCACAATCCCAGCTCGGCGCAGCCGGTTCACGTACTCCAGCGATGTATCCAAGCTGACATTTGTGCTCCGCTTCAGCTCCTGCATGGTGAATCCATTCCTTAAGATCCGGATCACCGCCCAAACTTGATCCCGACCCCGCAGACGCATCGCTTCCCGCAATGCGTTTTTTTGTTCGGGCGTCACTTGACGACCCGCATCTTTGGCGCGTCCGGCGTCGGCGCGGCAGCCGCGTGAGTGAGCCCGCGCGACTTCCATTGTGCCAGATCCATTTCCTTGCGCCCCCTGGAGATCGCCCATGCCCGCGCTTCCTCCAGCTCAACGACGACGCGGCGCGCACACCCCTTGTGGCGGCTATGGATATCGGCAAGCAGGTCATCCGCCACCGCCACCCCGGCCGCGTAGTGATCGCGCAGGATTACCGCGTCATCCCAATCCAGAGGCTTGGCCTCGACCCAGCGCAGGATCCGATTATCAATCCGCTCCCAGCGCCGTTTCATCTCGAACGGCAACGCCGGCTCTCCGATTAACAGGACAGTCGAGCGCTCGCCGGCCTTTTTGTGCAGATCCAGCACTAGTTCCAGGATGCCGCGCTTGGCCAGGTGGTGCGCGTCATCGATGATCAGCGGCCGCCCCGAAAGGCTCAAATGCTCGCCAATCTGCCGCTTCAGGTCGCGGATCGTGCGCCCAGGGACCAGCCCCATCTCCTCGGCAACATCCAGCAACAACTCCTTTTTCGTACAGGTCGAGTCGACCTCGACATGGTAGGCCCGCAGCTCGCCGGCGAGGAAAACCGCCGCCGAACTCTTGCCAAACCCGCTCTCGCCATGGAAACACACCAGCCCCGGCAGCTGCCGCGACCGCTCCACCGCGTGCATCATCGCCTCGGTGATGTTGATGACATTTTTCAACATCGCCGCACCGTTCTTGACCTCAGGTCTTTTTCCGGACATGGTTCACCCCTCAATCGCAGCTCGCGCCCACCGCCAGGTGGGCCCTTTTAGCCGTTCGCAGCCCGTACCCGGGACAGCAATTTTTGCGTCTTGTACTCCGGACTTTCGCGATAAATCTCTAAAAATTCACGCTCTTGCGCCGTCATCTCCTCGCCTTCGGCCAGCGACTGCTCCAGCCGTAGCGCCCGGGCGTAGCGCTCTGCCGGGCTCTCTTCATGCACAACCGGCCTTTTTTCTTGCAGCCGCGCGCGCAGATCGACAAAACGCTGCTGCTCTTCCGCGCTGTAGACCGGCAGCGGCGTGGCATCGGCTGCCTGTGCTGCCTGTCCGGCGGCCGTTAGACCCGGGGTGGCATGGCCAGAGAAGGGCTTGCCGGGGAATTCCACCAACTTGCCCGCATCTCGCGCCTTTTGCGTCATCACCTCGCGGTGGATGTCGCGCACGTCGGCCTTTTTCATGATCTCGCGCAGCTGTTTTTTTGCCTCTTTCTGCGTGTGCTGTTCGATGACACGGGCGGCAACCGCAATCTCTTGACGCGCCACCCCAGTCCCCGC
>PEAJ01000033.1 GCA_002753495.1 Magnetococcales bacterium HA3dbin3 | reverse complement strand
CCACCTCTGCATGAACTGCCTCGAGGCTTGCAGTGAAGGGGCCCTGCACTACGGATTGGCACGGCCGCGCAGTTCGATCCACCTGCCGCTGGATATCGGTCGGCGACGGCTGGTGGAGAGCAGCGTGGCGGCGATGGCGCTTTTTCCCATGTTGCGCAGCTCGCAATCCGACCTCTCCAACCCGGCGCCGCTGGTGATTCGCCCGCCGGGATCGCTACCGGAGGCGGAGTTTCTCGCCCGCTGCATCAAGTGCGCCGCCTGCATGCGCGTCTGTCCGACCAACGTCTTGCAACCCGCCCTGCTCGAAGCCGGTCTGGAAGGGTTATGGACGCCGATTCTGATCAACACCCAAGGCTACTGCGAGCATCACTGCGTGCTCTGCGGCCAGGTGTGCCCGACGGCGGCGATCCGACCCATCACACCGGCGGAGAAGGTCGGTGCCAAGCCGTTCACGCAACCGATTCGCCTCGGCACGGCCTTCTTTGACCACGGCCGCTGCCTGCCCTGGGCAATGCACATCCCCTGTATCGTTTGCGAGGAGATGTGCCCAACCTCACCGAAGGCAATCTGGTTTCAGGTCGTCACCTTGCGAGATCGTGATAGCAAGCCGGTTGAGCTGAAACAGCCCTTCGTCGAACCCGCCCGCTGCATCGGCTGCGGCATCTGCGAAAACCGCTGCCCGGTGGTCGATCAAGCGGCCATTCGCGTCACCGCCGTCGGCGAGACGCGTTCGAAGCGTAACCGGATGATTCTCAAAGAACCCGTCTGACCGATCGGGAGTGGAAGGAGGAAAAGGCCCCTCGCTGTTTCGTCTAGGTAGCCACCCCGGGAATATAAACGGACGAACGACCTTTGGGTGGGGTGGCATCCCTGGATACCATCGGCGAGGCTGGCCGCCGGCGGAGCCGGTTTTCGGCGGCCAGCCTCGCCGTTCGGGGGTCCGGGGGTGAGGGGCCACGCGCAAAAGTGGAGTGCCCACTTTATGTTTCCCGGGTACCCAACAAGCCGTACAATCGCGATCGTCTACCCGTTCGAAACAGCGGGGAGCCGGATTTTCGTAGCGTCACTTCACCCCTTGCAGGATGCGGCGTGCGAATGGTGCGAGCAGTGGTGAACGCAGGCAAAAGTCGTGGAGACGACGCTGGGCATTCTGGGATACATAGGCCCGTGCCAGGAAAAAAAGCCACAGGCGGGCAAGATAAAACAGCGCCCCGATCCCCGATCGCTTCGGGCGGGCCGTCTGCCATTTGTAACGCAAATCCTGCCGGTAAAGATAACGGCGTAACCGCATGACCATACGCACGCAAGCGTGTCGTTCGGCCGGTGTCCGAAGGATAGTCGGTGCGGTGTTGTAGTTGGTCGGTTGTGTGGAACCGTCGTCCGGGGGGATGAGACCGTCGCGCAGGCAGAGGTCGTAGAGCTCCGTTCCCGGGAAAGGGTAGAAAAAGGTGCAAACGCCGGTATCTGGAGCGATCTGGCGGTTGAGGGTGAGGGTGTCCTGCATCTGCTCCGGGGTTTCGTGCGGGAATCCCATGATGTTGAAGGTGAAAAGCTTGATCCCGGCCCGTTTGAGCAGCCCAGAGCGCTCGATGATCTGCTGGTTGGTATGGTTGCGCTTGAGCATGCTGCGACGGTAGGCCTCGTTGCCGCTCTCCACCCCGAGAAAGGCCATGACGCAGCCGCTTGTGCGCAGGGCGTCGACAATCTCCGGTGACAGGCACTCGGTACGCACGTTCATCCGGTAGGGCAGACCAATCTCGGCGCGGTAGCGCGCGGCAAATTCGCCAAACCAGCTTTTGCGCGCGATGAGCAAGTCATCCTCAAAGTGGAGGAAACGGGTCCGCGGATAGCAGCTCAACTGATGTTGAATGGCGCGGATGGCGTAGTCGACCGATGGGGTGCGGAAGTAGCCGCGGGTGGTATCGTAGACACCGCGCAAGGCAGCGTTTGAGCAGAAGGTGCATTGATAGGGACAGCCGCGACTGAGGATCAGGCTGAGCGCATGATCGGAGCCGAAGACAACCGTGTCCGGATCGAAGACCGAATAATCAGGGAAGGCGAAGGCATCCAGATCGCGATCGAAGCAAGGGGGCGGGCGGCGCACAATCCCCTCCGGCCGGTGCCAGTGGAAGCCGTCGACCGTGGTTGGGTTGTTGCCGGTGGTCAGGGCGGCAAGCAGTGCAGCCAGGGGAGCCTCCCCTTCGCCGACACAAAAACCATCGACACCGGTTCCCGGTCGGTCGGGTTCAAGCGTGGCGCCGGTTCCACCGGCCAGTTGCAGGATTTGCGGGGATCGGCTCTTCAGGGCGGTTGAAAACGCCCGCAGATAGTTGTATTGCAGAGAGGTCAGGGAGTAGCCGACCACGGTCGGAGCGTAGTCGGCGACGCGGGTGAGAAAGGCGTCGGTCGCGAGGTGCGTCGTCAGGTTGAGCGCTTGCACTTCGTAGCCGAAGCGGCGCACGATCGGTACCAGGTTGGCGATACCGTGATGCACTCCCTGATAGCCGCCATCGATGGCCAGATTAACGAAGAGGAACCTTTTGGCATCCATGGTGGCGGCCTTGATTTTCAGGCAAGCGGGAAGGGTGCCCCATCACCCGGGGGCGGTTTGCCGCCTCATTCGGGCGGGGACTCGCCGATTGTAAGGTTTCATCCGGGCGTGTGCGAGGAGATTCCCGCGCTGCCGGAGGTGTCTCTCGACACGAAAGAAAACAGGCAGCGCGAAGGAGATGCCGGATATGAGCGGTGATACACCGGACACAAGCAACGACAGCTGGGAAGAGACCCGGCGGGCGTGGTTTCAGGAGATGACCAAGCTGGGTATCGAGCGGTTTGATCAGGCCCATGAGCACCTGATGGACCTGATTCTGGATGTCAACCGCACCCTGGCCACCTTTTCGTTGGAACAGGCGGAAGATGAGGGATGGCTGGCGTTGTTGAGTTTGGCGAAGCAGCTGGAGATTTATGGTCGCGGTCTTTTCGCAAGCGAGGAGGAGTCGATGCGCGAGGAGAATTACCCCGACCTGCATCGTCACAAAAGGGCGCACCTGCAATTGGTTGGCGAACTTACCCGCTTCCGGCAGCGCGCCGCCGAGGCCGACCTTGCCTATTGCCGAAGTTCTGCTCCGGCGTTGAAGATCGACCTGTTCGATCACATCCAGCAACTCGATGTGGCCTATGTCCCCTTTTTCCGTCGGCGCCAACGCCCGCACCTGGGGCCCTACGCATAAGGCCGATTCCGGATCAGGATGGCGACGAGGCGGTAACAACAGGGCAACGGGACGGCACGCATCCGGCGTGGCAGGAGGCGAGCGCGGCGGCCAGCGCGGTCGGCGCTTGATTTGGGGTTGAAACGGCGCGCGGACTTGACGTTTGACCGGGGTTCGGTGCCGACAGGGGGCGTGGCGGTCAGGCCCTCCCGAGCACGAGCCGCGCCTCCTCCGGGGCGGCGGCGAAGAAGGCGCGCAGCTTCTTCATGGCACGACTCTCCAGCTGCCGGACCCGCTCGCGGCTGACACGCAGCTGGGCGCCCAGATCTTCGAGCGTGGCCGGTTGGTCGGACATGATGCGCGCCTCCACCACTTGCCGTTCGCGCGGGTCAAGCCCGGCCAAACCTTGCTCGATCAGGCGGGTCAGGATGCGCTGCTTTTCGCGCGAGAGGGCGGCGACCTCCTGGTTGGGGCGTTGATCGGGGATCAAGTCGAGAAGCTCGCCGCTGGCGTCATCCAACAGCGGACGGTTGAGTGACTCATCTCCACCGGCAAGACGACCATCCATCTCCAGGATGGTGGCGGCATCGGTCTGAAAGCGGACGGCCAGCTCCTCGGCCTCATCCGGGGTCAGGGGGGCGGAACTTTCCTTGGCTTGCCGCAGCTTGAAAAACAGCCGCCGCCGCACCTGGGTGGTCGCCACCTTGACCATGCTCCAGGCACGCAGGATGAATTCGTGGATCGCCGCGCGGATCCACCACAGGGCATAAGTTGCGAGTCGTGCCCCGCGATGTGGGTCGAAACGCTTGACCGCATGCATCAGGCCCAGGGTTCCCTCCTGGACCAATTCGGAAAGCTGTACCCGGTAGCCAAGGTACTCGCGCGCGGTCTTCACCACCAGCCGCAGATGTGACCACACCAACTGGTGCGCGGCATCAAGATCCCGCTCTTGCCGATAGCGCAGGGCAAGGTTGGTCTCCTCTTCCAGGGTCAGGATCGGAGCCTGGTGGACGCGGTGCAGAAACTCTTGAAAGCCGGCACCGTGGTCGACAAGCGTC
Organism: Magnetococcales bacterium HA3dbin3; assembly: GCA_002753495.1. GTDB lineage: Bacteria > Pseudomonadota > Magnetococcia > Magnetococcales > DC0425bin3 > HA3dbin3. Next base: position 16,445 of record PEAJ01000033.1, on the reverse strand, counting down.
AAGGCCCGAGTGTGATCATTGCGCTCGATAGTGGCCAGATTGTCCATGGTTCCTCCTGAGAGAGGCTGTCTAAAAACGCCGTCCTGCTTGCCGTGGCTTCGTCAGATCGGTGCCCGATTGCTCATGTACAACACGGTACACTGCGCATCCGCGCGCCGCTCTTCTTCGCCTTAGGCGGCGCAATCCGACGTTTTTAAACAGCCTCCGAGATTTTATCCGTTATGCACCTTCCGGCTGCGTCGGGGAGACACCAGGAGAAGGCTCCCACGCGTGCTCAGCTTCAGAGATAACAACGCCGAAAAAAAGTTCAAGCCCCTGGCGAAGGATTTTTACCATTTTTTTTCCGGACGTACATTTTTTCCTCTCGCTGATTGACAGGGGAGTGGGGGGTGCATAGGTGGTGAGCAAGCGGCCAGACGACGCAGATCTGGGCCGATATGCCGACAAATCAGCAACGTTGGAGGAGAACGACCATGCCTATGACCCTGACCACCTACGACCCCTTCCGCAACTTCCGCATGCTGCAAAATGAGATCAATCGCCTCTTCGAGCACGATGTTGAGGGTCACAACAGCCTGACCGCCGAGTGGGCCCTGCGCGCTGACATCCAGGAGGAGAAGGATCGCGTGATCATTTTCGCCGACCTTCCCGGCATCGAACAGAAGGACATCAGCCTTAATGTCGAACACGGTCGTCTGACCATCGCCGGCGAACGCAGGTTCGAGGAGAGCAAAAAGCCCGAGGATTACCATCGCGTCGAACGCCCCTACGGACGTTTCAGCCGCACCTTCCAGCTGCCGGACAGCATCGACCTTGAAGGGATTCAGGCCTCAAGCCGCAACGGCGTTCTCACCGTCGTCCTGCCCAAGGTTGAAAAGGCCAAACCGCGCTCAATTCAGGTTGCCTTCGACGCCTGATACCCTGCTCGGGAACATCCTCGGTCTCCCTCTTTCGGGAGGGGGGCCGAGGCGTGATTACCGGCTCAAGGCAAGCAACGAACAACACTTGCCTCTTTCGGGAGGGGGATCGAGGCGCGATCACCGGCTCAAGGCAGACAACGAACAACACTTGACCGCCACTGATCGCGCCAAGCCCTGTGCGGGACGGGATGCCGATAGGACAGAAGACGGGATCAGCGGCGCTGGTTAACCGCCAGTCGTGGCAGCGGGGCACTCTGGCGCAGACGCATCAGCTCGCGTGCCTGCCGCGCCACCCCTTCGGCGTCAAGGTTGAGCTGGACGCGCAGCTCCTTGCGGCTTCCCTGGGGAATGAAGGCGTCGGGCAGACCCCAGGTACGGACACGCAGGCCGGATTCAAGGAATCCATCCTCGGCCAGAAACTCAAGCACCGCCGCTCCGAACCCGCCGCGCACGGAATTTTCCTCCAGGATCAACATCGACCCGACACCGGCCGCTTCGCGTAGCAGATTGGTGTCCAGCGGCTTGATGAAGCGGGCATCGTAGACCGCTGCCTGAATCCCTTCGCGTTTAAGGAGCTCGGCGGCGCCCGTGGCGGCCTGGACCATCGAGCCGATGGCGACAATCGCCAAGCTCTTGCCGTCACGCAGTTTTCGGCCGACCCCCAAGGGGAGGGGTGCGGGGAGGGCCGGGTCGAGTCCCATCCCTGCCCCGCGCGGATAACGCAACGCCACCGGACACCCCGACGCCAAGGCGGTGGCGAGCATGTGGCGCAGCTCGTTTTCGTCGGCCGGCGCCATGAGCACCAGGTCCGGGATCACGCGCAGAAAGGTAAGATCGAACGCCCCGGCGTGTGTCGCCCCATCCTCGCCAACGATGCCGCCACGATCGACGGCAAGGATCATGGGTAACTTTTGCAGGGCAACGTCGTGGATGATCTGGTCGTAGGCGCGTTGCAGAAAGGTGGAGTAGATCGCCACCACTGGCAAAAATCCCTCACAGGCCATGCCGGCGGCAAAGGTAACCGCGTGCTGTTCGGCGATACCAACGTCGAAGAACCGTTCGGGGAATCGCTTCTGGAACAGACTCAGCCCGGTTCCCTCCGGCATGGCGGCGGTGATGGCGACAATGCGCCGATCCTTCTCGGCCAGGTTGACCAGGGTTTCGGAAAATACCTGGGTGAAGGAGGGAATGCTGCCGTTGGCCTGCAGACGCCCGGTCGCCCGATCGAAGGGCTGCACACCGTGGTAGGTGCAGGGGCTCGCCTCCGCCGGCGGAAACCCCTTGCCCTTGCGCGTGACGACGTGAAGCAGAATGGGGCCGGAGAGACGCTGAATGTTGCGCAGCGTTGGCAGGAGCTGCGAAAAATCATGGCCGTCGATCGGTCCGAAGTAGGTAAATCCCAGCTCCTCGAACAGCGTACCCGGGGTGATCATCCCCTTCATGTGCTCCTCGGCGCGGCGCGCGGCCCCGAGCAGCGGTTCGGAGATTTTCTTCAACACCCGCCCGGTGTTGTCCTTGATCGTCGTGTAGACCCGACCGCTTAAGATACGGCTCAAATAGGCCGACATCGCGCCGACGTTAGGCGAAATGGACATTTCGTTGTCGTTGAGGACGACGACCAACCCGAGCCCGCGATGCTGACCGGCATCGTTCAAGGCCTCAAAACTCATGCCGGCGGTCATGGCGCCGTCGCCGATGACGGCGATGCACTTGCGTTTCTCGCCCTTCTGGCGGGCGGCGATCGCCATCCCCATGGCGGCGGAGATCGAGGTCGAGGAGTGGCCGGCACCGAAGGGATCGTAGGGGCTTTCGCTGCGCTTGGTAAACCCCGACAGGCCGCTGTGCTGCCGCAGGGTATGCATGCGCTCGCGCCGACCGGTGAGGATCTTGTGTGGGTAGGATTGGTGGCCAACGTCCCAGATCAGGCGGTCCTCGGGCGTGTTGAAAACGTAGTGCAGGGCAATGGCCAACTCCACCACGCCCAGGCTTGCCCCGAGGTGGCCGCCGGTGCGGGCGACGGTATCGATGGTCAACTCGCGCACCTCGCTTGCGAGCAAGGGGAGGTCAGACTCCGCCAGGGCGCGCAGCTGGGAGGGGTCATCGATCTTGTGCAGAAGACGGGTCATGTCCAAAATGGCGTCAGTGGGTTCTGGAAACGGTAAACCGCGCCAGTTCCCGCAGGGGATCGGCGGCGGCGGGGAAGGTTTCCAGACTTTTCAAGGCCTCTTCCACCAGGAGCTCTGCTTCCGTGCGGGCCTGGCCCAATCCGACGAGGAACGGATAGGTGGCCTTGGACTTGTTGCGATCCGACCCGGTATTTTTGCCCATGATCTGGCTGTCACCAACTTCGTCCAGAATATCATCGGTGATCTGAAAAGCCAAACCAATAGCCTCGCCGTAGCGCTTGAGGCGCTTGAGCTGTTCGGGCGTACCCCCGGCCAGCCGCGCGCCGCCGACGCAGGCCATGCGGATCAGGGCCCCGGTCTTGTGGATGTGGATGTTTTGCAGTTCGACCGTGTCGACCTGCCGGTTTTCCGCTTCGAGGTCAAACATCTGTCCGCCGACCATCCCGGCAACGCCAGCCGCCCGCGCGAGCTGGGCAATCACCTCCAGCAGGCAATCCGGCGCCACCCCTGGTGCCGGTTGGGTTGCGAGCAGCTCGAAGGCGAACGTCAGCAGGGCATCGCCGGCGAGAATGGCGGTGGCCTCGTCAAACTTTTTGTGGCAGGTCGGCCAGCCGCGGCGCATGTCATCGTCATCCATGGCTGGCAGATCGTCGTGAATCAGGGAGTAGGTATGGATGCACTCCATGGCACAGGCGAAGGGCAGTACCCGCGCCGTCTCCCCGCCGACGGCCTCCGCCGCTGCCAGGGCGAGAACAGGGCGCAATCGCTTGCCGCCGGCCATCACGCTGTAGCGCATGGCGGCATGCAGACGCCGCGGCGGGCGGTTTTCCGAGGGGAGATGGCGATCCAGGGTGGCATCGACCGTCGCCTTGAGCTGCGCAAGATAGGCGGAAAGATCCACGGGCGTCATGCCTCTTCCCGTGGCGACGCGCGCAAGGGAACGGTGAGGGTCTCGATCCGCTTCTCTGCCGCGTCGAGACGCTTCTGGCAGGCCTGGGCGAGCTTGACCCCTTCCTCGAAGGCGGCGATGCCCTCCTCCAGGGAGATGTCGCCCTGCTCCAGGGTTTGCACGAGCGTCTCAAGGCGACTTAAGGATTGCTCGAAATTCATCGAATTCATGGTGATACCCCAACACTCCCCCGACGCTGGACGGCACCCCACCCATTCCAATTCCAGATCAAGCGTCTACTTCGTTGGCTGCCTTGTTCGCTCCTCGCCGTACCAGATGCGTACTGTCTCGTCGCTCACGCGTTGCAAGCCTCGTATCCATCTTGATCTGGAGTTGGAACTACAGGGGGGTGATGCTCCCTTCGTCGTGGCGAAAACATCCATGTCCCGTGACCATAACAGACACCTCGCACCGGATCAACGTTCCTCCGGGGATCAACAGAACCGGTGCATTTGAAATTGGCATCCCGGTCACGATCAACGGACTGGATATGACAGCTCTCCCCGGTTTGATTGGCAACTCGTTGAGTTTTCTCCCATTAACTTCCAGGTGTAACCACCCCGGGCGATCGATGATTTCCGCCGGAGGTGGGGCAGGCGATGACAGGGTTGGGCTTGCTCAAGGTCCTTGTGCCTCGATTCCGGGCAGGCGCAGCGGGTCGACACGCTCGCCGCGCACCATCATGCCCCAGTGCAGATGTGGCCCGGTGACACGTCCGGTCATGCCGACCGTACCGACAATCGTCCCTGCCGGCAGCCACTGCCCTGGGGCGACGCGTATATCGTGCAGGTGGGCGTAAAGGGAGATCACTCCGTGCCCGTGATCGACGACGAGGGTATTGCCGGTGAAGAAAAAATTTTCGCCGACCAGGGCAACGCTGCCCGGGGCGGTGACCACGACCGGCGTCCCTTCCGGTGCGGCGATGTCAACGCCATTGTGCGGGTTGCGCATCTGGCCATTGAGCAGACGACGCGAACCGAATACCCCGGAAAAACGTCCGGTCACCGGCATGCGGAATCCGTCCACGTAGCCGGCGTGTGCGCCGCGCAGCTGGTAGGCTTCGCGAATCCGCGCCGACTCCTCGCTGGCGCGGGCGGTATCCGCGGGGTCGGGATTCACCTTTTTTTCTGGCAGAGTCAGCGTTTCAACCTGGTAGGTGCGTTTCGGGATGGTCAGCTTTTTCCCCAGGGTTGTCTTCGTCCCACCGGGGGAGAGAATCGTCACCTCCAACGCAACCGTTCCCGGTTTGCTCTCCATGTCCAGGGCGATCAAGGCGCGGCCGTCAGCGGTGAAGGGGATCGGTTTTCCGCCCAGTTTGCCGGTGAACTGGCTCCTCGCCGGGTAGCCGGGCACGGTCAGCAGGACGGCGGTACCTGGTTGCAGCGGCGCCGAAAAAAGCATGGCCTCGTTGCCGGTTGCCGTAAGCGGCCGCCATAGCACGCCGACCAGGGTGAGGAGGGTCAGGAGCGGTCGTCGGATCATGGTTTCCTCGTCTGTGTGGGGTTAACCCAAGCACTTGCCGTCAAAATGGAGCAAAAACATTGGCAAGCGGGGATGGAAGGGCTTGCCGACGGCTTATTCACAACGTGTCACCCGGGCTTGCATCCCACCCCGGGCCAGAGTGAGGGCGATGGCATCGCCCGGGCGGACAGCATCGCTGTCACGCACCAATTGTCCCTGATCATCGCGGACGATGGCAAAACCGCGCTTCAGGGTGGCTTGCGGCGACAAGACCAGGAGTCGGGCATGCAGGGCAGCCAGACGCTCACCACGCGCGTGGATCACCTCTGGACCCGCGCGCAGCAGCCGGGTGAGATCGATGGCGATCCGCTGGCGCCAAAAGGGCAGGTAGCGTCCCTCGCGCCAGGCGAGCAGACGTTCCTGAAGCTGCGCAAGACGCCCGCGCCGATCGAGGAGGCGAGCGTGCAGGGCGCGGCGCAGACGTTCGACCGCTTCGTCGCAGCGCTGCCGGGAGTGCTCCAAATGGCGCCGTGGGTCGCGCAGTCTGGCACGTTGCAGCCGCACCCGCTCGTGCTGCTGCCGCAGGAGGTGATGGGTGGCCAGAATCAGGCGCTCCTGCAAGACCTGTAACTGGTCGTGAAGCAGACGTTTTTCCGGCAACACCCGTTCGGCGGCAGCCGAAGGGGTTGCGCAACGCCAATCGGCGACGAGATCAGCCAGGGTGATATCCACCTCGTGACCGACGGCGCTGATGACCGGAGCGCGCGATCGGGCGATGGCGCGCACCACCAGTTCGCTGTTGAAGGCGGCCAGATCCTCTGCCGATCCGCCGCCGCGCCCGCAGATGATCACCGCGGCGCGGGCGTCGGCGTTGAGCCGGTCAAGGGCGGCGGCAATCTCCTCCGGCGCCGCTGCCCCCTGTACCTGTGCATGGGCGAGCAGGAGGTGGTAGCCGGGAAAACGCTGGTCGAGCACGCGCATGATGTCGTGAATTGCCGCGCCGGCGGTTGAGGTGACCACGCCAATCACTTCCGGCAGAAAGGGGAGGGGACGTTTGCGCGCCTCGGCGAACAACCCTTCCGCTGCCAGCAGGGCGTGCAGGCGCAGCAGGCGTTCCCGCTCGTCGCCAGCCCCCCGTGGCAGCATGCCCTCGACCACCAGTTGATATTCGCCGCGCGGCAGGTAGACCGATACCCGCCCGGTCACCAGAACCGCATCGCCCACTCGTGGCGACAGTGGCAGACGTCGCACCGTGGTACGCCAGACCACACTGCGAATCTGAGAGTCGGCGTCGATCAGAGTGAAATAAATGTGCCCCGACGGTGGCCTGCGCAGGTCGGCAATCTCGCCGCGTACCCGCACGTAGGGGTAGCTCCCTTCGAGCAGATCGCGTATGCGCCCGTTGAGTTCGGAGACGGTCAGGGGTTCATCGCCGCCGCCGGCAAAAAGGGGCGGGATTGGGGCAGACTCCCCCGATCCGTCGGTGACGATGGGGTCGGGGGCAAGGTCGCTGAAAAGGTCGCGGGCCACGGCCTCAGCACCCGTTCGGTCGCCCGGGCGCGCACCCGGCGGGGCAGAACACGCGGGCGGACGGGACAGCCGCGGGAGAAACGGCGCCAACCCGAACCGAAACCAGCCGGCGGGCGTGGATGCCTGGTAACGCCTCCGCAACCATCGAAGTCAGCGCCTCCTTGCGTGTTGTTCTTGCCGTGCGTGTTGCTACCGTTGGGGATGTGGTACGCGGCGGCCACCGGATGAAAACAGGCCGCTTTGGCGGATTGTCTCCCTTGCAGGCCCCTTTCCCTCCGCAGGCCGGCCCAGTGTACCCTTTGCCTTGGGTGAGCGGAAGCGAAAGCTTTGGTTTGTGTCGTCGGGTCCTCCTGTCGGGGGTCGCATCCGGGTGGGCTTTGTTGTAACCTCGCGGCTGGTGATTGGAGCCTGAACGCGAAGAGGAAGTCCCATGAGTCCGACGTTGCCTGTGGCCGAAATTGACGATCCGGATTTTGTCTGGTTCAACGTCGCCGAACCCCTCTCCCTGGAAAAGCTGCGTGGACGCCTCGTCATCCTCGATTTTTGGACCTCCTGCTGCATCAACTGCATCCACGTTCTGGAGAGCCTGAAGCACCTGGAGGCGCGCTTTGGCGAGGCGGTGGTGGTGATTGGCGTCCATACCCCGAAGTTTGCCGCCGAGGAGAGCAGCCGCGTCGTTGCCAGTGCCATTGCCCGCTACGCGATCCGGCACCCGGTGATCCAGGACGTTGGCATGCGGCTTTGGCAGAAGTATGGCATTCAATCCTGGCCGACTTTGGTTCTCATTTCGCCTTCGGGCAAGGTTCTCGGTGAGGTGGTCGGCGAACCCGATCTCGGGGCCCTGGAGACGTTTGTCGAACAGACCCTGGGCAAGGCCAGGCGCAAGGGGCAGATGCAGGACGAGGTTACCCCCCTGCCGCGCCTCTTGCCCGAACAGCCGACCGGACGTTTCTTCTATCCCGGCCGCATCAAGGCGATTCCCGGGGAGAACCCCGGCCGGCGTTGGGTGGTGGTCGACAGTGGTCACCATCAAATCGTCACCCTCGCCGAGGACGGCCGCGAGGTGGAACGTTTCGGCGATGGCTTGCCAGGGTTTGTGGACGGTTCGCCGGCCACGTGCCGCTTCTTCAATCCGCAAGGGGTGATTGCCGCCGCCGATACCCTCTACGTCGCCGATACCTTCAACCATGCCATTCGTCGGATTGACTTGGGTACCGGCCTGGTCACCACGCTCGTTGGTGACGGCAAGCGCGGTTTTCCGCTTAACGCCGGCGGCGTCGCGGCCGAGGGGGCGCGTCTGGCCTCGGTCTGGGATCTCGAATTTCTCGAGGATCGCCTCCTTTTTGCCAACGCCGGCACCCACCAGATCGGGATGCTGCACCTGACCACGGGCGAGGTCTCCCTGCTTGCCGGAACCGGTGGCGAGGATCTCGCCGATGGTCCGGCCCTTTCGGCCATGCTGGCCCAGCCAAGCGGACTTGCCCTCGACCCATCGCGGAAAATTCTCTACTTCGTGGATAGCGAAACCTCTGCCGTGCGCACCCTGACCCTGACCGGAGAGCGGCGGGTATCGACCCTGGTCGGCAAGAGTTTGTTTGATTCCGGTCACATCGATGGTCCCCTGCCACAGGCTTCCCTGCAACATCCGCGCGGTTTGGCTTGTGCCGGCGATCGCCTTTGGGTGGCGGACAGCTTCAACCACACCCTGCGTATTGTCGATCTCCCCGCCGGTCGGATCGGGGATATCGAAACGCTTGGTTGCCTGTGCAGCGAATCGCCCTGCCTGCCGTTGCTGGAGCCGTCCGGGGTTGTCGTTGCTACGCCTACGCGCCTGCTCGTTTGTGACACCGGCAATCATCGCATTCGCGAGTATCTCCTGGATGCCAGGGTGTGCCGGACCATCGCCGCGTAGGTGGAGGGCACCGCGCCGTGCCGCGCCGGGGGTGCATGGGTGCCGTGGGCGCTGTGCCTTGGTGGTCGATGACGATGCTGGTCGCGCGTGACAGCAGGGGAACGACACTCATCGCGGCGGCCGCCTTGTTCCTCTGGCTGCTCCCGGGTGCCGCGGTGACCGGGCGTGCCGATACCACGCCGGCGGAGCTGGTCGAGGCGGGCGTGGCGGCGGCCCATCGCAACGAATTTGCACAGGCGATCGTTCAGTTCGACCTCGCCTTGAAACAATCCGGGCTCTCCCCCCAGGAACAGGCCGTGATCCTTGATAATCGCGGCAGTGCCTTCAAAAAACTGGGACGATTGTTCGAGGCGGGCCAGGACTATGCGCGCGCCCAGAAATTGGCCCCAGAGTTGCCCAAACCATTGCATGATCGGGGCATCATACATTTTTTTCAGGGGCAGTTTGATGCTGCTGCCGCCGACCTTGCGCGCTTTTTGCAGCAGGTGCCGGATATTGCCTCGCCCTATCCCCACCTTTGGCTCTACCTGGCACAGGCGCGTGCCCGCCATGACCTGCATGGCGGCAACGCCCTGGAACACACCCCTTTCGCGGAGTTGATCGCCTGGCCGGGGCCGCTCTTGCGCCTGCATCGCGACATATTGGACGTTCCGACCTTGCTCTCCTTTACCGGTGACCGTCTGGCCAACAGGCATCACGAAAAGCAGTGCGACGCCTATTTTCACATCGGCGAATACCACCTCCTGCGTGGTGATCGCGGCGCGGCGCGGATGTGGTTTCGCAAGGCAATCGCCACCGGCATGGTTTACCTCGACGAATACATCGCCGCACAGGCGGAGGAGCGGATCCTGGGACAGGGGGAGCGGGTCGATCCCCCCTCGCTGCTGGAACTTGACCCGGAAGCGGTCCTGACGGCGCGGCCGGGCGCACGCCCCTCCGGTGCTGACACAACCGAGATCGGAGTCCGGAGATCTGGTTCACTCGACAGCACTTTTGCCGGCCCGTCTCCTCCGGGTGGGATCTCTTCCGCCGTTTCCATGGGGCTCCGTCCGGCATCGGGCGGGGTTGCCCACGCACCCGATCAGGCAGGTGCCGCCTCGGCCACCGCCAGTCGCTCGGTTGCCCGCGACGGAACCTCGCGCAACCACACCCGCGCCGCCAGTGGCCGACACTGAAAACCTGCCGATGGCGGGAGGTGTTTCTCCCGGCGCTGGCGGGGAGACTACGTTGTCTCGCCCAGCATGTGGTTGATTTTGGCGGCGCAGATGAAATCGTTCTCGGTCAAGGCGGCCACCGCCCCCGTCGCCCAGCGCACCCGACAGCGGTCGTAGGAGAAGACCATCTCCGGGTGGTGATCCTCTTCCAGGGCAATCTTGGCCACGGCGTTGACGAAGGCCAGGGCCTCCTCGTAGTGCTTGAACCAGAACAGACGCGAGATCTCCAGGCCGTCGGAGCCGAGAACCCACTCCGGGGCCTCCTTGAGCAGGGCGCGGGCGGCATCGACATCCAGGGCCGGATCGGTTCCTTCGTAGGGTCGGCAACGTCGTTCGTGCAGGGGCGTCATGTGAACGCTTACTCCTGAAAAAGGTCGGGAAACGAAGACGTCCGGCGGCGTCCACCAACCGGAGAGATCAACGGTGGATGACGGCGCACGGACCGGGGGCATCGGGGTTGAGCGCCTGGAAGCCTTCCGGCGCCGGTTGGGGCAAAAGGGGAGGGGAGCCGGCCGGTGTGCGCCGCCGGATTTTTTGCGCACCCCTCCAACCCGGGAGGATACCGCAAACGCGTCGTGAAGGCAGTGTTTGCCGTTGAGTTCACTCCGTTCGTGCATGTCGGCTGGCAAACCAGCCGGAGGTTGGCAGAAGGCGTTGCTCGATGCGTTGCCAAACTCCGGGATTGAGCAGACGCCGGTAGAGACCGTCGGTCGGTGGGGTGATGACGTGGAGCCCGATGACCGCCAGATACATCAGGCCGGTTGCCAGCCAAGTCCGGGAGTAGAGCTTCAGCGCCGACCCCAGGGAGCGGCGCATGCGCCAGGGTCGGAGCAGGGTCAGCCCGTACAGCTCATCGAGCAGCAGGTGAACCAACACCCCGATGCCGACAAACGTGCCGATCAGCCAGGCGGTGGCGGGTGCGACACCGCCGATCGCCCACAACAACACCACCGTGACATAGGCGAAAAACAGAAGTGCCGGCAACGAATGCCAGATGCCACGATGGACGGTAAACTGCCGCGCCAGTGGGGCAATGCCGCGCCGGATGGCCAGATGACCGAGCAACCATAACAGCAGCAGCTCCAGGACCGAATAACGATCGGCCTGGCTGAAGACGAGCAAAAAGGCAAAGCAGATGGCCAACAGCGTGGCGGCAATGCCGAACGGGGTGGATTGATCGCTGTCGAGGTCGGGTAGAACACCGCCGGCGATTGCCGCGGCGAAGCAGGCCAGGGTCTCGCCACGGCCAGTCACGCCGGCAACCAGCAGCGCCGCCGCCACCACGCCGCCGGTCACCGCGGCCGCCTGTACGTGCAGACGAAAATCGGCCATCGTTTACGGCGCCACCCGCGCCCGCGTGTAGTCCGGATCGGCACCAAAAATACGCCGCACCACCCCCTTGAGACGCGGGTCTTGAACGTAGATCTGACTGCGCTCGAACTCCGGCAAGATCACCACCTCCCGGCTGAGATGCTCCTGGATTTGTGCGAAAGCCTGCATGCGTACCGCCGGATCGGTGGCATCACGGGCGCTTGTGATCCAGCGGTCAAGATCGGCGCTCACATACTGCCCGCGATTGTTCTGGTTCCAGGAGGCGAAAAGATCGCCGAAGGTGATGGGATCATCAAAATCCGGCCCCCAGGCGGTGGCGACGATGTCAAACTGACCGGCGCTCATGCGCGCCAGGCGTTGTTTGAAGGTTTGCCGATCGATGCGCAGATCCAGACCGAGTTCGCGCTTGAACAGGTGTTGCAGATACTCCGCCTCGTTGGCGGCGCTGTCGCTGTTGCCGGTGAGGAACACCAACGGCGGAAGGGGGTCAAGTCCCAACTCCTTTTTGGCGAGCGCCAGGTGTTCTCGCGCCCGGATATAATCGACCGGCGGTTGGGCGATGGGAAACTCCTCGCGCAAGGGCCGTGTTGCCCCTTTGAGCCAGGTTGGAAAGAGGGAGGGAGTCGGCAGGGTGCCGGGTAGGGCGATCACCTTGTTGACCAGTTCGGCCGGATCGAAAACGTGCTGCAGGGCCCGGCGCAGGTTGAGATTACGCGTGACCCGCTCCGGGCGAAAGTTGAGTTCGAGAAAAAAGACCGAACCATCGGCAAAATGCCGGATCTGAAACCGTCGCCGCAGCGCCTCGCCGAGCGTCTCCGCGTCCAGGCCGGCGGTGGCGATCTTGCCGTCACGAAACAGGTTAAAGAGGGTCCCGGGATTGGCGGTGATGTAGGGAATGTCGATCGCGTGCAAGGCAACCTGCGCGCGATCCCAATAGAAATCATTGCGTTCCAGGCGCAGGGCAGCACTATGCACCCAGCGCGTCAGGCGGAACGGGCCGTTGAAGAGGAGATCCCCGACGTCGGCGGCGTAGCGTTCGCCACGGCTTTGGAAAAAATCCTTCCGAACCGGAAAATAGGTGCCAAAGGCCGTCAGACGCAAAAAGTAGCCGCAGGGTTTGGCAAGGGTTGCGCGCAACGTGTGATCATCGAGCGCGACCGCGCCAAGGTCGGTGACCGGTCGTTTGCCGGCGTTGATCTCCTCGGCATTTTGCAGGGGAAAGAGAAAGAAGGCATATTCGGAGGCGGTCTCCGGGGCGATGGCGGTTTGCCAGGCAAAGACAAAATCGTGTGCCGTCACCGGTTGGCCATCGCTCCAACGCGCGGTCGGGCGCAGGTGAAAGGTGACACCGGTCGCATCCACCTCCCAGCGTTCGGCGACACCGGGGGCGAGGTCGTTGTGCTGGTCGTAGCGCAGCAACCCTTCGTTGATGTGGTTGAGAATGAAAAAGCTCACCTGATCGGTGGCCTTCATGCTGTTCAGGGTTGGGGGCTCTTCGGTCATGGCCAGGGTGATGTGCTGGCGGTTGGCATCGACCGCCTCCCCGGATGCATCGGCGTGCGCGAGCAGGGGGAAAAGCAGCAATCCCAACCAGCAAAGCAGGGACTTCCAGCGCGGACCTGATTTTGTTTTGTCTTTCCCACCGACCCGATGTAAGGTCGGCGGCGGAAAAGGGATCTTTCCAGCCGTTACCTCACGACCCTGCCCGGGTGGTTTTCGGGGGGGATCTGGCTCCTGGCAGGGCGGCTGGGGGTCGGCGGGTTCTCGTTGGCGCGATGGCCAACGGGTTGACGCGCGACGGAGCTGCCGATGGCTGAAACCGTGTTCCTGCCCCTGCTGATTCTGGTCGCCGTTGTCTGGTACTACCAGATGCGTGCCCGGGAGCGATCCCTGCAGCTTGCGCGGCGGGTCTGCGACGATATGGCATGTCACCTTCTCGATGACACCGTGGCGATTTGCTACATGAGCTTGAAGCGATCCCCCGCCGGACGGCTGTGCATGCGTCGCATCTACACCTTTGAGTTCACCGACCAGACGCTCTGGCGTCGGCAGGGGACCATCGTCTACCTGGGTGATCATCTGGAAACCCTCCTGTTGGGCGATTCTCCGGTCATTCCAAGCTGATCGCAACCCTTACCGGCGGGGCTTTATTTTTCGTGGAGAGAAAACGCCATGAGTCACGATCCGAACAACCTCCTCCTGCTCAAGCAGGGCAATCAGGCGACGCGTGCCGGCGATCACGAGGGGGCACTCGATTGCTACCGGCAGGCACTGGAGGGGTTTCAGGCAGGCAAGGACAGCGCCGGCGAGGCGATAACGTTGCACCAGATGGCCCTTTTGGCCGCGCAGACCGATGACGCGGAACGGGCAACGATCCTGTTTCGCCATGCGTTGGAGATCCGCGAGAGCCTTGGCGATCTGGAGGGCCAAGCCAATACCTTGGCCAACATGGCCTTTCTCTCCTTCAAGGCGCGGGATTACGTCGAGGCCATTCGCCTCAATCTTCAGGCGATCTCCTGCCTGGAGCAGGCCGGCGCTTGGCCGGAGTTGGTGACGGTGGTCAACAATCATGCCTTTCTCGACCAGGAGGCCGTTCGCTCCGGGCGGGCACAGGCGTTGTGGCTGGCGATGCGCGTGCCGATTTCGCCGGATCTTCTGCTCAACCGTTGCGCGGAGATGGTCAACGAATTTGGCCCGGAATCACCGGGCGGGCTGCTGGTGGCGGCGGCGGCGCCGATTCTGCTCCTGCGTTGCCGCGAGGGGGGGGCTCCCACCCCTGAGGAGCGCACCAAGGCCCTCCTGCTTCTGGCCGCCTGCGCCGATGCCCGTGAAGTTCCCCCCGAGGAGCTTGACGCCTGGCTCAATGACCAGGAGTGGCACGATGTCAATCGGCTGCTGCCCGCCCTGAACAACTTCCTCGAATCGCTGATCGGGGCCGATGACTGGCTGTTTAACCCCGCGCAGGCGCCGCTGCCATGGTGGCAGGAAAAACTCCATTGAACCAAGGGTCTGCCGCCGATGGTCATATCCATGAACGCATCCATTTCCCCCGATGCCCCCGAGCGCCTGGCGTGGCTTGAGGAACAGGTGGCCCAGGTGGTGGAGACGGAGCCATTTTCGATGTTGACGGCTGAACAAAGAAAACGTTTAATCAGCCTGGTCGCCAAGCGGCTCAAGCGCGCCAAGCGGGTGAATGGGGCGATCGTTACCGCCGATCTTTATCTCCTGCGCCATCAGATCCCTGAGCTGTTTTGCTCCGGGTCGGTCGCGGTGAGAGGCGACGTGTGAGCGGGCGCCTGTTCAGGCCGTGTTTCATCTTGCAGAGGCTGTTTTGAAAACCGCCGGGTTGCGCCGCCCCGGTGGGGAGAAGTGGCGCACGGATGCGCAAGTGTTGCTGTTGCACAGGGGCAATCGAGTGCCGATCCGATGGAGCCGCGGCAAACGGAGCGGTGTCGTCAAGCAGCCTTTGAAGGGTGATACGTCATGGTCGAAACCACCAGGCCGGGAGGGGACTCCCCCATCGTCATTCCCATCGCGTCGTCTCCCGCCATGATGGAGGGCGCGCGCGTTGCGCCGGAGGTGGCCTGGAGAGAGAAACTTGACCTGCTGGCGCGCCACGGCGAGGCATGCGATTGGGTCGGGGTGCTCAGGATTCTCACCGAGCTGTCGACCAGTCGCCGGTTTCCACACACCTCCAAGGCGGTGGCGCAACGTGCCTGGGTTGCCCTCAAGAGCGATGTTCCGGCGATTGCCGCCGTCACCGCCTTGCGCGAGGTGGTGATGACCATCGGCCCCCGGCATGAGCTGGCCGGTCCCATGGGAGCCCTGGCTTACCTTCTTGCGCGGCATCGTCGTGGCGATGACGCGGGACGCGAGTTTGCCATCACCCAGGCACAACAAACCTTGCATCTGATCTGTGAATCGCAAAACGTTGCCGCCGGCGGGCAGGCCTTTCGCGAATGGGTCGTGGCCAATCGCCTGGAAGAGCCCGAGTACTACCTGCCGAAGGTGATTGACGGCCTGGAGATCATGGTCATGGGTGATTGGTGGTTCGACCGCCGCGCCCTGCAAGAGGAACTCAACGCCAGCAACCAGGGGAGCGCTGCCTAGACTCACGGGGCGGGGCGTTATTCCAATTCCAGATCAAGATGGCAACGAGGCGACGACGCGTGAGCGACGAGACAGTACGTGTTTGTACGGCGAGGAGCGAACAAGGCAGTCAACGAAGTTGCCGCTTGCTGCGGAATTGGAATTAGAGGCTATGGAAGATCAGGATCAGGACAATCACAAATCTCGGATCATCAACCGTGTCCGCAAGGAGATGCTGGTGCGGACGGCCGAGGGGTTGATTCATTCGCAGGATTGGCGAACCACCGGCAAGACCTTGCGTCGGATCATGAATCAGCTGCGCGGCATCCCATCCGCCGGTGATGAGGAGGATAACCGTCTGTGGGCGCGTTTTCAGAGCGCCTACCAGATCTACCTCGATCGGCGGGCACAGGAGTTCGACCAGGGGCAGCAGCTCAAACTGGCCCAGGTGCGCGAGGAACTCACCGAGCGGCAGAAGCAGGTTGCCCAGCTCGAACACGTCATCCGCACGGCCCAGGGGCGGGTGCAAAGCTTCGAGGAGCGTTTGTCTGACGTTGCCCCGGGGCCGCACCAGGAGGCGATTCGTGCCTTCATCGCCGATACCATCCGCCTGGTCAGATCCGACGTGACCCTGAAGTCACAGGAGCTGCGGGATTTGGAACGCTCCCTCGCCGAACTCAGTGACCGCGTTCACGGCTGCTGAACACGAGCCGACAACCTGCCGGCTGGAAGGGGCGTCCGCTCTTCTTTCGCTTCCGCTTCCCCCCCCCTACCCCCCCCCCCCCCCCCCCGCCCCGCCCCACCCCCCCACCCCACCCCCCCCCCCCCCCCCCTCCCTCCCCCCCCCCCCCCCCCCCCCCCCCCCCCCCCCCCCCCCCCCCCCCCCCCCCCCCCCCCCCCCCGCCCCCCCCC
>PEAJ01000032.1 GCA_002753495.1 Magnetococcales bacterium HA3dbin3 | reverse complement strand
GCATGCCGCCCCCCTCGGTTATGCCGCCCTTGGCCTGGCTTGCGTTGGGCATGCTCTCCTTGCCCATGCTGCCCTTGCCCATGGCCTCCTTGGCGGCGGCCATGGCCTCGGCAGGGGGAGAACCCGGGGGGGGAGATACCGGCATGGGGTCGGCGTGCGCCCCCTGGATCACGCCTGTTCCGAGGCAGGCAACGGCGACAAGCAGCCTTGCTTGTCGCCAGAGGGTGATGCCGGGTCCTGCTTGCGATCGGGGTGCGCCTTTCATCTTTCCGTTATCCCTGAAGGAGGTTTAAACAGGCCCGACGGGCCTGTGAACGATTGCAATTTCCCGTGCTAAACCCTGGCGGTGGTGCTCCGAGGTGTACCCCAGGTGGTGCGCCAGCGTCGTTTCACCGATGCCAACCCAATCAATCCCAACAGACAAAACGCGGCGTAGAACAGAAACAGGGGGTGAACCGTCGCCCAGCTCTTTTGTAACCAGCCGTGTAAAAACAGGAACAGGAAACCACCCGCTCCCCCGGCTGCCCCCACCACGCCGGTGATGACTCCCATGTGTCGGCGAAACCGCACCGGCAACAGCTGGAAGATGGCCCCGTTACCCACCCCAAACGCCGCGGTAACCAACAGGGCGTTAAACACCGCGCTGCTCAGGGATGCCGGGGAGGTGGTGATCGAGGCGAGCCAGGAGGCACAAACCGCAGCCACCCCGAAGGCTCCTTGCAGCGTGCGAATCCCCCCATGCCGATCGGCCAGCCACCCCCCGAGAGGGCGAAACAGCGCCCCCATCAGGACACAAGCGGTGGTCAGCAACCCAGCCGTCGCCGGCGAGGTGTGAAAACGATCGTGAAAGAAGGCGGTCAACAACGAAATCAAACTGACCATGCCGCCGAATGTGACAACGTAAAACAGGCAAAACCAGAAGGTGTCGACGTAACGCAATACCTGGAGATAACCCTGCCAGGTCGGGCGGGTGATCCCCCTTCCGTTCTCATGGGCGGTGGAGGCGAAGATCGCCAGCGACAAAAACATCTGCCCGGCGACCAGGAGCACGGCTGTGCGCCAGCCATGCGCCTGGGCCAACACAGGGGCAACGAAGGCCGAAAACAGGGCCCCCACGCCACCAAAAGCGGTGAGGCCCAACGCCCGCCCCTGCTGCTCCTCGGGGAAAACCCGGCTGACCAGGGGCATGGAGATGGCAAAGGCGACACCCGCCAACCCGAGCAGGGCAGCCCCCACAAATAGAAACGCAGGCGCGGAGTGCTCCGAGGTCAGGATAAACATGAGCAGCGCGAGGATGACCAGGGCGTGGACAATCAACCCCACCCGGCGTGCCCCGAATCGATCCGCCAACAGGCCAACCGGCAAATGGCAAATCGTCCCGACCAGGATCGGCAGGGCAATAAGCGCATAAAGCGCCCGTTGCGAAAAATGCATGTCGGCGGCAATGAACAGGGCCAGTGGCCCCAACACAATCCAGGCTGCAAAACTGGCCTCGGTGTAAAACCAGGCACCGAACAAGATGCGACGTGGCGTCGGGGCGGCAATGCTGCGTGTTGGATAGACTGGACCTGACGTTACCATTTTCCGTTCCCTTGGGTTCTTCAGTCGGCCTTCCGTGGGGAGCGGAAACATTTCGTGTGCCACAATTGTTAATGGCTGTTTTTGCAGGTCATGCGACCTATGAATCGCATGATGAAACGGAAGGCGTGATTAAATAATAAACAGTTCTCCCTATGTGACGGGCCAATCCAGGGGAATTTGCCCTGTTTTTAAACTGCCGGGATGACCAGGAATTCCGACCTGCCGGTAGGGTGTGGGCAAGAGGGCGACAAATCACCAATGGATCGGGGGGAGAGATGGCATGAGACGACCCGCTGCTGAATGCGTGGGCATGCCCTTCCCGCAATGCGTATCGCTGGCGGGTGGTGGATCGGTTCAATAGATTGAATCTACTATGGATAATCAGGATGATGTCACCCTGGCCTGGAGATTGCTCTCCGTTTCAGCATGGACACGACGACCTACCCCACACATCCGGAGCTGCGCATCGGCCAGGCCAGTCGAGCCGGGCGTCGTCATCCGCGTAACGATGATTTTTACGGTGTTGCCCAGGGAAGTGGCAGACACCGGGATTGGGGCACGCTCGTTTGTGTCGCCGACGGCATCGGCGGCTCGGCGGATGGCCGCATGGCCGCGGAGACAACCATCCGCGCGCTGCTTGGTGACTATTTCGGCACTTCTCTGGGTTGGCGTGGCATTCGCGCCCTTTACGCTGTCACCGCCGGTATCAACGACTGGCTCTATCGGCAGGGGATGAAAAGGGAAGGCGGGCTGGGGACAACCCTGGTGGCGGCACTGTTTCGCGATCGTACCCTGTCGGTTCTTGCCGCCGGCGACACACGGCTCTACCTCTGGCGCGAAGGGCGTTTGCGCCAGCTGACGCGCGACCACCTCTTCGGCGACCCGGAGCTTTCCATACTGACCAAGGCCGTTGGCCTGGATGATCGTTTCACGCCAGATTTGCTTGAGGAACTCCTGTTGGAGGGGGATCGCTACCTCCTCTTAAGCGATGGCGTTTGGCGTGAACTGGCCGACGAACGCATTCGGCAGTGGGTGGCCCAACCGGAGGATCCACAGGCGATTGTCGAGGGGATGATGACCGAGGCTGCCAAGGCTGGGGTGGATGATGCGACCGCGGTGGTGGTGGAGGTTCTGCGCTTGCCACCGCCGCGGATTTCGGGGCTGAAATTGGCTTGGCGCGACATTCCAGTGGGCATTCCGCCGGGCGTGGGGGCGGAGGTGGACGGTTTTCGCATCGAGCAAATTTTGCAAAAAGGGATGCAGGGCGTCGTGACCCTGGCCCTGGACCGGGAGCGACAATCCCTGGTGGTCCTGAAATTTCCCGACCCCCTGGCGGCGGGGGATCCGGCGTGGCTGGAGGGGTTTGTGCGTGAAGAGTGGATCGGGTTGCAGGTTCGTCACGATAACGTCGTCAAGGCGTTGCCGTTGCCGGAGGGGCGTCGTCGCGTGGCCTATCATGCCCTGGAGTACCTGGAGGGGCGTTCCCTGGAGGTTGTGCGGCGCGAGCGCGGTCGGCGTGGTGTCACCGCTGTCGAGATCGTCGCCTGGCTGCGCCAGGTTGCCAGAGGGGCGTTGGCCCTGCATCGCAAGGGGATCATCCACCGCGACATCAAGCCGGACAATCTGATCCTCACCGATGAGGGTCGGGTGGTGGTCATCGATTTTGGGTCGGCGCTGGTCACCGGTTTGGAGGGTAAGCCGGAGGCCTTCTCCGGGCGGCGCATTGCCGGGGGCTCCTCCGGCTTCATGGCGCCGGAGCTTTACCGTGGCGATCCCGGTGGCCCCGCCGCTGATATTTTTGCCCTCGGGGTGACTGGGTATCTGCTCCTGAGCGGGCGTTTCCCTTATGGCGAGCCCGAACCGCACATGGTACCGACATTTGCCCCGCCCGTGCCCCTGGCGGTGCTGCGACCGGACCTGCCCCCGGCCTTGACCGCGGTGATCGAGCGGTGTTTGGCGATCAAACCGGCGGATCGTCCCGGTGATCTGGGGGAGTTATCGGTTTGGCTCGAACAGCCGGAGCTTCTTCCTCCGGCTGGCGATGATCGGGCCTTGCTGACGCGCGATCCACTCGGTTTTTATCGCCTGGGATTCTGGTTCTTTCTTCTTTCGACCCTGGCTTTGTTGCTGTTGCGCCTTTCCGGTTAACGGGGGCGGGGCAGGGCAGGATTCATGAACTGTCTCTCCCGCCTCGCATCACCAACTCACCAAACGCGCGCATCGTTTCATGGGCCCCGGGCCAACGGACAAACGCATGCCCGTGGTGACCGCTGATGTCAACCAGCCGCTTGGGAATATTGGCAGCAGCGAACAACCGCTCCCCATGGTGGAAGGGGATTACCTGATCCTCCCGACTGTGAATCATCAGCAACGGCGCGTGAATGTCGCGCATCCGTGCACGATTGTCGAAGGTGATGTGCGACAGCCACCGCACCGGCAGGTAAGGGTAGATCTCCGCCGCGCGATCCGGGATTGAGGTAAAGGCTCCTTCCAGCACCACCCCGCCGGCTGCATGCCGACTTGCCAGCCAGGTGGCAACACCGCTGCCCAGGGAGTGACCGTAAAGGATGATGCGTGTCGCGGGAATTTTTTGATCGATGGTGAGGTAGTGCCACGCCGCTTCCCCGTCGGCGTAAAGGCCGTTTTCCGAGGGTTTGCCGTCGCTTGCGCCGTAGCCCCGGTAGTCGATCATGAGCACCGGCCACTCCAAACGGGAGAACAGCCCGGCAAAATCCTGTAGTTGGGAGATGTTTCTGGCATTGCCGTGCAGAAACAGGACGGTCGGAGTATCCGTCCGCGCCGGCAACCACCAGCCGTGCAGGCGTTCCCCCGCAACCTGGAGATGGACATCGGCGTAGGTCATGCCCCACTGCGTCGGTGTTCCCAACATCTCCGAACGGGGCCTGAAAATTTTTTGCTCCTGGGTCTCGTAGAGGTACAAGCAAATACTTGCATAGCCCAAAACTAAAAGGAGAGTGGCAAGCTTGGCCCAGGGGACCTTTTTGGGTCCGAGCAGCGAACCGATGTTCACGAAGCGGTCTCCTCCAGAGTCAAGCGCGTGCATCCTCTTCCAGGTGCACGAGCAGGAAGGCCCCAAGGCTGGCAAAGAGCAGCACCGGCGACCAGGCCGCCACCAGGGGCGGGAGTCGTCCGCCTTCACCCAGTGCCATCGTCATTTCCGCCATCACGAACATCATGAACCCGGTCAGCAGGCCGACGATCAGGGAGCGTGTCGCCCCCCCGAGGCGGTGCAGGCGCAGCGCGAAGGGGAAGGCGAGCAGGATGGCCGCCAGGGTGGCAAACGGATCGGCCAGCTTGCGTTGCAGGGCAACGCGGTAGAGGGTGGCGTCGTATCCTTCCTGTTCCAGGCGCTGTGCCATCACCCAGAGGCGCCGAACGGGCAGGGCATCGGGTGGTGGCGTGCCGCGATCGAGCTGTTCGGTCTCCAGGGTGACCTCCCAGGGGTGTTCCTGAAACGGCCGTGGCGCGGCATCGGCGCGGAAGTCGTAGGTGATGCCCTGAAACAGCATCCACCCCTGTGTGAGTCTCTCGGCGCGCCGCGCATCCGTGCGACCGATCAAGCGGTACTGGTCATCAAACTGCAGCACGCTCACCCCCAGCAACGCCCGATGCTGTGCCGAAACCTGTTCGGCGTGAATGATCCGATTGCCATCGCGCAACCACAGATCCTGGGTTTCCCGGGAGAGGGCAATGGCTGGCTGTCTGCCCTGCATCCGCTGCGACAGGCGTTGCACGATCTCGCTGGCACGCGGAACCACCCGATCCTGAATCAGAAACTGCATGGTTGCCACCAGCACGCCCCCGGCCAGGAAGGGAAGCAGTACCCGGTAGACCGAAAGGCCACCGGCGCGCATGACCGTGATCTCGTTGTAGCGCGCCAGGCGCGAAAGGACAAGCAGCGTGGTGAGGAGGACGATCGGTGGCAGCAGCTGGACAAGGAAGGAGGGGGTGCGCAACAGCAAGAGTTCCACCACCCCCTGCCAACTGGCGTAGGGGGCATGGCTGTAGCGGCGCGCCTCTTCCGCCCCGTCGAGGAGAAAAAAGAGCGCCGCGAACACCCCCAGCACCTGGAGAAATCCTGATGTGAAGCGGCGGAACAGGTAACGAGACAAAATGCGCACCACCACACCCTCCGCGGGGCAAGACCGCGCGCCCGACGTGCGTACTGGCCATCAAAAAGTCGTGGCACCTTTGCCGAACGGCATTTCCGAAGCCCTTGATTCTGGCACCGTGGCCAGGTTCCGGCAAGGTTGAATGCTTGGATGTAAGTTTTTTATTGTAGTCGTTTAAGTTTTATATTTTATTGACTTTGCGGTACGCGTCAGACGAGAATACCATAAGTAGGTTTCTTTGCGACCTGGTCGGGTTGACTCTGCCTTCCAGGGGTACTGGGTGAGTCCATGGCTTTGGGCTTGACTGGTCGCTTTGAACGCTTGGTCTGGTCGGTGCCTTGGGTGAAGTGAAGGTACCTTGGGAAACACGCCTCAGAGGAGAAATGGGTCATGCCGAAAAAGACATGCTTTGTCATTTCACCCATCAACGAACCGGGCTCCGAAATCAGAGCTGAGGCGGATGCCCTGCTTTGGGCCGTAGAGATGGCCGTTGGAAAGTATGGATTTAGCGTCGTTCGCATCGACGAAATATCCCAGACTATGATAATCACGCAGAAAATTGTTCAGTATATCCGTGAAAGCGAATTGTGTGTCATCGTCCTTTCGGGCAACAATCCAAATGTTTTCTATGAGGCCGGGAGGCGGCATGAAACCGGGCTGCCCTTTATCCACCTGTTGCGTGAGGGTGAGGCTCCCCCATTCGATGTGGCCGGCATAACCTATATACGTTATCGGGAGATCGAGACCCGCAACGGGACAAAGGATCTGGTAGAGTCTCTTGAAAAGTTTGTCGAAACAATGCAGGAGGAACTGAAAGAGCAAAAAGAGAAGAGGGATCAAGAAGTGACTCTCTCGGCGATTGCCCGTGGAATCGACGACCTTGGGAAGAAAATCGATAGGTTATCCGCGCACGGGATTCATCAACGGGCTTCTGCGCCGGTCCTCGACGACCCTATGAGCGGCTTCCTTAATCCCAGGGAGGCGTTCATGCTCAGTGTGGCTAGTGGTGATGTTGCAAAGGCTGCGGCACTACTACCAAAGCTCCATGATTTGATTGGCGATGGGCGGGAGTATCTGCATGCGCTCTTGATGACCATTCAGGGTGGAGAGCGGGAAAGTGTTAAAAAGGCCATGCAATTCCTTAATGAACGAAGAGATTGGATGACATCAAAAGATGTTATTGAAATAGTTGGCACCCTTGTAAGTTTCTACTCAATGACCGACCGAGAAAAAGAGGGCATAGAGGTCTTGGCTCCGATCATTGATAGCCACTTGCCACAGGTTGCTTCTGATAAGGAGCGTGCATCGCTGCTTAATCAAAGGCAGAGGCTGTTGTACGGTGCGGGAGAGTATGAGGAGGCTTTGAAGACCGCTGAACAGGTCATTGCCCTCGTTCAAGATGAACCTGCCTACTTCTTCAATGCATCGCTGATATACGAAAAGCTTGGCGACTTGCGAAACGCCGAAAAGATGATTGACAAGGCCCTGGAATTCGGGGAGGCCGACCAAGCGCACCTGCGGCAGGCGGTCGAGGTTTACCTTGCGAGGGGCAATGAGGATAAGGCACTCACTGCCTGGCGACGCCTGAAACAAGAGTTTCCCGAACGGGCCGCCTTGGAATTGCTAAAGGAAGACGTGAGGAGACTCGATAGGCTCGCCCGATAGCGGCCTCTCGCGCTGGTGAGAGTGTTGGGGTCTGGGAGAATGATCCGGGGCGTCCAAGCCTTGTCGGGATAGAGCTTACCGAAACGGCCCCGGATCCCCCGCGCCAACGCGCAGGACGTTGGGAACATCGCCGGTCAGGTCGACCACTGTCGACGGGATATCGGCGCTCGGGCCGCCGTCGATGAGCAGGTCGACGTTGTGCTCGACGAGGGGGCGGATCTCCTCCGGATCGGCGAGGATGGCGTCGGTTTCGGAAAGGCGCATCGAGGTCGAGAGCAAAGGTTGCCCAAGCTCCTGCAGCAACCCCAGGCAAATCGGGTGGTCGGGAATCCGCAGGCCGATGGTCTTGCGCTTGGGCAGAATGGTCTTGGGGGTCTCGCGCGAGGCTTCGAGAACGAAGGTGTAGGGCCCCGGCAAATAACGCTTGAGCAGGCGATAGGTCTTGTTATCGACGCGGGCATAGCGGGCAATGTCCGACAAATCGGCGCAAAGGATGGAAAATTGATGCGTCGGCGGCAACCTCTTGAACTGCATAATCCGCTCGACGCCGCGCCGGTTGAAAATGCCACACCCCAAACCGTAGGTGGTGTCGGTCGGATAGACCATGATGCCCCCTTCTTCCAGAATGCGCACCGCCTGTTGCAACAGGCGCCGCTGGGGGTTTTGTGGATGGATTTGCAGATAGTCAAGCATGCCGGATCCTCTCCCCAAAGGGGCCCTCACTTGCGAAACACGTTGCCACACATGGGTCCGGATGTCGTTTAAGCACCGACACCGCGGAGACGATCACGCCGGATCCTCAAAAATCGGAACGTCGGAACCCCCGCTGCCAGCATTGCTTGGACAGACAGGTCATGTCCATGTTTGCCACTTCGGCCGTTGCCAGGTCGTCGATCATGGCCGGATCTCGACCAGGGTGATGTCGTCATCGTGGCGGCGATCATCGTCGCAGAAGTGGCGCAGGTGCGCAAACAGCTCCGCCAATGCCCCGCCTGGCGCGGCGTGCGCGGTCAAAAATGCCGCCAGACGATCTGAACCAAACATCTCGCCGCGTCGGGATCGCGTTTCGATGACGCCATCGGTGTAGAGAAACAAACGATCTTCCGGCTCCAACTCCAGCACCACCCCGGGCGGGGGCAACCCGGTCATGGCCTTGATGCCCAGGGGGAGGGCCTGCGAGGGTATCTCCCGGAGCAGCGATGCACCCCGAACGAGGATCCCGCCTGGCAAACCGGCGTTGAACACAACAGCGTTCCGGCGTGATGCCGCCACCTCAACCAGACAGGCCGCAAAAAACATGTCGGCCGGCAGGCGCAGTGCCAGCTGATTGTTGATTTCACGCATAAGCACTTGCGCCGAGCCCCCCTGAGCAACCAGGGATTGGAAGATGTAGGAGACCAAAGGTCCACCGATCGCGGCCGCGAGGCCATGCCCGGTGAAATCGCCGAGCAGGACCATCTGCCGACCATCCAGTGTCAAGGCGGCGAGCAGCACGTCCCCGGCGGTCCGCTCGACCGGGGAAGAGAGATGGCGCAGGTGGCGATCATCCAGGCAGTCAGCCGAACGCATGCGCAGGAGAATGTTTTCGATCACCGTGCGCTCGGCACGCAAGGTCTGGTTCTGCGCGGCGATGGTCTGGGTGGCGGCACGCAGACAGAGGTGCGTTCGGATCCGGGCTCGCACAATGGGTGGCGAAAAGGGCTTGGTGATGTAATCGACCGCCCCAAGTCCCAGGCCGCGGATCTCATCGCTCTCCTCGGCCCGGCCGGTGACAAATATGACCGGGATATCGCGCGTGCGGATGTCGGCGCGCAGGTGTTGATAGACGGTGTAACCATCCATCTCCGGCATCACGACATCGAGGAGGATCAGGTCTGGCAGCGGCTCGACCACGGCCGCCTTGAGCGCCACTCGCCCGCTGATGGCCGGCCGCACGATCGACTCCTCGCCCAACACCCCCTTCAGGGCGGCGATATTCTCCGGGGCGTCGTCCACCACCAGGATGGTCGGACGTGAATGGATCGAATCGGCGGTCATGCCCCCTCTCTCCCCCACGTTATGCCGACCTGGGTTCCCCATTGGCGTAGCGTCTCGATGCACCCTTCGTAGTCGTAATCATCCAGTTGCTGGCGCAGGGTGCGCATGAAGGCACGATCGCTGCCGCGCTTGACATGCCGATCCAACTCCAGGATGACCGCCTCGGCCTCCTCGGTGCGAAAGCTGCGCAGATGCCCCTCTGCCCGCTGGAAGAGGGCGGCAAGGAGTTCGGGATCGATCGCCGCCTGTTCCGAAACCGGGCCAACGCCACCCTGCCCCTCGTTTGGACGCGCAGCCTCGATGGTCTCAAGCACGGTAGCCAAAGCCTCGGAGGTGCGTGCCACCATGGGCGCCACCTGTTCCAAACTGGCTCCCTCGCGCAGCCCCCGTTCGACCTCCCGGGCCAGGCGACTGAGCTCGATGGCCCCAATCGTTCCCGCCACCCCCTTGAGGGTATGGGCGGCACGCTCCAGGGCCGCGCGTTCCCCACCCTCCAGCAGCTGATGCAGGGTCCGAGGCGCGCTGTGCTGCGACCGCGCAAACCTGGAGAGAATGCTGCGGTAAAGTACAACGTCGCCGCCCAGATTGCCAACGGCCGTCTCGATGTCGAAACCCGGAAGCGAGGACGGAAAGGCCGGGGATGCCATGTCGGTGGTTGGAATCGCCATCGATGTCGCCGATTCACCTCCCCCCCCGGGAGGCTGGGCCATCGGCGAGGGCAGATCGGGGTGTGTTTCCAGGGGCGCGACATTGGACATCGGGGAGGATGAGGGCATGGAGACCGAATCGACAACCGGGGAATCACCCGGCATGGCGGCGGCAGTGGGAGAAATCCACTTTGCCAGGGCAGCAAAGAGGGCACGCGGATCGATCGGCTTGGTCAGGTAGTCGTTCATGCCGGCGGCCAGGCAGAGCTCACGATCACCCATCATGGCGTTGGCGGTCATGGCGATGATCGGCAACGCGCGGTGGGGATCGTCCATTTGACGAATGCGGCGGGTTGCCTCGAAACCATCCATGACCGGCATCTGCACATCCATCAGGATGGCATCGAACGAATCCTTGCCGGCCTTCTCCACCGCCTCCACCCCGGTTGTGGCGACATCGGCCAACACGCCGATCCGACCCAGCAGGCCCAGGGCCACCTCCTGGTTGATTTCGTTATCCTCGACCAGAAGCACCCGGCGTCCGGCCAGGTTTCCGGGGTGTTCGCCGCCGCCGGTCGACGTAATCTGGCCGTTGACGGCGGCAGTGATGATCTCCACCAAGGCCGAACTGGTGATCGGCTTCATGAGGAGGAACGGAACCTCCTCCTGCATGGGCGCCGACATCAACTCCTCCCGACCATAGGCGGTGATCAGGATCATGGTCGGGGCTTGTTTGCCCAGGTTGGCGCGAATGTCGCGGATGGCATCCAGGCCGTCGGTGCCGGGCATGCGCCAATCCATGAGAACGAGTTGAAAGGGATCCCCGCTGGAGACGGCCTGGGCGACGCGCTCTACCGCCTGTTGTCCGCCCTCGGCCTCCTCGACGCGGCAGTGAAGCGGGGCGAGCATGTCGCGACAGACACGACGCGCGAGGGGATGATCGTCAACCACCAGGAGGTGCAACCCCGCCAATTGCGATGTTGCCACCTGTGGTTCCACAAACTGACCGGCGGTGGTGGCCAGGGGAAAGGTGAGCTGAAAACTGAACGTGCTTCCCTCGCCTGGGATGCTGGTCAACGCCATCCGGCCCCCCATGCTCTCCACCAGGTGACGGCTGATCGCCAGCCCCAGACCGGTCCCTCCGAAGCGGCGGGTGGTCGAGGCGTCGGCCTGGGTGAAGGCGCTGAACAGACGCGCCTGCTGCTCGGGGGTCATGCCGATGCCGGTGTCGGTCACCCGGAAGAGAAGGGTAACCTCGGTATCGTCGCCGGCAACGCGGGTGATTTCAAACGCAACCTCGCCACGTTCGGTGAACTTGATGGCATTGGAGACCAGGTTGAGCAGGATCTGACCCAGACGTAAGGGGTCACCCATGAGCGAGCGGGGGATGTTGGGGTCGACCGCCAGCAGCAACTCCAGGGACTTCTCCTGCGCCTTGGTGGCGACCATGGCCGCCACCTGATCGGCCACCTTGTCCACCGAAAAGGGGATGGTCTCCAGGGTCAACTTGCCGGCTTCGATCTTTGAGAAGTCAAGGATATCGTTGATGATATTTAGCAGGGAACGACTGGCTTCGTCGACGCGGAACAGATAGTGCCGTTGCTGCGGGGTGAGGGCGGTTTGCAAGACCAGGTGTGTCATCCCCATGATGGCGTTGATCGGGGTTCGGATTTCGTGGCTCATGTTGGCCAGGAAGAGCGATTTGGTCTGGCTGGCGCTCTCGGCCATTTTCCTGGCGGCGGAGAGTACGGAGGTTTCGCGATGCAGCAACAGGTAGTAGGCGAGCATCATCAGGCTGACGAGCGCAGTGATGAAAATGCCGAGCATGCGATTGACCAGGGTGGACACCTCCGGCCGAATCATGAGCACCGACCACCCTTCCGGGTTGAGTCTGACCCGACCAACCAGGTGTTCCCTGTGCCCCTGTACGAGGGTCGTACCATCCTGCAACGTGTACTCGAACAGGGGAGGGGAGTCGGACAGGGCACCGAACTGCCTGGTCTGCTCCAGGGTGCCCAGCGTATCGCCCGGCAGTGGCCACAACGGTTGCGGCGTAAAGCCTGGTTTGCTGGCCAACAGCGCCACCCCTTCCGGGCTGGCAAGGTAGACACGGCCAAATCGTCCAAAACCCAGCTCGTCCGGATCAAGGGTTTTTTTGATTACCGCAACGCCCAGAATGGTCTTGCGATCAGCGCCATAAATAGGGGCACTTGCGTAGTACCCAGGCTCCCTGCTGACGGAACCATAGGCGAAGTAGCGCCCGTTTTTTCCAGCCATGGCGTCCTGAAAATAGGGCCGAAACCGGTAGCTTTTGCCGACAAAGCTGCTGGGAGTATTGCGATTGGATGCCGCGAGGGCAACGCCGTCACTGTTCATGAGATAAACCACCACCCCGCGGATGGTGGTGGCAAGTTGGTCCACGGCCAGATTGGCTGCTTCCCGATTTTCGGGGAGCAGATCCTTTCCGGCAAAATAGGCGTCCGTGATTCCAGCCAGGGCGATGACCCCGCCATCGACGGCATAGATTTCCCGGTTCAGGCGGTTGACCAGGGAGTCGAGATTGACGCGCAGGTCATTGAGGCGTTCTTCCTGGTGCACCCGCCCGAGCAGTTCAGTCAGGACCCAGCCACCGCTGACCAGCAGGAAAAAGCCAAACACAAACAGGGCAAAAAAATTGTTTTGGCGTTTGAACAGAGGGGAGGAGTCGGTACGGCCGGTCTCCACGCCCCAGATCGACACGGTCATCAAGAGCGCCATCACGGCGCGCAGTAACTGGATCGGCAAGCCTGTCCATTGCAAAAACAGATCTGAATTCAGGTGATTGGCCAGCCATAGCGGCGTGGGGGCAACAACCAGGCCGCTGGCAAGGCCATACCCGACCATGGCCACCCCGCCCAGGCGCAACCACCCTCCTTTCACCCGGGCAGCCTCGGGAAGCCCACCCCACAACAACCAGCCACTCACCAGGCAAGCGGGGAAGGCCAAGGTGTAGCGCGCAAGCGCCGGCAGCGTTTCAAACCCCAAAAACCAGGCAACCCCGAGCACCACGGCGAGAACGGCCGTGGGGAAACCAAAAACGTGGCGATAACCGACATGGAAGCAGATTCCCCAAACGGCAAATTCCGCCAGAAACAGGAAAGAGACAACCTGCAAGGTGACAAGAATGAAGCGAAAACCGGGGAAACTCCCGAGCAGCATGCCGGCAAGCTCCACCCACTCGGCCGTTCCATGCACCAGGCAGAACTGTCCCAACAGTTGCCAGGAGATGCGTCCCTCGCCGTTCCTGGGCGTCGAGAGGCACAGCGCGCCCATGATCAGGAAGCTGAGGCCATAGACGAAATAGACATAGTCCATCTCCCCCGCGAAGAGGCCTCCTGGCGGGGTGGGAGAGAGACGAACACCGGCAATGGCATGGGCAACGAGATCGAACACGGCTTTTCCCGCCAGCCAGTTGACCGCTCGGCAGCACGCCGCCTGCGGTCGGATTGGAACCATGGGCGGGCCATCTTATGCCAGCAACCGTCTATCGGTAAAGAACCATACTGCCCGAAAGCGGCGAATTCGGAAATATATTATGTAACAACATTCAATACGTTACAAATTGACACCTCTGCCCGGGAACACGCGCGCAAAATCGGTTTTGTGATGGTCGCGCAGGATGGTCGTCACGCCCCAGAGGAGGTTTCATTCCAGTTCCGTATCAAGCGACCACTGCACCAGGTTGCCTTGCATGCTCCTTGCCGTCCCGGACGCATCTGTCCTGTCGTGGATGTTGCCGCTTTGTGGTCGTTTTGATCTGGAATTGGAGCGATCTTGTTGACGGTGTCGTGGGGACAATTCCGGAGTCACGCCATTCGGATGCCTGTTTTCATCATTACTTTTCGGCTCCAGCCTGTACCAGGAGTTTCTTGATCTCCTCATTTTTGCTCGCCTTCAAGGCTGTGACCCCATTTTCGTCCTGCTCCAGGAAGCTTGCCTTGTTGGCAAGCAGCGCCGAAACCACCTCGCGGTAGCCACCGCGCGCGGCGAGGATCAACGCGGTTGATTTGTTGTTGGCCTTGGCGTCGAGATCGATTTCCTTGACTGCCACCAGTCGTTGCACCACCGGGTAGTGACCGTGGGCCGCCGCCGTCATCAGCGCGGTGGCGCCACTTTTGGTTTTGGTGTTGACCTTGGCCTTGCGCGCGAGGAGTAAATCGACGATCGTGCGGTGCCCGCCACGCGCAGCGGCAACAAGTGGGGCGATGCCCTCCTTATCCCACGCCTCGATGCTGGCACCGTGGTCAAGGAGCAGCTCGACGACGCCGCGATGTCCCTGAAATGCGGCAAGAATCAGGGGGGTCGCCTGATTGCCGGCCCGGGCGTCAACGCTGGCCCCGTTGTCAAGCAGGAGTGTGACCACCTCGTATTGTCCACGTTCGGCGGCCTGGTGTAGTGCCGTCATCCCGCTCTTGTCGGAGGTCGCGATTTCGGCTTTGGCTGCCAGCAGTCTCTTTACCACCTCGAGGTGGCCGTATTGGGCGGCGAGGTGCAGGGCGGTGGCACCACCTTTATCTTTCCCGTTGGCCAGCCATGTCACACCACTTTGGCTGCCGTGCCTTCTCTTGGCCTGATAATCGAGCAGCGCTTGAACAATCTCCCAATGCCCCTGCCATGCCGCCAGGTGTAGCGGGGTTTGCTCTTCCTTGTTTCCCCGGGTGACCTCGGGCTGATGTTCGAGCAGCAGCTTGACGGTGTCGATGCGACCATCCTGGGCGGCAATATGCAGGGCGGAGGATTGTTGGTAGCGATTGCCCCAGCCGCTGGGGGGAAAGGCGAGGAGCATCTGCACCGCCGCCAGGTTGCCCGACGCGGCCGCCCACTCCAGGGGGTAGGTGCCGCTTTTATCCTCAACGTCACCGAGTGCGTCGTGGACAAGGAGGCGTTCAATCACGGCATGGTGGCCATGTCTTGCTGCCTTGTGCAGGGCGGTCGATTGCTCCGCGTCCCTGGCGTTGACATCGGCCTTGGCGGCAAGAAGCACGTCGACGATCTCGTGCAATCCCTTTCCGGCGGCGATCATCAATGCGCTCTCACCATCGGCGCTACGGGCGTCGACCTCCGCCCCAGCCGCGAGCAGCGACGGGATCACCTCGCGATGGTTTTCCCGTGCCGCCACCAGCAGGGGTGTGGATCCGTCTCCCCTCCTGGTATTGACGTCGGATCCATGGGCAAGCAGAACGCGAACCGCTGCGTCGGAACCCCCAGCGGCGGCGGCATGCAAGGCGGTTGCGCCATCCACGTCCCGGGCGCCAATATCCACGCCCTTGGCCAGAAGCGCCTCGATCACCGCCGGTTGCCCCATGCGTGCTGCGATGATGAGGGGTGTCACGTGCCGATCATCGCGCGCCGTGCCGTTCGCCCCGGCGGCAAGCAACGTTTTCACCACCTCAAGATGACCTTGACCGGCTGCCAGCATCAGGGCGCTCTTGCCGGATTCGGTCCTGGCTTCGATGGCCACCTCTCGGGCAAGCAGGAGCCGCACCACCGCATCATCCCCTTGCCGTGCCGCCAGATGCAGTGGGGTGGCACCGTCGTGACGCCGTGCTTCGGCATCGGCCTGATGTGCGAGCAGCAGTTCAACCACCCTGGGATGCCCAGCCGCCGCTGCCAAACTCAAGGCCGTTGCCTGGCGTCGTGTCCGGGCGTCTACCTCGGCCTTGGCGTCGAGCAGCATGGCCACGACCTCCGCATGGCCGCGCCGCGCCGCCTCCATGAGCGGCGTGAACGCATCATCCCATCGTTTCAGCTCTTCCGGATGGTCGTTGTAGAGCGGACGAACGGTAACGGGCACCTCCTGTTCGGGGGCTTCGTATCTCCGACCGTTGACTTCCGCTCCGTGGTCGATCAGGAGTCGAACCACCTCGCGATGCCCCTTTTCCGCGGCGGCCATCAGGGCAGTCCAGCCGCCGATTGCGTGCAGATTGACTTGTGCTTTGAGGTCAAGCAGCAGCCGCACGCGCGCGGCATCCCCGGTGAGGGCGGTGATCATGAGCGATGTCCAACCGTCGCTTCCGGCGACGTTAACATCAGCCCCGGCTGCCGCCAGCGCCGATGCCACCGCATCGTGACCATGAATGAAGGCAAGATGAAACGGGGTCAGCCCCAACGCATCCCTGACCTCGGTTTCTGCTTTTTGTGCGAGCAGAAGGTTGACCACGGCAAGATGACCCTCCCGGGCCGCCGCAATCAGGGGAGCCAGATAACGACCGGTGGGGGGATCGACTTTCGCCCCATGTTCCAGAAGCAGCTTGACCACTTCGGCATGTCCCTGGCTCGCGGCATAAGTCAGTGGTCGCCAGTGCAGGGATTCATCACTCACCCCGGCGCGGGTGTTGATCCTCGGTTCGTATTTCAAGAGCTCCCGCATCACCTCCAGGTGTCCCCCCTTGGCCGCACCTTTGAGTGCGTTGGGGCTGAAAGGGATCTCGTCCCGCTCTGGGGAGATTGGCGCCAGCAACAGCTTAAGCACTTCAAGATGACCATGGGCGGCGGCACCATCGAAGGCATCGGTCTTGGAGAAGTACGCGCCCTTCTCGGTTTTGGCTCCCCGTTCCAGGAGCAGCTTGACCACCTCCAGGCGACCGTCGGTGGCGGCCAGATCCAGGGCCGTCCGATTGCCATCCCCGGTGGCGGCGATCTCCGCCCCTTTGTTCAACAGCCACTTCACCAGGTTGATATGGCCGGCCTTGGCCGCCTCCATGAGCGCCGTTCGACCCATGTACCCCCCGGCGTTGATCTCATCCCCGTATTCAAGCAGGAGTTTGACCATCTCCAGGTTGTTGTTGCGGGCGGCAAACCCCAGGGCGGAGACGCCGTTATGGCCGCGCAGGGAGCTGTCAACCTTGTTTTCGAGCAACTTCTTGACCAGCGCGAGGTGATTGCCCTCGGCGGCCTTGACCAACGCGGTGGAGCCATAGTCAATCCGGGTATCAAGGTCCGCCCCCGCGTTGATGAGTTGCTCCAGACCCTCCATATCGCCACGGAAACCGACATCGAGCAGGCGCTTATAGGTCTCACACTCCCTGGGCTTCGTGTGTCTGCCGCAGATCGGGTCTTCTCCCGGTCTCGGATCACGAATCGACTGGGCGTGTACCGGGACAAGAGCCCCCATTCCCCAGCACATCACCAGCAACACCGCCCCTCTCCATCGCCAGCCCGTCATGCCCCTCTCCTCCACCTGTCATCCGCCGCGCGGGCCACTCCCGTCCACTACGCCGGGGTTGATTCAACCCTTTGATTTCAGGTTTTGCATGGCCAATGCCGTGTGGTGCGTGCAACTCCCTAAGGTTTGGTCAAGGCGTGGCCCCGGCCTGGGTCAGGAGTTCCTTGATGCCGGCATCCTTGGTGGCAAGCAGGGCGGTCATTCCCTCCTTGTCCCGGGCATTGACCTCGGCTTTGGCGGCGAGCAGCGCCTTGACCACCTCGGGATAGCCGTTGCGGGCGGCAAGGATCAGCGCCGACAATCCACCCTTGGTTCGGGCATTGACCCGCACCTCCGCCACCGCCAGCAGCCGCTGTACCACCGCGTAATGGCCGTGGGCGGCGGCGGTGATCAGAGCGGTGACGTTATCACGGGTTTCGGCGTTGACCTTCGCCCCTTTGCTCAGGAGCAGGTCGACAATTCCGCGCTGACCACCACGGGCAGCGGCGATGAGGGGCGTGATGCCCTCTCTCTCCGGTGCTTGGAGGTCGGCGCCATGGTCGAGGAGGGCCTGCACCACGCCACGATGCCCCTGGTAAGCCGAAAGCAGCAGGGCACTCTCCCCATCCCCGGTCTGGGCATTGACCGCCGCCCCCCGGGAGAGCAGAAATTTAACCGTTTCGTACTGCCCCTTTTCGGCCGCGATGTGCAAGACGCCCGTGCCAGTGGCGTCCGCGACGGCAAGATCGGCACCCGCCTCCAGCAACAGGGTTACCACCGGAAGGTGACCGCGCTCGGCGGCCAGATGCAGGGCACTTTTTCCGCCCTTGTCCTGCCTTTTGACCAGGGGAGTGGTGTCGCCCCCTTCCTCCTTCTCCCTCCTGGGCTTCGCCTTATAGTCAAGCAGCAGACGAACGATCTCCAGGTGTCCCTGCTGCGCTGCCAGGTGCAAGGGGGTCGACCCGTCCTGATTACCCTGGATATTCGGCTGATATTCGAGCAGCAGCTTGACGATGTCGATGCGTCCATCCTGGGCAGCCAGGTGCAGCGCCGTTTGCCGACCCTTGTCATCCCAGTGGTATGGGGTGCTGGCGAGCAGCTCCTGCACGGCGGCGCGATTGCCGGAGGTAACCGCCCACTCCAGCGCGTAGGCGTCGTTTTTATCCGTTTCGTCGCTCAGGGTGTGTTGTTCGAGGAGGAGCCCGATCACCATCTGATGACCATTTTTCGCCGCCTTGTGCAAGGCGGTGGCACCATCCCGATCCTTGGTCTTAAGGTCAATCTTGGCGACGATCAACATCTCGGCCATATCGCGCAACCCCTGCTCGGCGGCGATCATCAGGGCATTTTCCCCGTCGGCGTCCCGGGCGTTGACGTCGGCTCCGGCGGCGAGCAGCGATCGCATCACCTCGCGGTGGTTATTCCGCGCGGCCACCAGGAGCGGCGTGGCGGCATCCTCCTTTTTCGCGTCAGCCTCGGCCTTGTGTGTCAACAGCACGCGCACCACGGCGTCGTAGCCCCCCGCCGCCGCGACGTGCAGGGCGGTCGCCTGGTCGGCATCGCGGGCGGCGATGTCGGCTCCCCTGGCGAGGAGTTCCGCGACCACCTCATGGTGTCCCGCCCGCGCCGCGGCGATGAGCGGGGTGTTCTGGCCATCATCCCTGGCCGTGGTATCCGCCCCGGCGGCGAGCAACCTCTTGACGACGTTCAGGTGCCCGTTGCGCGCCGCCAGCAACAGGGGCGTTTCATGCCCTTCCGCCTTGGCATCAACCGGCGCTTTTCGTTCCAGCAACAGCTCAACCACCGCCGCGTGTCCGTTCTGCGCGGCCAGGTGCAGTGGAGAGAGGCCATCGTCGCGGCGGGGGTCGATCTCCGCCTGACGCGCAAGCAAAAGTTCAATCACTTTCGAGTAGCCAGCGGCGGCGGCCAGGCTCAAGGCGGTCGATTGGCGTCGGGTCTGACCATTCACCTCGGCCTTGGCATCGAGCAGCATGGTGACGACATCATCGTGACCATGGCGTGCCGCTTCCATGAGCGGGGTGAAGCCATCATCCCACCGCTTGAACGCCTCTGGCTTGCCATTGAAGGTGGCCTCGACAGTTCGTCCCACCTCCTTGTCGAACTCCTCGTACCGTTTCGTATTGACCTCGGCACCGTGATCGAGCAGGAGGCGAACGATTGCGCGATGCCCCTTTTCGGCGGCGGCCATCAGCGCGGTCCAACCGCCGCTGGCGCGCAGGTTGACTTGTGCCCCAAACTCCAGAAGTTGCCTAGCCTTCGCCGTATCGCCGCCGAGAGATGCGATCATCAGCGCGGTCCAGCCGTCGCTTGTGGCCGCCTCAACATCCGCGCCATGCCTTGCCAACAGTGCCGCCACCTCAAAGTGGCCATGATCATAGGCCAAGCGGAACGGAGTCTCCCCGTTTTTATCCTTGACATCAACCTCCACCTTGCGCTCAAGCAGCATCTTGACGACATCCAACCGCCCCTGCGCGGCGGCGGGCAACAGCGGCGACTGATGATCGTCCGTGCTGGCATCCATTTCAGCGCCGTGTTCCAAGAGCAGTCGTATGACGTCGACATGTTCGCGTACGGCGGCAAGCGTCAGCGCGGAAAAACCCTTTTGTTTGCCATCAACCTGGACCTTCGCCTGAAGGTTTGCGCCACGCATGACAAGTTCGCGGGCAATCTCCGGGTGTCCCTCCGCGGCGGCGTTCATGAGGGGCGTCCAGCCGCAGGGCTCCACGACGTTAATCTTGGCTCCGCGATCGAGGAGAAACTTGACCATGTCGAGACGACCACTCTTCGCTGCCGCCGCCAAGGCACTGATGCTGGTGTTGTCCTCGGCATTAATTTCCGCCCCCTGGGCCAACAACCATGCGACCACATCCCTTTGGCCCTGCTTCGCGGCCAGTGCCAGGGCCGTCCGATCGTTTTCATCCTTGGCGCCGATGATCGCTTTGCCATCCACCAGCAGTTTGACCACCTCGAGATGACCGGATTCGCTGGCCATCATCAGCGCGGTGTTGCCCCGTTCATCCTTGGCTTCGATCTTCGCCTGGTGGGCCAGCAGTTGCTTGACCACCTTCCGATGGCCATTCCTGGCGGCAGTCATCAAGGCGGTGACGCCATTTTTTGCGTGAGCGTTGACGTCGGCCTTGTTTGCGAGCAGCAGATTGACCGCTTCGGCCTGACCGCTGGCGGCGGCGCCAATCAAGGCGGTGACACCATTTTCAGTCGGGGCATCAACCCTGATGCCACCGCCCAGCAGTGCCTTCAGGGTCGCCAGGTCACCCTTGCTGGCAGCCTCGCGGAGCTGTAGACCTTTCGCCTGCTGGTCGGCAGCTGCGCCGGTGGCCACCGACGACTTTTCCACTGGCGATGTCTCTTCCGCCGTGACAGCCACGCCGGAACCCCAACCGATGATCACCGTCACCGCCGCCACCACCCCCACCCACGCTCGCCAACCCGCCATGATCGATGCGCCTCCTTCCCCTGTGCTGCCGCCCTCTGTGG
>PEAJ01000031.1 GCA_002753495.1 Magnetococcales bacterium HA3dbin3 | reverse complement strand
CTTTTCAACTGGTAGAACATCTGGTGCGAACGCGGCACCACCACCCAATTGAGGACCAGCGAAAGGGCAACGACGAGCAGGACGAGAATTGCAATGGGGCGGGCGATTTGATAGAGACTGACGCCACTGGCACGCATGATCACGATCTCGCTCTCCTGCGCCAGATGCCCCAGGGCGAGCAAAATCCCGATCAGCAGGGCCATCGGCAAAGTGGCGACGGCAAACTTCGGCACGATCAACAAGGTCATGCGCAACAGAATGCCGATGGAAAGGGTGCTGTCGATCCACAAGTACATGAGCTTGACGATCTGCGGCAGCAGCACCAAAAATGTCATGACCACCACGGCCATGAGCGTCATGAGGCCGCATTCGGTCAGCAGGTGGCGGGAGAGTCGCAACATGGGTTGGTCGTTTTTGCCCTCTTTTTGATTCGTGGCGCCGGTGTTGCATGAACGCGGATGGGACCAGAAACCCCCCGTCAACACCCGCGCGTCAATCTTATAAAGCAAGCAGACAGAACCGGGAACCTTATCGGCACCCGCGCATCAACCGCAAAGCAAAATGAATCGCATCCGACCCATTCGGATCAGGAGAGGTCGCCATGTCCGAGCGCATGCCAGCAACGCCCATCGACACCGGAAAACCATCCGCCTGGAGCGGTGATTGCCTGGTGATCGGGGTTTGCGAGGGGAACAAACCCCAGGAGGCCCTGAAACTGTGCGGCCAGGGGGTGGAGGAGATCGTCCACACCGCCCTGGCGGCCAAGTGGCTGCACGGTAAAGCCGGGGAGAGCCTCCTGCTGCCAATGCCGGCTGGGGGTGCGAGCGGTGCGCGCGCCCTGCTGCTTATCGGTCTGGGGAAGCGCGATGAGATCACCCGCGAACGTCTGCGCGGCATCGGCGGGACGATTTTTGCCCAGGCGCGCAAGTCGACGCTCTCTACCCTGCTTTGTCTCATTCCCCTCGATCGTCAGGGGCTTAAGCGCAGTGTTGCCGCCGCCGCCCTCGCCGAAGGGGTGCTTCTCGGCAGCTATCGCTTCGACCACTACCGCCAGGAGAGCCCCGAGAACGAGCGCTTCCAGCCGCAATCATTCACCCTGGCCGTGCGCAAGGAGGACGCGGCGGCGGTGGACGAACGCCTCAAGCGCGTGCGCGCGGTGGTCGACGGGGTGTTTCTCGCCCGGGACCTTGGCAATCATCCGGCCAATGTCGTCAATCCCGACTATCTCGCCAACCAGGCGCGTCTGCTCGGGGAGCGGCACGACCTGCGCACGACCATCTTCGGTATTGACGAGTTGCAGGCTGCCGGCATGAACGGCATCCTCGCGGTCGGCCAGGGCAGCCGCAACCATCCGCGGCTGATCACCCTCGAGTATCGCAACGGCGGCGACAAATCCCCCCTGGTGGTGGTCGGCAAGGCCATCACCTTCGACGCTGGCGGCATCTCGCTCAAGCCGGCGGAGAAGATGGAAAACATGAAGTATGACATGAGCGGTGGCGCGGCGGTGTTCGGTTTTCTACAGGCGGTGGCGACCATGCGGCTGCCGATCAACGTCGTCGGCATCGTGCCGGCGGCGGAGAACCTCCCTTCGGGCACGGCGCAGCGTCCCGGGGACATCATCCGCACCGCCAAGGGGGTTTGCGTCGAGGTGATCAACACCGATGCCGAGGGGCGTCTCATCCTCGCCGACGCCTTGCACCATGCCGAACGTTTCCAGCCGCGTTATCTGATCGATCTGGCCACCCTGACCGGGGCTTGTGTCGTCGCCCTGGGCGTTGAGTGCGCCGGCCTGCTCGGTAACGATAAGCGCCTGATGCGGAGGTTGCAGCGGGTTGGCGAGGAGAGCGGCGAGCGTCTTTGGCCGCTGCCGATGTTCCCCGAGTACCAGGAGCACATCAAGTCCGACTTCGCCGACATCAAAAACGCTGGCACGCGCGATGCCGGCACCATCATGGGCGGGTGTTTTCTCTCGCGTTTTGTCGAGAAGGGGCGCCCCTGGGCGCACCTGGATATCGCCGGCACCGCGCAGGAGAAGACCGGTCGGCCGCATGTGCCCAAGGGGGGATCGGGGTTTGGTGTGCGCCTGCTGTGCGCCTTCGCCCGTAAGCACATGATGGATTGAGACGATGCGCAGCGGCAATGGTGAAGCCGCGCCGCCAACGGTCCGCTTCTATCAGGCGGTCCCGGGTGTCGATCGTTTTCGGCTGATCGCCACGCTTGCCGCCAAGGCCATCGAACGCGGCCTGCGCGCGGTTGTTGTTGTCGCCGATCTGGAGCAGGCACGCCTGCTCGATGCGTTTTTGTGGCGTTTCCCCGACGATGGCTTTCTCCCCCACGGCCTGGCGGATGAGCCCGATCCGGAGCGTCAGCCGCTTTTGATCGCCACCGCGCCTGGCGACAGCAACGCGGCGACGGTGTTGATTGCCGCCGCCGACCGGCCGATCGCCGACCCTGGGCGTTTCGACCTCATCATCGATTTTGCCGTCACCAGCGCGGATCCGGACCAGGCGGGCAATCTGGCCAGTCGGCAGCGCTACGGCCATTATCGGCAGCTGGGGTGCCGCATGGAGTACTGGGTGCAAAAGCCGGCCGGCGGGTGGGAGAAGAGGTCGTGACCCAGGGCAATCGCGTCTGGAATTGGCATGTTACCGTGAAAGAGCGCTTCCATCGCTCGGGGTGACGTTGCTGTCGCCACGCCCGTTGGTTCAGGGCAGCACCCTGAACCTCATTGTCGACCGATCACATCGCGCCCTGGAGGTAATCCTTCAGCATGGCCGCAATCTGGTCCTCCTCCGGGTCGCGCAGACCGGTGCGGTACTCGTAACGCATGCGATCATCGAACGCGGTGTAGCGGGCGTGATGGGTCACCGCCCAGGCGCAGAACCCGGTGAAGGAGGTGGCGCCGGGCCAGTTGTGGTCGGCGACGCTTGCGAGGGCAGAGCGGGCGGCGTCTGGCGTGGTGAAATCGAAGACGGACATGGGTGTTCCTCCGGGAAGGAAAGTTTGTCAGGCCTCTTCTGAAACCCCAACGTGATTTTCCAGCGCCGGCGGCATGAGACAATGCAACCCAGGCTTGGCCAGGCGTTGCACGATCTCCCGCGCCCGTGCCGGCGAAAAGGGCATCAACACGGTGGCCGTGTCCACCACCTGGGCCGGCGCCAGAATCGGCCGGTCGAGATGGCGACGCCCAACTTGATGTTGATCCTCGTCAACGAAAAAATCGACGGCACCCGCCCGCTCCTGGAACAGCCAGGTGGCGGCGATCGAGGTGCCGAACAGCCCCAGGGGCTCCCCGTGCGCCTGCCGAAACAACTGGCCAGTAGCCTGCAACCAGGCCATATGTGCCCGCAAAAGCCGCTGTTGCTGCGCGATGTTGGCCGAGGCTGTGTCCGTTGTTGGGGCGATCCCTTGCCCTGGTGCGGAAACCCGGGTCAGAAACGACATCTCCTTCGCCACCCAGGCAGCGCCGCGCACCACCACCTCCAGCCCGACGGCGGCGAGCAGATCGCCAAGCGATGTCTGGGTGAAATGGCTGCAATGATCGGCATTGAGCAGATCGAAGGGATTTTGCGCCACGTCGGGCAGGTGGATGAACAGCATGCCGCCCGGATTCAACCTGTCGCGCACGCGCCGCAGAAACATCCGCGGGTCCGGGGTGTGTTCGAGGATGTGTACCAGGGTGATCAGGTCGAAGCCGCCGGCCACCTGGTCGAGATCGCCGGCATAAAACCCCTCGACGCCGGGGATGGCCTGGACGTTTTGCCGGTGGGTATCGTTCCACTCGGTACCGCACAATCGCCAGTCGGGTCGGAGCTGGGCAAAGCGCGCGAGCAGGTTGCCATTGCCGCAACCGACATCGAGCAGGCGTCCGGTCGCAGGCACCGGAAAGGCTTCGAGGAGACGCGCCACCAACAGATCGGCACGCCGTACCACGCCCCCCTGGGCATCGAACAGGGCGTGGTCGCCGCCACCGCTTTGGGCGTAGATGCGGTAGGTATCGTAGATCGTGCGCGCCTCCGCCTCCCATTGGGCATCGACCCGCTTCTGGATCAATCCGCAATGGCAACAGCAACCGATCGCCCCGCCCGAACCGAAGGGGCGGCAATCTGAGGTGACGCGAAAAAGCCGGTCATACGCCGGCGCCAGGTCGAGGGTCTGGGCGCCGCAGAGGTGGCAGGTTGCGCGGGCGACCTCGCCCTCCTCCCGCGTGGGGTGGGGCGTGGGTTGCCGCTTCATGCGAACCCTTCGCTCAAGTTCAGGCCCAGTCCCTGCATCATTGGCACGAACCCCGGAAACGAGGTGGCGATGTTGTCGCAGCGGGTGACGGCCACCGACCCTTTGCAGGCGAGTCCGGCGATAAGGAGGCTCATGGCCACACGATGATCGGTCCAGGAGTCGACCGTGACCCCTCCGGTCATCCCTTGCGGGCGGCCGACGATGCGCATGCCATCCGGGCGCTCCTCGACCTGTGCCCCGAGCCGGGTCAGGCCGTCGACCATGGCGGCGATGCGATCGCTCTCCTTGACCCGCAGCTCCCCGGCCCCCTCCAGCAGTGTCTCGCCTTCGGCCAGGGCGGCGGCGACGCTGAAAATCGGCAGTTCGTCGATGGCCAGCGGCACCCATTCGCGCGGGACAACGATGCCGCGCAGCGGTGCGTGCCGCACGACGAGGTCGGCCACCGGCTCGCCGCCCATGAGGCGTTCGTCGTGGCGTGTGATCCGTGCCCCCATGGCGGTCAGCATGTCGAGCAGGCCGGTGCGGGTCGGGTTGATGCCGACGTTGTCGATGCGCAGCTCCGACCCCGGCACGATCAGGGCGGCGACGAGCGGAAAGGCGGCGGCGGAAAAATCACCGGGGATCCGCAACGACTGCGCCCGCAGACGCGGCCAGCAGCCGACACTCACCGTCAGGCCGTTGCGCTCGACCTCGCCGCCGAATGCGGCCAGCATGCGTTCGGTGTGATCGCGCGTGGGGGCGCTTTCGGTGACGCTGGTCACCCCCGGGGTGTTGATGCCGGCAAGCAGAA
Source organism: Magnetococcales bacterium HA3dbin3 (assembly GCA_002753495.1). GTDB lineage: Bacteria > Pseudomonadota > Magnetococcia > Magnetococcales > DC0425bin3 > HA3dbin3. The sequence goes on along the minus strand of PEAJ01000031.1, from coordinate 15,867 downwards.
CCGCGCTTTTGACCTGGGCCGAAACCACCGGGCAGGCGTAGTCGATCGGCAAGAGTTCATCGCCACCGTGAATCACCAGCGGGGCAAGGCGGCCGCTTTCACGCCCGAGAATGCGTGCCCCCATGCGGCGCAGGGGTTCCACCACCCGTCCCATCGGTCGTCGGCGCAGGCTGGCATCGCCGGTCAAGACCGATAGAAAGGGTTGCGTGGCAAGCAGACCGGTCAGCAGCCGCATGGCGGTGCCGGAGTTGCCGAGGTCAAGCAGGTCCTCGGGCTCGGTCAACCCCTCCAGGCCGACGCCATCGATGCTGAAACGCCCCGGTCCACGCTGCTGGATCTCGACATGCATCGCGCGAAACGCGGCCAGCGTGCGCAGGACATCCTCTCCTTCCAGGAGGTTCTCCACCTCGGTGCGTCCTTCGGCCAGGGCGCCGAAAATCACCGCCCGGTGCGAGATCGACTTGTCCCCGGGTGGCACCACCCGTCCGACCAATGCACCGCCTGGGGAGACGCGCAGCACCCGCCCTTGTTTTTCCTGTCCGCGTTCGCCGTCCACGTCCGTGTCCCTTTTCCGGTCGTCAATTTCCGAGCATTGAGCGCCATCCGCGGCCGGCCTGATTCCAATTCCAGATCAAGATGGCAACGAGGCTTACAACGTGCGCGCGACGAGACAGTACGTGCTTGGTACGGTAAGGAGCGCGCAAGGCAGCCAACGAAGGTGCCGCTTGATATGGGATTGGAATGACGCCGACGCGGGGCGGCAAACCCACACATCGCAGGATAGCCCAAACCCGACACCTCCTCCAAGGGGATCCCGTGGGGGGTTACCGTGAAAGGCGGTTTTGTCCAGGGCAGCGCCCCGACGGGGTTTGGGGCTTAAGCCCCAACAAAATTGTTTTTAATTTTTAAAAGTGGTTGGGGGGTCCGGGGGGAGGCTTAAGCCTGCCCCCCGGCTTAGGTCTGGGGCAGCGCCCCAGTGGGGTTCGGGACAGAGCCCTGGCTCACCATGAAAGACAGCTTTCATCGTCCGGGGCGGCGCACCTGCCGCCATGCTCGTCAGTGTGGCGACTTTATGCCAAGCCCAGGTCATTTGTGGCGAGTGAGATGGGATCCAGGGGGCAACAAATCAAGAAAAACAAGTCACGCCTTGCCTGCCATCCGCCTGCTATAACAAAGGCGCCTTCATCACCGTATCAATAACAATGGCCAGAAACAACAAACCAAGATACTTCATGGAGGCAAGAAAATTAAACCACCCCAACTCCGGCGTCGGGGTGCGCACCAACCGCAAATTTGCCCAAACGAAAAAAGTACCCGCAAGAATTGCACCCGCCAGATAAACACGCCCCAAATCACCAAAAATCCACGGCAGAAGAGAAGCCGCAACCAGCAACAACGTGTTGATCAAAATAACACGCGCCGCCCGCTTCTCACCCACCAACACCGGCAACATCGGCACGCCAACACGCCGATAATCCTCCTTCAGATGGATGGCCAAACTCCAAAAATGCGACGGCGTCCAAAAGAACAGAACCAGGGCCAGGGAAAGCGGCAAAGCACACAACTCCGGCCGCACCGAAGCAGCACCAGCAAGAATGGCGAAACTCCCGGCCAACCCGCCAAAAACAATGTTCAACCAGGAACGCCGCTTGAGCCAAACCGTGTAAACCACGGCGTAAAAAAATGCACCCATGAACAAATGCAAAGAGACGACCGGGTTGAATACCCAACCCGCCAGCAAAGTCCCCGACAACAACAAAGCAGCAGCCAGCCACAAGGCACGCCGCGGATCACCCAATGCCCCGGTGACCAGTGGACGCTGTGCGGTCCTGCGCATGTGCCGGTCGATGTCGCGATCGTAGTAGTGATTGAACACCGCCGAACTCGCCGAACCCAGAAGCATCACCAGAACCAGCAGGGCCAAATGCCCCCACTGCACGGTCGGCGTCATGGCGACGTAGGCGACGACCGCCGTCAGGGCGATCATGCCACCAATACGCAATTTCATAAGCTCAATATAGTTTCGGATCATAACGCGCGCGCGCGCCCCGCATGCACTCGAAAGGAAACGACCCGGATCGGCGACCATCACCATCCGGGGAGAAATCACGGTCCGTAGTGATAAACCTTCCAATAGATCGAGATATACACCGCCAGAACCAACAGAAGCAATACCCCAGCCATGATCCACTTCCCCCGCGGCGGCGGCGGGGACGAGGGATCGCGATCCAAAGGCGGCGTGTTCATGGGGCATTCCCGGGGCTGCAAGGAGTAAAGGAGGGAGAGACTCCCCTCTCCCTCCGAAAAATGGAGGGAGAGGGGAAAAAAGCCACCGTCAATTCTTACCGTAGGTGTAGGGGTGCCAATCGGCGGTCACCGTCACATCCTTGGGGAAGTTGCCGGGCCCGGGGGGGCTGGGGCAGTGGGTCCACTCAAGGGAACCAGACTTCCAGGGATTCTCCGGCGACTTCTCGCCACTGATGGCGCTGATGATCCAGTTCAGGATCGTCACCGCCATGCCAGCGGCGACAATGAAGGCGCCAAGGGTGGCAATCTTGTGGAAAGGCTCAAACTCCGGAAACATCTGGTAGTCATAGTAGCGCCGCGGCATCCCCTTTACGCCAATCCAGAAGAGCGGGTAGAAGGTGACATGCACGCCGATGATGTTGAGCCAGAAGCCCAGCTTGCCCATGGCAGCGCCGGGCAGCCTGCCGGTCATCTTCGGGAACCAGTGATAAACCGCCGCGAAAACGGTGAAAGCGGCAAAGATGCCCATGATGAAGTGGAAATGGGCATGGACAAACGAAGTTTCCGACAGGTGAACGTCAAGAACCGTCATCGCCAGGGGGATACCCGTCAACCCGCCAACCAGGAAGAGGAAGAGACAGCCCAGGGCATAATGCATGGCGACGGTGAAATGAATGGCACCCCGATAGAGCGTGCCGAACAGGGAGATGGTCAGCAACCCGACCGGCACCGAGATGAGCAGGGTGCTCACCATCTGGCCGATGCGGATCCAGTCCGGCATGCCGGAGATGTAGAGATGATGCACCCACACCTCGCCGGAGATCAGGACGATGCCCCACATGCCGCCATAAACGGCCGCCTTGTAGTTGAACACCATGTTCCGGGTGCAGGTGGAGATGATCTCGAACAAAATCCCCAGCGCCGGCAGCAGGATGACATACACCGCCGGATGCGAGTAGAACCAGAAGAGGTTTTGGTAGAGCAAAACGTCGCCACCGGCGGATGGATCGAAAAAGTGGGTGCCCAGGTACTTGTCAAACAGCAGCATGGTCACCGCGGCAGCCAGAACCGGCACGAAGACCAGCTGAATGATGAAGGCGGTGACGGTCGACCAGACAAACAGGTTCATCTGGTTCCAACCCATGCCCGGGGCGCGCATGTAGATGACGGTAACCAGGAAGTTCACGGCACCAAGGATCGAGGCAAAACCGAGCAGATGCACGGTGAAGACGTAGAGCGCGGTGTTGCCGCCGGTGCGGATCGAGTAGGGGGGATAGCCGGTCCACATCACATCCGGCGGATCCGAGACGATGAAGGTCAGGAGCGCGAGGACGATACCGCCAAAGAAAAGCCACACGCTCAAGGCGTTGATGCGCGGGAAGGCCACATCCTTGGCACCAATCATCAGCGGCAGGAAGTAGTTGGCGGCAAAGCCGGTGAGGCCGGGGATGAGAAAGCCGAGGATCATGGCAGCGCCATGGAAGTAAAGCCAGACGTTGTACTGGTCGCCACCGGTGTTGGGGTTGACGATCGTCGGGCCGAGGCTCGACTGCTCAATACGGATCAGAAGGGCCATCAGACCAGCCAGGGTAAAGGCGGCGATCGAACCGATCAGATAGAGAATACCGATGCGCTTGTGGTCGGTGGTAAACACCCACTCCTTCAAGCTGAATCCCGAAGATGCCGTGCTCATTTTTTCTTGTCTCCCAGTTGCTGTGGCGCCGGTATCAGGCCTTGTTGGCTTTCTTCTTCAACCACTGCTCAAACTCCGCCGGCGGAACGGCCACGACCGGAGCGTACATGTTCGCATGGTTGGTGCCGCAATACTCCACGCAGGTCACGAAGGTCTTCTCCGGCTCCTTGGGCAGGAACCAGATGTAGGTGATGCGACCGGGCATGACATCCTCCTTCAGCCGATGCTTGACCAGCCCGAAGGAGTGGATCACGTCCAGGGAGGTCATGCGCAACACCACCGGCCGGCCGGCGGGAACGACCAGGCCATCCCCCTCCTTGGCATCGACGTAGTAGGTGGACTTGGTGCCGTCGGCGTACTCGAACTCCCAGTTCCACATGCTCGCGGTCACCTTGACCTCAAGGGCATTGGGCGGAACGGTGCGGTAGATGTTCCAGACCGTCCACCCCTTGGCGGCAAGGAAGAAATCGTCGGCCATGAAGATGAAGGCCGGCACCATGGCCCAGGCCCACATCTGCGCGCGCGAAAGCGAACGGGGGGCGGTGCCAATATCATCCGGCGACTTCGCCTGGTACTTATAGATCCAGTAGGCGGCGAGAACGGCAAAAATCCCCCCCATGATCCCGATGTCGATCAGGAGTTCGTGCCACAGGTGATCCCACTCCTTTGCGGGATCCACCACCTTGCCCGCCACCTCGGCCGCCTGCGCCGCCTGTGCGAGAAGGAGTGCCCCCAATCCAATGGGCAAACCGAATGCTTTTTTCATATGTCCTATCCTTCCTTACCTGGGTTTGCGTCGAATTTTGTAGTAGAACACCGACACCAACAACATGCCAATCCCGAACAGGAACGAGCCGAGCCCCACAAAAAGGGGAATGTTGTAAGTGTACCGGCCTTCCTTGTAGTTGTAGCTGTAGCAGAGGGAGATGGCGTAGTTGATGACCTCATGCGGCTTGATCTCCCCCTGCCGCGCCTCCATCAAGGCAACCTGCATGTCCAGGGGCGAATTGACCAGGAGATACATGTAACGCGAGACCCGCCCGTCCGCGGTCAATACCATGGCCACGTTGGGGTGGTAGAAGATCTTGTCCTGCGTCGCCCAGAAAAACCGAAACCCGACCTTTTCCGTCACCTCCTTGATGCGCTCGGGGTCGGCCAGTCTGGCGAAAGTCCAGCCGGCCTTGAGTTCGGGCGGCATTGCCAGCTTTGCGATAAACTTGGCCATGGTCTCCTGAGTGTCGGCCTTGTCGAAGGAGAGGGTCAAAACCCGATAATCCTCCCCTGCGCGCATGGTCTTGATGACCTTTTCCAGCAGGGCAATCACTTCGCCGTTGACCGCCGAGCAGCTGCCATCGCACTGATAGTAGGAAAAAACCAGGATGAGCGGCTTGTCGACAAAGTCACCAAGCTTGAGCGCCTTGCCGGTCTGATCGATCAGCGCGACATCCGTATCGAGCTTGACGCCCAGATACCTGGTCTCGTCGATGCGAAAGAGGCCCTGATCCAGGTCCGATTCCCTCTGGCGAAAATATTCCGCCCACCCCGCCCCCGGGACACCAACAAAAAGCGTCCAGGTCACGAGGCCAAACAAGAGATAACGGCAGAGGGCGGACATGGATGAAAAGCCCTACCAGTAGTAGACCTGGGTAGCGACGAAGAACCAGACCACGTCGACAAAATGCCAGTACATGCCGGCGCAGAAGGTAAAGTACTTGTTGGTCTTGCCAGCCAACGCGGGAATCAAGACCGCCAGGAAGACACCCAGACCGACCAGCACGTGCGAGGCATGGAAACCGGTGATCGAGAAGAAGGCGGTGCTGTAGGCGTTGGTCGACGGACCAAACCCCTCATGCAACAGGTGGCTGTACTCGTAAATCGTGCAACCAAGGAAGGAAAGACCGAGGATAATGGAAAGAAAGAGCCAACCACGGAAACCGCCAAGGTCGCCATGATCCAGCTTCTCCTCGGCGACATGATAGGTGACGCTGGAGGTGACAAGGATGATGGTCATGACCACCGGCAACGCGAGGTTCATGTGCTCCGGCGTCCCGGCTGGTGGCCAGGCACCCCCGGCGGAAAGACGCATCGTCCAATAGCTCACGAACAACCCGAGAAAGATGAAAACCTCGGAGATGATAAAGATCGGCAGGGCCGAAGGCGAAACGCCCTCAATCAACGGCTTGTGCGAAAGCCCCTCCGCCACCCACTTGGAGATGCCCACCAGCAACAGCGGCACGCCAACACCGGCAAATCCAGCCGCAAGTGTCGGGTTTTTGTAGACAAACCACGAGACGAACGTCAACGGAACGACCAAAACGATACCGATGGTCAGCACCATCGGCGCCCAACTGAACTCCCAGTGATGGGTGTGCCCCGCGGCATGATTCGACATGTTACCTCCTTGAGTGGCCAATGCGCCCGATCCCCACGTTTCCAATCCACGTATTTTTGTGGAATCAAAAAATTCCTTGTGTCTACCATTCGCCTTGATCGAAGTCAATTTTTTTCCGCTCCCGGACGACCATCTTGACATTATTTTTCTCTCCTTACAAATCAATATCTTACATATTATCACCCCCAACCCCGGCAACCCGACAAACCATCATCACCAGACAACATGTTGAAAAAATTTCCAATTCACCCCCTCCCAAGCCGCCGTCTTTTTCCCCAATGCCCCATGCGCCCCTTGCTTCCGGCACAGGCAAACGGCACGGGTCTTAATATTTATATCTTTTAATATAATCATGGTGCTGACCATTCCAGGTGCACAAGACCAGGCACACACGTCTCCCGCGCCACCCTCCCAAGCCCCTCCCGGCCCTCGGGATGCGCGCCAGAACGTCATGCAGGCACCCGATGCCAATTTGTATTCGACACGAAAACGGGGCGCCCTTGTCACATCTTGATACCCCTGGCCCGCGACCGAACACAGCCCGATGTAACAATAAAAAAAACAGGGCTTTTGCCCGTTCAGCGCGTGTCGTCGGGAGGGCCTCCTCCCTTCCCGGCGAAAGGACCCTGGCGAGCAAATTTTGTTCTTGCTTCGGCTGCAAAAATGTCCTACGATCCGACCCCGGGCTGTATGGTTTGGCGGGCAGGGTTGGCGGTGCCGGCGTAGCTCTTCCGTTACTCTGCTGTTACTCTGCTGTTACTCTGCTGTTACTCTGCTGTTACTCTGCTGTTACTCTGCTGTTACTCTGCTGTTACTCTGCGTACCGAGGGTCGCCTGGGACGGCTCGGGTTGCGTCTCTTTGTGCCCCCCATCACCCCGTTTGGTATGTGGATTGCTCGCCGTGCCGGGTTCCGGGCGCCGATGCAGCTGAGGTCCGGAGGCAGGAGGGGTATCGGGGCAGGGTTTGGAGGTTGCGGCAAGGATGGTCCGGAAGGCGGGCGTGGGCTTGGCCCAATTCCTCCCCGCGCGGGATTTGAGGCTGGAGGGCTCGCGGCTTTTAAGCGAACGGCCAAAGGGACTTGGGGTTCGCGTGCCGGGGCTTGGGATAACAAAAAACAACCAGGGAGGCGTTCATGCCAGTCGTTGGAGCCAAGCAGGTCGTAGCCCCGGGGACTTTCCCCGCGGAGTTCGAGTGGGGGGGTGTTCCCGCCGGGGGTGCTTCTTTCTGCCCGATGATGGGTCAACCGATGGGCGGTGGCGCGGTGGTGGCCCCGAACGCGGCGGTGGTGGCCCCGAATGCGACGCCTGGCGCGGCAAAGGCGGTGGCTCCTGGCCAGCCTGGTCAGTTGGTTCCGCCCTGTCCGGTACCGCCAGGTGTTGCCGAGTGGGAGGCGCCCGAGGCCCCCAAGAAGGTCAAGCCGCCCAAGGTCAAGGCCGCCAAGGCCGGTGCCGCCAAGGCCGGTGCCGCCAAGGCCGGTGTCCCGACGACGCCGGTGGCGAATGTCCAGACCGTGGCCATGACCGGAACCAAGTCCGCTGCTGGTGTTGGTGCCGTCGCCAAGGCTGGTGGCACCATTTGGAGTGGCACGGGTGCCAGTCTCGGGTTGGGATTGGGGTTGGGGGCGTGGGGTCCGGTGTTGCTGGTCGGGGTTGCCTCGGCCATTGGCTTGGGCACCTATTACTACATGAAGAAGCGTCACGCCAACGCCGAGGAGCTGACCGAGGCCACCAGCTGAAGTCTGGTTGGTCGCGCCGGGCGGGGTTGTTCGTGTCGATCCGGCGCCGGATTGGTGGTGGTGCTTGCGCGTGTGTTCTGTGATCTTTCTGTGTGTCGAATCGGGAGTTTGGGTCGATGCCGGGTTTCGAGAGTGGTCAAGGAGTCATCTACCGGCGGCGTTCTCCGCGCAGTCGCCTTTATGCCATGTTCAGCTATCTCAGCGTGTTGTGTCTGGTTCCTCTCATCTTGAACAAAGACGATGAGTATGTCCATTTCCATGCCCGGCAGGGAACGGTTCTTTGGGTTTGGATGACTCTTTCCATCCTTGCCTTGCACATCCCGGTTATTGGTCCGGTGTTTTTCAGTTTCTCTGCCTTGCTTGTGGCTTTGCTCTCGCTGGTTGGCATTGTGTCGGTGCTTTTTTCGCGTGCGTGGCGCATTCCCTTGATCAGTGCCCTGGCAAGCAAGATTTGACGGGTAGGTGGCGGGGGGGAGATAGGCCGGGTTCTTTACCGTGAAAGGCGGTTTTGTCCAGGGCAGCGCCCCAACGGGGTTTGGGGCTTAAGCCCCAACAAAATTGTTTTTAATTTTGAAAAGGGGTGGGGGGGCCGGGGGGGAGGCTCCGCCTGCCCCCCGGTGGGGTTCGGGGCGAAGCCCCGAGGTCTTTTTCTTTGTTTGTTTTTCTTTTCGCCCCCCTACCCACGGGCGATTTTCGCATGCCTTTCGCGAAAATCGCCCCCAGGGGGCGGCCATGGCCTGACGATTTTTGCGTTTCCCAGCAAAAATTTCAGGCGGATCGCAGGTTTTACCGTGGAGGAACGCTTTCATCGTCCGGGGTGGCGCGCCTGTCGCCATGCCCGTTATTCCAATTCCAAATCAAAGATGCATTCATTGAAAAGTATGCGAAATGCGCGCGAAGAAGCGGAGGGCGGAAAAAAACAAAACCTCGGGGCTTTGCCCCGAACCCCACCAGGGCTTTGCCCTGGACTAAACCGGGGGGCAGGCGGAGCCTCCCCCCGGACCCCCCAACCACTTTAAAAAATTATAAAAACAATTTTGTCGGGGCTTCGCCCCGAACCCCACCAGGGCTTTGCCCTGGACCCCGTTTTGAGTGCCACAAATGGAATTAATGCACATTTGATCTGGAATTGGAATTAGACGCGGGGCCCAGGTCATTTGCGGCGTCGGAAATGGGGTCCGGGGGGCGGGCGAAGCCTCCCCCCGGACCCCCCAACCACTTTTGATGGTTTTTGATAACCGGATAACCTAAGCCAGGGCTTCGCCCTGGCCACAATGCACAATCAACAAAGAAAGATAATGCACATCCCGCCCACGCAACGTCTCAACATCACGCACCACCCGCTCCTCCGGCGCACCGGCACGCTCGACAAAAACACTCCGCGATAACAAATTCCGCCGCGTCAACAACACCAACAACTCCGGCAACACCGGCCGCACCTTGAGCAAAACCACCGTCTGAAACTCCCCCAACAAACGCTCGATCCGCTCAAACCCCGCCGTGCCGGGCAAAATCGCCAACGATCCCTCCCCGGCACAAAGTGGCTCTCCCTCCAAAGCGGCGGCAGCCAGCGGCGACGCCACCCCCGGAATAACCACAACCTTCACGGCCGGATCAAGGACACGCACCGTCCGCGAAAGATAACCAAACGTCGCGAAAAACGAGGCATCCCCCTCGACCAAAAACACCACATCGATCCCCTCCCGCAACACCTCCAGGGTCCTGGTCGCCGCCACCTGCCAATGCCGGGCCAAAGCCACCGGATCACGGGTCATGGGAAAATCCAGGGGTAACAAACGCGCAGGCTTCGGCAAACCCGCCCGCGCCACCAACGCCAACGCATAACTTTCGCCATCACGCCGCCCCACCGGCCACGCCCAACAAGAGGCGCCCTCCAGAGCCCGCCAGGCAGCACGCGTCATCAACTCCGGATCCCCCGGCCCCAACGATGCCGCAATCAAACGACCCCGCTCTTCCACGACAATCCCTCCATCGAAAATCAAGACGTACCAGGGGCCGCAAGATCAGCCTCCTGCTTGACCGCCACAACCACCCAGACCGGGTTTTCCCCGACCAGACGATGCATGCGCCCGATCATGCGCGACCGCGCCACCTGCACCTGCACCACCTCCCAGGTCACCGCCAACTCCGACAACACGACCGTGGCGGCCTGGAGGTTCTCCAGAGTAGCAAAATTCATCACCAGGTGCCCCCCGGGACGTAAACGCCGCCAACACAAAGCGACCAGTTCGCTCAGGGCACCGTCGGAACCGCCAATGAACACCGCATCCGGATCCGGCCACGCTTCAAGACCCGCCGGCGCCCTGGCCTGTAGCAGATGGTGGTTGTTCACCCCCAGTCGCTGGCGATTCTCCTCGATGTGCCGCACACTCTCCGCATCCATCTCCACCGCATGCACCGATCCCCAAGGAACAAGCCGTGCCGCCTCCAGACCAACGCTGCCAGAACCGGCGCCAATGTCCCACACCCGACTGTGCGGCCGCAGACCCAGATGTGCCAGCACCACGGCACGCACCTCCCGCCGCGTGATCAAACCCCGATCCGGGGTACGTTGTACAAACGCTGCATCGGCGATGCCCAATACCGGCGCGGGCAGGATGGAAGATGCAACGATCCCGGGTCGTCTGCGCAACACCAGGACGTTGGGATCGACAAAAGGGTGCGCTGTCGCCAGCTCTGGCGCCATCCAGGGCCAAAGGCGCTCATCATGCCGACCCAGGGCCTCGGCCACCGCCAGCTCCCACAACGCCCCCCACCCCAGGGTGAGCAGCATGCGCGCCACCCGACCCGGACCATTGGCCGGACTGGTCAACACCACGATCGGTTCGGTCTGCGCGAGCACCTGCCGTAGCGGAAACAGCGCATGCTCCGGCCCGGCGGCCAACGACCACTCCCCGGAGTCCCGACCATGCACCGACAATCGATGCGCCGTGCCCCAGGACAAACCCAGACGCTCGCAGGCCAACTGCAAGGTTGAGACGTTGCCCAAAACACGACAGGTTCCCGTCGGCAACTGACGCAGTAGATAGCTGCCCAACCCAAAGCAGAGGGGATCACCAGTGGCCAAAACCACCACCCGCCGCCCGGCGTCCAGTGCTTGCAGGATCCAGGTCGGCACGGCCGCCAACTGACCGCTGAAGGCCCGCTGTTCGACGCCGACCGGTGCCAGGGAAGCGTACAGCTCCAAAAATCGCGGATCGGCGATGAGCAGATCGGCACGACCGAGAATCCGCGCCGCCTGTGGGGTCAAACTCTCCGGGCCACTATCGAGAACACCCAAAATCCAACATCTGTGTGCCATGATGCCCTACCTCCAGCCAGGACGGGACGAACAATCCCCGGCAATCGTCAACCCGGCCGTTTGCGGGCGGGGTTGGCACAAAAACCTGCCGAGGGCTCGGATTTTAGGCCCTGTCTGGCCATTTTGGCAGTGACTTTGGCAAGACAGGCGAGACCATCGCGTGAAAATCCGAACGTCCGCGCGCACCATGGCCTCGCGGTTTGTGGCGACAACACCGTGGGCAGGAGGGCACGAGGGTATGCGAATTCGCCCCTTTTCGGATAGAGTGTTCCCATGCAACAAAGACCCTGCGTGCGTGCAGGATGAACGGCATCATGTGAAAGATCACCCGTGACCACCATCGCCGACACCACCCCCCTGGAGACCATCCTGCGCGGTACGCGCGGGGGTGGCTTTTTTCGTGAGTTGTTTACCAACAGCATCCATTTTCCCCTCGCCAACATTTTCCTTGAGATGCTTCTGTCCGGTCCGCTCGGTTATCTGGAGGAGCCCGACCCTTACGTCATTCTGGGGGCTTGTCTGGTTCAGGCGTGGTTTCTCAGCGGCCGGGCTTTCATCGGGCGTCCGGCCCCGTTTGTTGGCAATCTGCTCGGACCATTGCTCTACACCCTGGTTGAGTGGCCGCTGGAGGGAACGAGCGGGTTCTGGCAGGCCCCCAACCATGTGGTTTACTGGGTGTTTGCGTTGCTGGTAGGGGGGTTTCAGAGTGGCGGGCTGCATTTACCGCGTCCGTGGGGCTCCTTGTCGGTGCTGTTGGAAAATCTGGTTCGCACCAACATCCTGCTCGTCACCTATGCCCTGTTCGATGCACTTGAACAGGCTCGCGGCCTGAACCTGTCCTTTTTTCTTGAGGACAAGACCCATATTTTCATCCTGCTCGTCCTGCTTTTTCTCGGTCTGGTGGTGGGGTTTGCCAATATTCTCGCGCAGCGTTACCTGGAGACGCTGCAACGTGTATCACAACAGCTGCGGCGCTACTCCGAGTGGTTGCTCGGGCCGCGGCTGTTGGCGGGGGCGATGGCCGAAACCGGACAACTGGAGTTGACGCGGCGCGATCGCACGATCCTCTTCATGGACATTCGAGGTTTCACCGCCTGGAGCGAGCAGCGGGGGCCGGAGGAGGTGGTAGCCATGCTTAACGCCTATTTTGCCCTGGGCGCGCAGGCCCTGGCCGGCATCGATACCATCAAGGTCAAGCACACGGCCGATGAGATCATGGTGGTTTTGCCGACGCCAAGGGATGGGGTGATCGCGGCGCGATCGCTGGCGGCCCGAATCTGGCCGCGCCTGCATGATCTGGGGCTGTTGGCGGGGGGCGGATTGCATCGCGGGGAGGTGGTCGAGGGGTTGATCGGCAGCGACGCGGTGAAGGCTTATGATGTGATCGGCGATACCGTCAACACCGCCAAACGGCTGTGCGACAACGCCCCCGGCGGGGTCATCCTGGTCTCGGAGGCGGTGGCGGGAGAGCTGCCGGCGGCGGTGGCGTCTGGGGAAGCAATGCCGATCCATGCCAAGGGCAAAAGTCAGCCGCTGATGGTACGTCCCCTGCTTTTGGTTTGATGAATGCCGGCTTGCACGCAACAAGGCAGCCATCGCCAAATGAGGGCGCGTTCAACAAGTTGCCCATCATGCCTGCAAAGACTGTTCGCTGGTAACTCGCTGATCCTCCCGAAACGCCCACTCCAGGTGCGATAGCCCTGAATGGCCGGGAGAACCTACTTGAAAAAAAAAAAAAAAACTACATACTCAGTTTGGCTAATTGTCGCCGCATTGACGGCGTTTCGTATTGGGATCCGACGGCGTTGGGCCGCACTCTTTTTCCGGATTCCCGGGAGATTGAAATGGGTGTCGCGAACGATTTCAGCAAGCTGGCACAAGTCACAAGAGCTGCGAGAATTGAATTGAGCACCAGGGTCCTGCTTGAGCTGAACAATGGCAGAGGTTATATTGGCGCCACGGATAATATCAGTGAAAGCGGTGTCTTTTTTACACTCGGTTATCGTCCTGTTACGATCAATCGAGGTGAATTCGGCTTTCTGCACGTTATGCCGTTGAGCGGGCACAGACCTTTACCCTGCCAAGTGGCAAGATTGACGGAGTCCGGCATCGCCATTCAATTCGTCGATCGATGCCCACTCGGACAAAATTCCGTTCTCGTTCCAGCCCGGTTTCCACACGGCAACGAAAGCGGCACCCCTTGAAGTCACCAGCCACGCCAAAGCCGTCTCTTGCAGGCACCCTCGACGCCCTTGACTTCGACACGCGGCTTCGTCTCGGCGTGGAGGATATCGACGGTCAGCACTTCCGCCTTTTTCAGGCCGCTTTCGGCTTCAAGCGGTGCATCGATGAGGTTCCCTTTTCCCCTTCGGAAGTGGACGCCGGCATGCTCGAACTGGTCGCCTACACAAGCGATCACCTCGACTACGAAGAGTATGTCATGCGTCTGAACCGCAATCCCTATCTCTCCGCCCACATCCTGGCGCACCACCGTTTCAAGAAGGAAATATCCGATATCGCCCAAAAAAATTTGAAACTGGAAGGAAAAGGAAAGACAAATGTGGCCAGGGAGGCGTTTGAGCTGCTGGTCGATTGGCTGGTCAATCACATCGAAAGAGTCGACAAGACTGCGCGTGCCTATATGGTCAGGGCCGGTCGTGACGCCAGCAGGGGGGCGCCGCGCCTGAGTCTGAACTGCCGTGTCGCCATCGAATTCGCCGATCACGTAGCCTCGACCGGCACCGTCACCGATGTCAGCGTCAGCGGGGCGTTTGTGTCGATCCCGACGCCCTTGCCGGCGTGGTTCCGCGCCGGGGCAGGCGGACTTGTCCACCTGCTGCCGCTCTCCGGCTCGCCTCCGCTTCCCTGTCGCGTCACCCGACTCGACCCGGAGCGCGGCGTCGCCCTTGAGTTCCAGGAGCGCCAAACCATCCATTTCGTCTCGGCGCTATGCCGGGCGGCCGATTGAGCTGTCACGACGTTCAGGCGCACGCCTCGCCAACGCAAAAGCAACGACTTCGCATCCTCTTCGCATCCTCCGGCCAGAAATCCACACAACCCGCGGAGGATCGGCTCTCACGCAAGGCACGCGCAAGCCACCCCGACTGGGTGCAAGTCTGGCATGAGGCCGCCTCACCCCTGCTCCTTGAAGCTGGCCTTCCCCTCCATCCACGGCAGGGCAATCTTGTGCGCAAGGTTGGCCTGGTCGAGCTCCCGGCGCTTGCACAGCCGGCCAAAATAGCGGATATCGCGATCGGTTTGTTCGGAGATGGTGCAGGTGTGCTCGTACCCGGCGCCGTCGGCGATGCACACCTCCCAACCGCCGCGACGCGCCCGCGCGCAATACTCAACCTCGTCGGCCAGGGGTGAGAAGGTGGCGTCAAATTCGCCGATCTGCCGGTGGGTCTCCCGACGCACGCCAAAGAGAAAACCATGCACCCCCTGGCAGGGTCCGGGGGTGTCAACCTTGCGTCCATCACGAATGCCACCGACACCAACGACCCCCACCCTGGGGTCGGCAAACCCTTGCAGCAGAGCGGCCACTGCCCCCTTTTTCAGGATGCAGTCGCCATTCATGATGAAAAAGATTCCCCCTTCCGCCAGCTGGTAGCCGATGTTCCAGGCGCGCGCGACGCCGGAGTTCTGCGAGACGCGAACCCAGCGCGTCACCCCGCTCACCTCTTGCACCACCGCCAGCAGCTTCTCCGTCTGTTGCGGGTCATCCTCGAACTGGTTGAGGATGACGATCAGTTCCCCTTCGTCTCCCAGTTGTTCCGCGACCGAACTCAGGGCCTTGCGCAGCACGGAGGGCTTTTCTCCCCAGCCGGTGACGATGAACGAAAAGCGGGCAGGGGCGCGGGTTGGCGCGGCGGGGGCTGGCGGTGAAGTACGTTTGCGAAAAAACACGCGCGTTCCTCAATTGGTGCTGGTGTGGCATCCCGGTCGGCAGGATACATGAAGTGGCCCGTTCCCGCCATTTGGGAAAGTCGGCGACCGGATGATCCTGATGATCCTTCGGGGATGCCCACCGTGCGCACGCTTGCCCTGGGCGACGGTCGAATCGGTGCATGAAAATAACGCGTGATGCTGCTATCCTTGTTCCAATTTCAGATCAAGATGGACACGAGGCTTGCGACGCATGAGCGACGACCTCACCCAACCCCACGATCGCCTGTTCAAGGCGTTGCTGTCCCATCCGGAGACCGCCGGCGATTTGCTGCAAGAATATTTGCCTGCGGAGCTTGCCGCGTTGCTGGCCCCGACGCCGCCACGATTCGTGGAGGGGTCGTTCGTGGATGAAGAGCTGCGCGGGTATCTGTCGGATCGTCTGTTCGTTACCGATACCCGTGGCGGCAGGGCACTGCATGTTTACGTCTTGATTGAACACAAGAGCTATCCGGAACAGAAGGTTGGTTGGCAGGTGGTGCGCGGCATCCTCGCTTTTTTGGACCAAAAAGCGCGGGAGCGTGCCGACTGG
>PEAJ01000030.1 GCA_002753495.1 Magnetococcales bacterium HA3dbin3 | reverse complement strand
ATTGGCCACCCACCCCCGGGCAGTTGTCCGCGGCGTCGGCGCGGCTGCGCGCGCAGCTTCTTGAGCGCAACGATGCACTTTATCGGCATGAGCTGGACAAATGGCGCACTGAGATCAATTTCGATGTCCCCCTTGTCAGTCCGGCCACGGACATCGACATGACCGAAGGGGGCGAAAAACCAGGTGGGGGGAGGTCATTTGCAGCATTATCGTCCCAACGGCGAATACGGTTCAGACACAACCTCCTCGATAGCAGAGAAGTGTAACGTGGAAACGAAGAAGGGCTTGGAGGAACTGTCCAAGAGGAAAAAATATTTGGTCGTGGGTGATGGACAATTCACCTATGACAGAGAGGGTGATGACAAGCCAAAAAGTCCGTATTTCAGCAGAAGAATCCATCATCCTAGTATGGGTTCTGGTATCACCATCGGCCGTGGTTATGACTTGTCTCGGCATGAGTTGGACGAGACAAAGAAAGACCTGCTTGAGGCCGGGATGCCCCCAGAGCAGGTTGACAAATATGTTTGGTATGACAAAAACGAGAATGACTATGCTGGGCTCGGTGACCTGGAAGGGAAAGATGCAACGGATTATGTCAAGAATAACAGAGATAGGTTAGAGGAGATATCAGGAGAAGTCCAGAAGAGACTCTTCGAGATTGATTATCAAAGGAAGAAAAATAAGGCCATTAAGCGTTATGGCGAGGAGAGAGCCAAGAACCCGAAACTCGAGGAGTGGGACAAATTAGACGAGGCTGTTAAAATTATCGCTCTAGATATACGATTTCAACGTGGTCATTGGAATCCTAAGCAATTGGAGATGATAGGCATGAATGATCTCGAGAAACTTGCGAAGCATATATCTGGGGACCCAACCATTGAAGACTACGAGAATGGTCGCGGTCGGGCCAATTTTCTACGATGCTGCAAGAACAAATCCAACAAAAAATGATTAATAGTACCCCATAACAGGAGGTCACTTTGAGACACGTTTTTCTTACGTTGGTCTCTGTGGTTTTTGCCGCGCACTCAGTGCATGCTGACTCAACGGTATCACTAACCCGAGAATACTTCGCTGCTCCCTCCGAGTGGTGTTCATACTTTGATTGGGAGGCTGGCTCGTTTCGTTCATGCGAGGACAACTCTGAAGACTGTGTAAAATTAACTCCGTTGCCACGGGGCCGAGTTTTGATCGAACTCATATCCTTCCAGGGAGGTTCCTCGTGCTCCTTTGATGGGGAGGGAACCGTCGATGAAAACAAAATACGGTTTAAAATCAGAGAAGATGATTCAGGAAACCGGGCTCTGTTCGTTACAATCGAGGAAGACAATGTCCATCTCAAACTAAGAAGCAGATCCTCCCTGGGAGAGATGTTTGTATGCGGTGCACATGCCAACCTTAACGGACTGGTCCTGCAAAAATCCGGGTACCCGATCACCAAAGTTTGCTACCAGGGAGGGGGCATCTAACCCAGTGCCTTGTGTTTCGACAGAGCAACCGAAGGTGCCGCTTGACCTGGAACCGAACAAGCAACCACCCTGTTCCAAAAACACGACCGCGACGACAGCGCCGATAAAGGCGCGGGGCACACATCAACTCCCCGTGCCGGACTCCGCGCGGGGGATGCGCGGCGTGGCGTTGCACACCTGATTACGCCCCCCCTGCTTGGCCTCATAGAGCGCCTCATCGGCCGCCTTGAGCAGGGCCTCGGGGGTGGGAACATCAAGCAGCGGCAGGGTGGCAACACCAATGCTGATGGTGACGGTCAGGGCATCCACCTTCATGAGTTCCACCCGCTCGCGCAACCGCTCGGCCACTTGCAGGGCACCGGTGCGACCGGTGTTGGGCATGATGACGCAAAACTCCTCGCCACCAAAACGACAGGGAAAATCCAGCGCACGAAACAGATGCCGCATCTCGGAGCCAATGGCCTGCAAAACACGGTCGCCCTGATCGTGGCCATGGCGATCGTTGAACTTCTTGAAGTGGTCAACATCGAAGAGCAGCACCGCCAACTCCAGATGGTAGCGCTTGGCACGATCAAACTCATCGGCGAGCACCTCGTCGAGGCGACGCCGGTTGAGAAGCCCGGTCAAACCATCGGTGTAGGAGAGTTGCCGCAACCTCTCTTCGAGGCGCTTCTCGCTGGTCACATCCCGCAGCAGGGCGGCGGAACCTACCGGGTGGCCATCGACGGCACGAATGGTCGCGGCGTAGACCTGTAAAACACGGCTGTTGTAGACCACGGTCTCCGGCATCACCTTGTCGTGGCTGTTCAGCAACCCTTCCATGTAACCAGGATCATCGAGCAGACCGACAAACCCCTCCTCGGAAATATCCTGTGCCGATTTGCCAAGCAGACGTTCGGCGGCCGGATTGACCAACACCACCCGCCCGGTCTGGTCGGTGACGATGATCCCCTCGCGCGCGCTCAGGATGATGGTGGTCAGTTTGTCGCGTTCGTTTTGCAACCCCTTGTGCGACTTCTCCACCTCGGCGCTCATCAGGTTGAAGCTGCGGGCCATGCGCACAAACTCCTCACTGCCCAAAACTGGGACCTGGTGCGTCATGTCGCCACCGGCGACCTCCTCCATGGCGCGCGTGATACGGCCAACCGGAACAACCACCAGACGATGGATGGCCCAATAGACAAGCCAGAGGATGAAAAACACCCCCAACCCGAACACACCCAACGTCTGGGCACGCGCGGAGTGGATCTCCCCTTTCATGGCGGCGAGGGAGGTGGTCATCTTGATCACACCGCGCAGGGGGCTGTCCTTGGCATGACAGCCGTGACACTCCTCCCGATTCTGGATGGGTTGAAAAACGGTGAGGATCGGTTCGGAGTCGGCATCGGTGCTGAACTCAAACGTCGCCTGATTGGTGCGCGCCAACTCCGCCAACAGACCGGGGGGGATGCCAACCGGCCCGGTCAGAATACCGATCGGACCACTGGGTGCGCCGATCGGCGAGGCCTTGATCCCGGACAACTCCGCTGGTGCGCGCACTGCCTCCGGCCGACGGGTAAAGTGCTCCCCTCCCAAAAAGGCGTTGACGGCATCGATGGTCTGGTTGTCACGGAAAGCGACACGCCCGTCGACGCGCAGAATCTGAAAGTCGAGGATGTTGGGTACCCGCTTGATATTGTCGACATAATCATGGGCAATCTGGGCATTGCCCGAAAGCATGGCAGTCTGCAACCCGGCGCTGGCACCGGAGGCGAGCAGACCCATGGTCCGTTTGCCCTGGGCGAGGATCACCGCGTCGTCCTGGTGGAAATAGAACAGGGTCATGCCCCCAAAGCCGATCAGGATGGAGAGGCCCGTGATCAAAAGGATGCGCGCGCGAATACCGGAAAACCACCCCGATTTTCTGCTTTGTGCGTCGTTCATGTTGTCTGCCCAATAGGAAGTTCGGTTGGCACCATCGTGCGTCCGTCCGGAGCATTCCGGCAAGGGATTTCGGGGGGAAGCACCTCGCGGCCGGGGATCCGCCCCTTGCAATTCGCCGGGAAAAAGATTAACACCCCTCCTGCGGAGAAAGATCGGAGTATAGCTGCGGAACGTCACCAATTTGTGGCAGAAAAGCCCTTTTTTGTAACATTTCGTATCCGTGGGAGGTTGGTCGCTTGCCTGCGCCAAAGGAAAAGCCCCGTGCTCATGCCGTGCGGAAGGGAGGGGGGTACTCTCCCCAGGTCGAGGTGGATGCGCGCAATCTGCTTTGTCCCCTGCCGGTGCTGCGGGTGGCATCGGCGATGGAGGAGCTGGCGGTTGGCGCGGTGTTGAGGATCCGCGCCACAGACCCGGGCTTGAGCCGGGACCTGCCCGCCTGGTGCACCGTCAATGGCCACCGGCTGCTGCAGATGGATCGACAGGGATCGGAGTGGATCGGCCTGGTGTGCAAGGGCATGGGGAGTGGCGGGAGCGGACCTGGGGAGAGGGGATCCTCCTGACGCGACGTGGCCTGGGGAGAGAAAAACGGCGCGCGGAGGCGCAGAGTGGCGTGTTGACCATGCGCAATCGGGCACCGGTCTGACGCCGCCGCGGCAGGCAGGAGGGCGTTTCCGGACCGGCTTTCGGGTGCGGGTTTTGTTTGTGGGGGAGTATCGCCGTCATGGCCCTTCGCGTCTGGTGTGCGGTGACCGCGCATGGCTTTGGGCATTTTTCCCAGCTGGTTCCCGTGCTGCGGGAGCTTTCGCGACGCCGATCCGATCTTGAATTGCGGATCGCCGGGTCGTTGCCGCCGGAGGTGATAACCCGCAACCTGGGGCTTGCCTTCACTCAGGACCCGCTGGCACGTGATGTCGGCCTGGTGCAGCGCGATCCCCTGACCGCCGATCTTCCGGCCACCGCGCTTGCCCTCGATCGCATCCATGATGATTGGCCGGCATTGTTGCGTGCCGAACGGGCGGCGATCGCGGCCTGGAGACCGGACCTGGTGCTTGCCGATATCCCCTATCTGCCGCTGGCGGCCGCGGCCGATCTTGGCATTCCCAGCGTGGCGGTGGCGTCACTCTCCTGGGATCTGGTGCTGGCAGCCTATTTTCCCATGGCGGTGCCGCGTCATCGTCGCTGGTGGGAGGAGATGCGGGCGGCCTATGCGCAAACGTCTCTTGCCCTGTTGCCGACGCCAGCCTTGCTTGATGGTCCCTTTCCACGACACGTGATCATCCCGCCCCTGATCGAGGCCGGGCAACCGATGGCGATGCATTTGCGTCATGACCTGCATTTGTCCGCGCATGATGCCCGACCGCTCATCCTGGTTTCACTCGGGGGGATTCCCGGCACCGATCTGCCTTTTGCTGCCATGGCCGATGATCCTGACTGGCTCTGGTTGCTCGATTTCGACCCTCCGCTTTCTGCCCCCAACCTCATCAACTGGCAACGCATTGCCGGCAACTGGTTGTTTCGCGACCTGATCGCCTCGGTCGATGCCGTGGTCGGCAAACCCGGTTACGGGATGTCGGTCGAGGTGGTGGCGCATGGGCTGCCGTTCGTCTATGTCCGACGCTACACCTTTCCGGACGAGGAGGCGATCTGCCCCTGGCTTGATCGTCATGGTCGGGCGCGGGAGGTGACGATGGCGACATTTCGTCAGGGGGTGTGGGGAGATGCGTTGCGCCAGCTGATGGCACGACCGCCTCCGGAGCCGCCGCCGCTCGATGGCGCGCGGGTGGCGGTCGACCATATCCTCGCTTTGCTCGGATAAAGGTGTCCTCGCCCCCACACTTGGCCAGGGTTGCTGGCGTTCGCGAAGGTTGTGGCGCGTATCACCCGGCTGCTGCTGCCTGGATGTGCGCAAAGGGGAGGAGGCCTGCGCGCAGGAGGGTGAGGGTGTTATCGGCGGTGACGCGAACAACGGTCGATGCCTTGGCCGTGGGCTGGCAACGTCCGGGGATGATCGCGGCCACCTCTGTCGGCCAGAGTTGGCGGATGGTCGCTGCATCGCAGGCGGGTTGCTCGCCGCTGCGGTTGGCGCTTGTCGAGACCAGGGGATTGTCCCAGGCGCGGAGCAGGGCAGCGACGCGGGGCGCGGGCGAAAAACGCACGGCGACGTAGCCCGTATCCCCAGTGAGCAAGGGGGAGAGTCCCGGCGCTGCCGGCAGAACCAGAGTGAGGGGCCCCGGCCAGAAGACACCCATCAGGCGGCAGGCGAGGCGGGAGGGGGGAGCGGCGACCATGGCCAGGTGTTCCATGGTGGCGATGAGGAGGATCAGGCCTTTGGTGGTGGTACGGCCTTTCAGTTGCAGCAGGGTGGTCAGGGCATGGGGGTGGAAGGGGTCGGCGCCGAGGCCGAAGAGGGTTTCGGTTGGATAGGCGATGATCTGGCCTTGGCGTAAGGCGGCGACTGCGTGTGCAATCGAAGAAGCGGGGGCACGCATCTCCTCTTCTCTTCCCTGTTTTTACGATTGAAAGTGGTTGGGGGGTCCGGGGGGAGGCTCCGCCTGCCCCCCGGCTTAGTCCAGGGCAGCGCCCTGGTCGGGTTCGGGGCGAAGCCCCGAGGTTTTTTGCCTTTCCCGCCCCCCTACCCACGGGCGATTTTCGCATGCTTTTCGCGAAAATCGCCCCCAGGGGGCGAGCCATTGCCTGACTGCTTTTGCGTCGTCCAGCAAAGCAGTCAGGCGGATTGCGGGTTTTTAAAAACCGAGACCGCCCCCAGGGGACAGGTCACCTCCGGGCAGGATCCCATTCTACTTGTCGTTGGTAAACCCCTGGGCACGGGCAACCGGATAGACCTCCGGGAAGTAGACCCGACTGTAAGGGGCAGCGAGGCTCGCCGACCAGGTCGTCCCCTCGCCGCGCGCCACTTTTTGCCAATGGTCGAGGAGAATTTGATCGTATTCACGGATGGCGGCAGCAAGACCGGCCCCCTGGTAGCACTCCTCGTGACGAAAGGTGGCAAGCGGCAAACGTGGCTTGCGATGGGATCGATCCGCCGGATATCCCAGACACATCCCGACCACTGGGAAGGTGAGCAGCGGCAACTGCAGCAAGTCGATCATGGCGCGTGGGTTGGCGCGCATCGCCCCGATCGGCACGATGCCAAGCCCAAGGGATTCGGCGGCGGTCATCAGGTTGCCGAGGATGATCCCGGCATCGATGGCCCCGACGATGATCCCCTCCAGGCTCTCGTGGATCACCTGCCTGCCGCCGGATTCGGCGACACCAAGGGCGGTCTTGTGAAAATCGATGACCAGGGCGATGAAGACCGGCGCCTGGGCAATCCACGGCTGACCACCGGCAATGACACTGATCTGTTTGCGTTTTTCGGCATCGCGAACGACGATCAACGACACCTGCTGGCCATTCATCGACGAGGGAACGTGCTGCACGGCGGCAATCAAAGCGGTGAGCGTCTCCTCGGCGACCGGCTGATCGGTGTAAGCACGGATGCTGCGGTGATCGTGCAGGGTACGCAGGGTCTCATTCATGGTTGCGGCTCCGGGATGCGGCGTCGTGACAGGCCTGGCTGCAATAGGCACGATCATGATCGGCGACGATCGTCTGGGCCGGAACCCGCGTGCCACACTGGACACAGGCAACAAGCGGCTGGGGTACATTAAGCGCGGGGTTGCCGGCAAGCATGCGGATAAACCGCCGCCACTTCACCTTGAACCACTGGAAAACAATCAAAAACATCAGGCCGATCAAAACAAATCGCAACACACCCATGGGATCATCTCCTGGCAGTGGTCGAAAGGCGTGCCACCTCGCGGGCGACGCCCTGGCTGTAGTCACCCCACAGGCGACTCATGGCCGCGACCAGGGCACCGTAATCGGTACCGGCAACCGGTGCGCTGCGCCAGAGGGCACGCCGTTCCGTCAACGGGGTCATGTCGTTGCCGGGAAAAAGCCGCCAGAACAACGCCAAAACAACGCTGCCATCGGCATCCTGATCGAAGCGATCGACCTCGGTGACCAGGCGATAATGGGCTGGGATCGGCAACAGCGGCGAGCGGGGAAAAATGCGATCGTTGGCGAGCAGATGGGCAAGATTGGCCGCCAGGGTGCGCGTCAGATTATCCGGCAGGGCATCCCCCCACTGGTGGGTCTCGGAGAGGTAGAGTTCGTTTGGACCGGGTCGGGTGACAATCTGCGTCCGGTTGAGATAGGGCGGCACCGTCACCTGCACCACCTCGAACGTGTAGTCGGGCGCTGGCACGGGGTTGAGTGGCGGCGTATCGGCGGCGAGTGGGGTAAGCAGAAAATGGCGCAGCGAGGAACCCCCACCACCGCCACCCCCGGGAAGGGCGGCACAAGCCGCAACCAGATACATCGACAAAACAAGAAAAAATGGGCGTGCCGTCATGCTTGTCCTGCTGTCCATTGCCGGGCTGTTTTCCGCGCGTGTCATTCTCGGTCTGGAATTGGAATCAGGGGCAAACCCGGTTGCGGGTGAGCCACCCGTCAACTCCCCGTCGCCACGCCGGGCGAGCTTCGGGGTTGGGACCGGGAGCCATGAAGCCCGGCATGGTGATGACCCCGGTATCGAACTTCAGCGCTTCTCTTCCTTGTGCCGTCCGAAGAGCAGCGATTGTGGATTTTGCGACAGAAGCGAGGCCAGGGTCCGCAATGCCCGCGCCGCCGCCGCCACCTCTTGCAGGGACTGGAGGAGAGAATACTGGAGCGGCGCCTCCGGAGCCAGGAGTTTGTCGGTGGTGGCCAGGGTCCGCTGGGTTTGATCGAGGGCGGCGCGGGCGGAGTCAAGAGCGGGCCCGGACCATTCGGCGAGGTCGGTGGTGAGGCGCTCGATCGCCAACAGGGAGTCGCTCAAGGCACCGATCGCCGCCACCGTCTCCGGACCGTTCAGGATGCGATTGGCCCCCTCGACGGTTTCGAGCAGCTCCTCGCTGATCTCCTCCAGCGGCATTTGCTGCAGGCGGGTGAGAAGATGGGTGGTGGACTGGGCGATCTCCTCCAGGCTGCCGGGGATGGTCGGCAACTCCGGATGGTCATGGCCAGCATGCACCAGGCGGGCTGGGGTATTGGGGTAGAAGTCGAGGGCAACCAGACGTTGGCCGGTGAGGAGATTGCTGGTCTCCAGGCGGGCGCGCAAGCCGTTGTCGATCAGGGGGTCGATGATCGCCCGCGGCGGGGTGCTGGTCGCGCCCAGGCCGACGATCCGCTCCGGTTCGAGGCGCACAAGGACCGGGATGCGCAAGGTAACCCCCTTCGGGTCATAGGCCAGACGCACATCGACCACCGTCCCGACCTTGATGCCGCGAAACTCCACCGGTGCCCCGACCTTCAAGCCGCGCACCGACCCATCGAAGTAGAGAACGTAGTCGACCTGTCGGGTGTAGGTCACCTCACCGGTACTGTCGTCATCATCGAACAGGCGAAAATGGGTCCCTTCCGTGGCGGCGGGTTGCGGATGACCGACCACGGGCGGGGTATCGAAGGCGATCCCCCCGGTGAGCAGCGCCTGCAACGAGGAGGCCTTGAGACGCACGCCGTTGGCATCAATCAACGCCTGCACGCCGCTCGTGTTCCAGAAGCGGGTGTCGGCGCGTACCAGGCCATGGTGGGGAGCCTTGACGAAAATGTGAACGTCGACCCCCTGGCCATCGTCGGTGAGGTCATACCCCTGGACCTCGCCAACGGCAATGCCACGATAGGTGACCGGCGAGCCGATCACCAACGACCCCAGCCGCTCGGCACGCAACAGGAAGCGGTTGCCCGGGGTTCCCTGACGTATCACCGGTTGCGATTCGAGGCCATCGAAGTCGAAACGCGGTTCGCCGGGACCAGGATCCATCTCGATGAAGGCACCCGAGACCAGGGTATTCAACCCGGAGACGCCGCTTGCCGTCAAACGCGGGCGCACCACCCAGAAGCGGGTGTGGGTCCGGACGTGCGGCGCGGCACTCTTGAGCAAACGCGCCTCGACCACCACCCGGCTTAAGTCTGGGCTCAGCGTGACACGGGCGACGGTGCCGATTTCGACCTCCCGCAGCTTGATCCTGGTACGATCAGCTTGCAGACCGTCGGCGGTCCTGAAGCCGATGGTGATCAACGGCCCCTGCTCCGACCAGACGCGATAAGCGCTCCACAAGGCGGCAGTCAGCGCGAGCAGGGGTAGCAACCAAAACCAGGAGAGGCCGCGCCGGGTCACCGCCACCGCCTCGGGAAGGGTCGAGTCGACAGCGGCCGCCACGTGCGTGGCCACCGCCGACACCACCGGTCGCCGCGGATCATCGCCGGACACTGGCGCGGGTTCGGGCGTGGGGTCAGGGGGCGGGTTGATCGCGTGCATGGCAAACTCCGGGGTGCCTTGTTGCGCGGCATCGGCTCAAGCGAGAGGGGTGCGTCACGCACGAAGCCACGGCGCGGCCGTGCGCAGTTGCGTCACCAGGGGCTGATCCGCCGGCGGCAGAGAAAGGTCCCCCAGTTCGTCGACGCAAAACCAGCCCCAATCGGCCACCTCCAGGGGTTGTGGTTCCCCTGACCAGTGACGGCAGAGATAAACCGGCATTAGCAGGTGAAAGTTGTCATAGGGGTGCGAGACGAAGGTCCAGGGCTCCGGGTCGGTGACGATCAGGCCGATCTCTTCGCGGATCTCGCGGATCAGCGTTGCCTCAGGGCTCTCCCCATCGTGCCACTTGCCGCCGGGAAACTCCCAGCGCGAACCCATGTGCGTCTCCGGGCGGCGGCGGGTGAGCAGGATGCGCCCCTCGCCATCGACGAGCAGAGCGGCACAGACCAGGAGCAGGGGTTTTACAGCCATCGTTTCCACCAGGTCGCGGGCGGGGGGGCCACCGCGCAACTCTCATCTTCCGCCCACGCCGCGATCGGCTCCGGCGGTACCCGGGTAAGAACCCACCACGGCTGGATCCCGCCGCTGCCGCCACAACCGCAGCCGGCACGTCGCGGATGGTACACCTTGATCAGCCAGGGATCCTCCTGGCTCTGGACGTAGACCATCGTCGTCCACACCCCACGCTCTTCGCGCAGGATCTCCGCGACCAGGGCGGCGAGGTGACGACTCGCCTCGATGCCATCGACGGTTGTGGTCGGCAATGCCTGGCCCGGCTCGACGAGATACCAGTCGGAGAGACGTTCGACGGCGGCATTGAGCAGCTCGACATCGGCGAGGCGAATCATGCCGTCGAAGCGGTCACCCAGACGCTGCGAAAAAGATGGAAAACTCATGGGCTCTTGCACTCCCGACGGCAAGTTGGTACGGATGACGCGGGGTGGGTTCCCCACGCCTGGGCGTTGGGACGCGCATCGGCTTCAGGAAGCGGGTCTGCGCCAAGGGCATCATTGTCGCAGCCCGATCCGTGGGGCACGCGCGCCCTCCCCTGTTCGATTCTTCCATGATACCCCCACAACGAGGTCTCTCTCCATGGCCGTTGGCACCCCCCCTGCGATCGATATCCCTGCGATCCCTGGTTTTCGTCTCGCCGCCACCGCGTGTGGTCTGAAAACCAACGGTCGTCCGGATCTGCTCCTAGTGCAGATGCAACCGGCGGCGACGGTGGCCGGTCTCTTCACCCGCAATCAGGTGGCAGCGGCGCCGGTTACGCTCTGCCGGCAGCGTCTGCCTGGCGGCAAGGCGGCGGCACTCCTCGTCAATGCCGGCAACGCCAACGCCGGCACCGGGGCACCGGGGATGATGCGTGCCCGCGCTTCGACCCAATGCGTCGCGCAAACCCTGGCGATCGCGGAGGAGCAGGTCTTCGTCTCCTCGACCGGGGTGATCGGTCAGCCGCTGCCGGTGGAGAAGATCGAGGCGGCGATCCCCGGATTGGCCGCCGCCCTCGCTGCCGACGCCTGGGCGGATGCCGCCACCGCCATCACCACCACCGACACCTTCCCCAAGGCGCGGCATCGGCGCTGCGTGATCGAGGGTCGACCGGTGCTGCTGGCGGGCATCGCCAAGGGGGCGGGGATGATTCACCCGGACATGGCGACGATGCTGGTCTATCTCTTCACCGATGTCGCTATCAGCACGGCTGCGTGGCAGCAGCTTCTCGCACAGGCGGTTGAAGCCAGTTTCAACAGCATCACCATCGATGGCGACACCTCGACCAACGACACCGTGCTCGGGTTTGCCTCCGGCCTTGCCGGCAACGCCCCGATCACCGACGCCGATGCCCCAGCGGCCCGGCCGTTCGCCGACGCCCTCAACGATCTCTGCCTGGAGCTTGCGCATTGGATCGTCCGCGATGGCGAGGGGGCGACCAAGTTCATCACCATCACCGTCACCGGTGCCCCGAGTGAGGCGGCGGCGCGCCAGATCGGCAAGGTGGTGGCGCACAGTCAGCTGGTCAAGACCGCCTGTTTCGGCAACGACCCGAACTGGGGGCGCATTCTGGCGGCGGTCGGGCGGGCGGGGGTGCCAATCGACCCGACAGCGGTGGATATTCATCTCGGTGAGGTGGCGATCGTCGAACGCGGGGGACTCGCCCCAACCTACACCGAAGCACAAGGGGCGCGGGTGATGGCCGAGCCGGAGATTGCCATCCGCATCGACCTGCACGCCGGCTCCGCCACCACCACCACCTGGACCTGCGACCTGTCGCACGATTACGTCAGCATCAACGCCGATTATCGGACCTGATGCCAGGACGGTTGGGAGGGGGGGCCATGATCGAAGAGATGCACATCAGAAATTTCAAGTGCTTCGCGGAACAATCCCTGTCAGGCCTGAAGCGCGTCAATGTCATCGTCGGACCGAACGGGTCGGGCAAGAGCGCGCTGCTGGAGGCGCTGTTTCTCGTTGCGGGTTCAAATCCAGGAGAGGCTATTCGTATAAAGCGCATTCGTGGCCTTGAAATCGGCACCGTTCGGCTTACCAAACTTGACTACGAGGCTCTATGGCGAGATATGTTTCACTCTTTTGATCAAGAACAAGCGATTGAAATCAGCCTGGGAAACCAAAATGGCATGGTGCGCTCGCTACGGATGGCCTACGAGAAAAATTCAGTGGTCGTCATGCTCCTCGGAAGCCATTCTAAAGAATATGATGCGACAGCAATTACACCTATTACCTTTGAATGGCGTTTCCTTGGAGGAGATCCAATAAAAGTTGCCGTGGAACTACGTCCTCCCGAGTTGATTTTTAATCCACCGGGGCCTCCTCCCCAATTTCCAATGTCATTTATTGACATAACACCCGCGTCAAGTTCAGAGGAAATAGCCAGCATCTTTTCCGAATGTAGTAAACGTGGTCAAGAATCTGTCATTATCAATGCGCTCAAAGATGAATATCCGTTCTTGAAGGGTTTATCAATTGAGATAACCGGAGGCACCTCAACGATATTCGCTTCTGTAGAGAATCTACCCGAGAAAATCCCAATCAGCCACGTCTCATCAGGCATCGGGAGGCTGTTCACCATCTTGCTGGCCATTCGCAGCCGGGAGAATGGCATCGTGGCAATCGACGAGATCGAAAATGGGTTTTATTACGACCGCATGCCCTCGATCTGGTCTTTGATCCATCGCTTTGCCGTGCAATACGACGTCCAAATTTTTGCCTCGACCCACTCCTGGGAGTGCCTGCAAGCCGCCGCGGCGTGCGCGGAGCAAAACCCGGCGGACTTTGCCCTGGTTCAGACACCAAGACTCGGTTCTGAATACCCCTTTGCCGTCCATCCCGGAGATATGTTCGCCTTGGCGATGGAACAGCGTGTGGAGATCCGGTGAGAAAACCCATGGTCACCAAGCCATCCGGACTGGAATTGAAAGAGACGAAACTTGTCATTGTTGAGGGTCGCTCCGATCAATGCCTGATTCAGCATCTCATGGATCATCACGAGATTTCCGGTATCCAGGTGCTTTGCCCCGGCGATTTGAACGAGCAATTTGGTGGCGTGGAGGCCATCGTGAAACTCTTGGGAGCGTTGAAGCTCAACAGAGAGTTCCACCAGGTACAGGGCATCCTTCTGCTCATCGATGCCGATGAAAAACCGGGGGATCAATTCACCAAAATACGCAGCCTGCTGCAAAATGCCCCCGGTGGATGGCCAGTACCGGACAAGCTTGGGCAACCAGCCAGAAAAGAAGGGATACCGGCGGTTACGGTCCACCTGCTTCCCGACAACGAGACGCCCGGGGCCATGGAAACCTTGCTCTGGAACGCGGCTGTGAAGGTTGCTGATCGTCAGAAACTCGTAGAATGTATCGAAACGTTCGAGCAATGCATCCACGCTTACCATGGCGAACAACGCCATGACGAAAAATGGCTGCCGCAAAAACGAGATAAGCTCAAGTTTCGCTGCCTGATCTCCGCCGTCAATCCAAAAAACCCCGACCTGCCGACAACCCGGCTCTGGGAAGGGGAGGAGACACGCGCGCTGGTGCCGCTCGACTCCCCCGTCTTTGACTCGCTCGTGAACGTTCTCCAAGGGATGCTGGTCAACCCGGCCAAGGCGTGAGCACGGCACCCCACCACCCGTCAGAACGCATACCCACTCGCGCGCATCACCCCCCTGGCCTTGTCGCCCTTGAGATAATCGATCCAGGCACGGGCGGCGGGGTTTACCTTGCCCTTATCGAGAATGATCGCATCCTGACGGATGGTCGGGTAGAGGTCGGCGGGAACAACCCAGGCCGAACCTTCGCCGATCACCCCCTCCTTCATCACCTGGGAGAGGGCGACAAACCCCAGCTCGGCGTTGCCGGAAACAACAAACTGACAGGTCTGGGCAATGTTTTCGCCACGGACGATCTTCGCCGACACCGCCGGCAACACCCCAAGGTTGCTTAACACGGCCATGGCGGCGGCGCCATAGGGGGCAAGCTTGGGCTCGGCGAGGGCGATGTGGGCGAAATCACCCTTTTTCAATACCTCACCCCGAGCATCGACCAACCCCGGCCGCGCCGACCACAACACAAGCTTGCCAATGGCATAGGTAAAACGACTGCCGGCGACACCCCTCCCCTCCCGCTCCAATCGCGCCGGGGTGTCGGCGTCGGCGGCAAGCAGCACCTCGAAGGGGGCGCCATTGGCAATCTGGGCGTAAAACTTGCCGGTGGCCCCAAAGGAGAGAAGGGCCTTGTGCCCGGTCTCCTGCTCGAAACCGGCAGCGATGACCTTCGCCGGGGCGGTAAAGTTGGCCGCCACCGCCACTTGCACTTCTCCGGCTGCAACCAGACCCGGAACAAACAGGGCCACGAGCAGGATTAGAGAGTGTGCGGATTGAACCCCGAGCAGACGTTGGCAGCAAGAATCGAGCAGAGCGTGCCATTTCATGGGTTGGGTCTCCCATCAAGTGATCGACCCCGGTCAGGAGAGGGCCCATCCCACCGCCGCGACCATCCCGCCGTCCAGCTCGCCCTCCCGGGACATGCGTTCGAGCATCGCCATCACCTGGCTGTGCGGCAGCGGCTGGCGGTAGGGCCGCTCCTCGGTCAGGGCCTGATAGATATCGAGAACCGTCAACAATCGCGACCAGGGGTCGAGCTGATCGGCGGCAAGCCCCAGGGGATAACCCCGACCATTCAACTTTTCGTGGTGATTGGATGCCCATTCGGTGATTTGCCCGAAGTCGGGAATCGGTTCGAGGCAGATGCGCGTGTAGTAGGTATGCTCGGACATTTTTTGCCGTTCGTCATCGGTCAAACGCCCGGGCTTGTCCAGGATGGCGTTGGGCATCGCCAGCTTGCCGACATCATGCAGGCTGGCGGCGATGCGCAGGCGGGTCTTGGTCTCGTCGTCCAGGGCAAAATGGTCCGCCATGTGCGCAGTCTTCTCTTCGAGCCCGCGCGAATGCCGCGAGGTAAAACGAGACTTCGAGTCGATGATCTTGCTGAAAACGCGGGAAATCTCCAAAACCTCCCGCCAACCGAGTTCCAGCGACATCTCCGGCATCACCCGATGCAACCCGGCATGGATGAAGGGGTCGCGCAAATCCAGCCAGAAGGCAGTCGACGCGGAGGCCTGCCGAAAGGCATCCACCAGGTGCGGGGAGAAGGTCCGCCCGGAAGTGTCGTCCAGAAACGCCTGCACGCACGCCCGACTCGCCGCCTCGGCAAAGCGGCACCTGAGGTCAGCATAGTCAGCAAGCCCGACGATCTGGGCCATCAGGGGAATCTCATCGCCGCGCAGATCAAAAAAACCCGAGCCATCCCAATGTTCGTGGTGATACTCAACGATGCCGCGAACGCTGGTCTGAAACGGAAAGGCAGCGATGTTGCTCTCACCAATGGTGCAGTGAAGGGCGGCGGCCTCGACCCCGTCCAGACGCCCGCGCACGGGCAGATTCTGAGTCAGGCTCTCCTCGGCCAAACCATTGTCATGCAGGATCGCAAAGGCGGCAAGGTCGAACACCTCGCGATCCGACAGCCCCAGCAGGCGCGCCAGACGCACGGCAACATAGGCAACCCGGAGACCATGATACGTGGTAACCCCGAGCAGCTCGCTTTCGACGCAATCAAGCGCGAGCGAAAGCCCGAACAGGTAACGGTTGAGATTGAATTTCAAGGAAATACTCCTTCAACACCTCTGCATATGGCCCCCGAACGAAGCACGCAGCGGCCCCCTCACCCGGGCAACAACGCCATCCTGATCCACCCCCGGTCGATTGGCAACCGCCGACGGGAGCCGACACCCCCAGGTCCGTGGAGGCTACCCGCGTTGTGTGATGGGGGCAAGCCGGAATGCCAGAAGTGAATGCGCGAAAGATTCCTCGCCACCCCGGGCAGTCGGCGCTACTCTCCTCGGATCCCTTTTTAAATGCCACGACAGGCCTTATCCTTGCCGAACAGGCGATGGCAGTAACATGAGCGGATGCCGCGCCGGAGCAACAACCGACCAGGGAGTCAACCAACGTGCGTTACATCAGCACCCGCGGCGGTGTGCAACCGATCGGGTTTGCCGAAGCCGTCATGATGGGCCTTGCCACCGACGGCGGCCTCCTCCTGCCGGAGCACCTGCCAACCATCGACGCCAAAACCTGGCAACACTGGGCCGGGCTTTCCTTCCAGGAGCTGGCCCTGGCGGTGATGACCCCCTTCATCGGCGACGCCATTCCGACCGCTGACTTGAAATCGCTGATCGATCGCTCCTGTCGGACATTCTCCCACCCGGAGATCACCCCGGTGGTGCCGGTGGATACGCGCCACGTCCTGGAGCTGTTCCACGGCCCGACCCTTGCCTTCAAAGATGTTGCCCTGCAGTTTCTCGGCAACCTCTTTGCCTACCTCCTCGATCGCTCCGGTGGCCGGCTCAACATCCTCGGTGCCACCTCCGGCGATACCGGCTCCGCCGCCATCCACGGCGTGCGCGGCAAGGAGCGGATCCACATCTTCATGATTCATCCGCACGGCCGCGTCTCCCCGACCCAGGAACGGCAGATGACCACCGTCCTGGACGCCAACGTTCACAATATCGCCGTGCAAGGCACCTTCGACGATGGTCAACATATCGTCAAGACCCTGTTCAACGATCTGGAGTTCAAGAACGCCTACCAGCTCGGGGCGGTCAATTCGATCAACTGGGCGCGCATCCTGGCGCAGATCGTCTACTACGTCTACGCCTGGGGCCGGGTGAGTGGCGGTAACCTCAACCATGCCGTGACCTTCTCCGTCCCCACCGGCAACTTTGGCGATATCTTCGCCGGCTACGTTGCCCGGCGCATGGGATTGCCAATCAAGCGCCTGCTTCTGGCCACCAATCGCAACGATATCCTCACCCGCTTCATGGCCACCGGCGTCTACCAGACCGGCCGCGTCGCACCGACCATCAGCCCGTCGATGGACATTCAGGTTTCCTCCAACTTCGAGCGCTACCTTTACTATCTCTTCCAGGGCGATGCCGAACGCGTTCGTGCCTGCATGGAAGATCTCGCCCATAGCGGTCGTTTTCAGGTGACCGCTGCCGAGCAGGCCACCGCCGCCGCCGAGCTCCCCGCCGTGGCCGTCGACGAGGCCGCCACCCTGGAACAGATTCGTTCGACCTACACCCGGCACAACTATCTGCTCGACCCGCACACCGCTGTCGGCTTTCGCGCCGCGCAGGGGAAGAGCGGCACGGTCGTCTGTCTGGCCACCGCGCATCCGGCCAAATTTGCCGCCGCCGTGCAGCAGGCGATCGGCCACGAACCCGACCTGCCCCCGGCCCTGGCCGGCCTTGCCGAGCTGCCGAGCCGCTGCGCGGTCATGCCCGCCGATGCCGGTGCTGTTCGCCGTTTCATTGAGGAGAGCCTCCCACCACTTTCCTGAACAATGCCCGCCTGTGTTGATGATTGACCAGCGGGGCACTGCTCTGGTGGATCCTCCGCGCCTGCGGGAGGACAGTCCGCCTCGCCCAGCCGACCTCGAACAACCGGTGCGGAAAAGAGTGCGTTTGAGCAATTGCTTTCCCATCCGGCAGTGTGGGAATATTCTCGGCTGGGAGTGGATTCGCGCGGCAACCAGACCTCCCACTTTGCCGTGCCCCGCCCCAGTCCGCGCCCTTCCCCACCCGCAAGCTGCTGAAGGTGATTGCAATGTCTGAGTTCTCCTCCCCGTTGCTGCGTTCGGTTCTTTATGTACCCGGCTCGAACACCAAGGCGCTGGCCAAGGCCCCTGGGCTTGGGGCCGATGCCCTGATCCTCGACCTGGAGGACTCGGTTGCCCCGGAGGCGAAGGTCGCCGCCCGCGGTCATATCCTGGAGGCCCTGCGGCAGATCGATCACCAGACGCTTTTTCGCACGGTGCGCATCAACGGCATGCAGACCGATCTCTGGCGCGATGATGTGACGACGGTGTTCCCTGGCCTGCCGGACGCCATCACCGTGCCCAAGGTCGATCATGTCGACGACCTAGCGGAGCTTGCCCGTCTGCTCGACCAGCTCGAAGGAGGTCAGGCACCCTGCCCGATCTGGGCGATGATCGAATCGCCGCTTGGGGTACTCAATGCCTTTGCCATCGCTGCGCATCCGCGCGTCTCTTGTCTGGTCCTCGGAACTTCTGACCTCGGCGAGGCGCTGGGCGTCGAGGCGACGCCGGAACGTGAATCCCTGCAATATGCCCTGCAACATTGCGTGCTGGCGGCGCGCGCGGCCGGTGTTGCCATCATCGACGGCGTCTTTCTCAACCTCAAGGATGCCGATGGCATGACCGCGCAGTGCCGGCAGGGGGTGCGGTTGGGGTTTGATGGCAAGACCGTCATCCATCCGAACCAGGTGGTTGCCGCCAACACCGCCTTCATGCCTGCCGCGGCCGCCATCGAGCGTGCCCAACGCCTGGTCGCTGCCTGGCAGGCCGCGCGCGATCGCGGCGAGGAGATTTGCCTCCTCGATGGCCGCCTGATCGAACGTCTGCACGTGCGTCAGGCACAGCGTCTGCTTGATCTGGCACAACGCGCCGCCGCGCGCCAGACATCCTAAAACGCAAGCGCCAACCAGCCCCACCCATGCGCCTGAAGACAAAAATCACGGTTCTGACCGGCTGGCTGTTCGTGGGCCTGATATTGGTTCTTATTCCGGCGAGTCTTTTGTCTTTTCGGCAATTTTCGATCGTCACCGCCGAGGAGCATGTGCGTGCCGTCGCCGAAGTGGTGCGCGTCAGTCTCACCGAGCAGATGATCAACGGTGTCATCAGCCACCGCGAGTCGTTTCTCGATCGCTTAAGCGAGGTCAAGGGGCTGCTCGGAGCGCGTCTCGTGCGCGGGCCGAACGTGGTGGAGCAGTTTGGCCCGGGGTTGGGCCGCGAGCGCGGGCCGGATGTGATCGAGGCCCGGGTTCTGCAGGATGGCGTGCCCTATTTCGCCACGCTCGACGAGGAGGGGGGGTCGATTTTTCGCGGCACCATCCCCTTTATCGTTCAGGATCGTGGCAACCCCAACTGCCATCAGTGTCACAAGGCGGCAAACGGTGCCGTTCTGGGGGCGATCACCATCACCTTGTCGCTTTCCCATCTCAAGCGCCAGGCGCTCGTGACCATCCTCGTCCTGACCCTCCTCATCATCGGCTTTGCCATCCTGGCGGCCCTGTTCTTCCGCGGGCAGGTGGCACCGGTTGCCCTGGTTGCGCGCCGCGTGCAGGAGGTGGTGGCCAAGGCGAAGGAGGGTAACTTCCGCACACACGTCCTGTGCAACACCGAGGATGAAATGGGCGAAATCGCCCGCGACTTGAACTGGCTCATGAGCTATCTCCAGGAAAATCTAAGCAACATCAGCCAGGAGGTGGCCCGGCTCATCCAGTATGACCTTCAGGACAACTCCAATCTCCTCGTCACCACCATCGAGATGGTCGATGCCCTGGTCGAGGTGGCCCAATTCAAGCAGGCGGTGGAGGAGGATCGTACCACGCGCGAGGTCTATCTGCGCATCGCCCGCATCTTGACCAATCAGTTCGGTGTCAAGACCTTCTCCATCTACGAGGTGAGTTCCTCGCGCAACCACATGCGGCCGGTAGTGGTCGACGGCGACCCCGATGCCCCGGCCAGTTGGTGCGATCCGCAAATCCTGTTTCACGCCGATGCCTGCCGCGCCCTGCGCACAAGCCATCGCATCGACTCCTTCAGCGATCTCTCCCTGTGCAGCATGTTCTGTGGCCAGCAAGAGAACCCAGACCTGGGCCATATTTGTCTGCCGGTGATGCACTCAGGCATGGTCGGCAATGTCGTGCAGCTTGTTGTCGAGCAAAAGAATGGCCACCTGTACGAGCTGCTGGTTCCATTCATCCAGGTCTATTTGCGCGAATCGGCGCCGGTGGTCGAGGCCAAGCGTTTGATGGACACCCTGCGCGAAACCGCCCTGCGCGACCCCCTGACCGGCCTGCATAATCGACGTTTTCTGGAAGAGTACATCGATACCCTGGTCGCCACCGCCAAGCGCAAGGGGTATCGCATCTCGGTGCTCATGATCGACCTCGACCACTTCAAGAAGGTCAACGACACCTACGGCCATGATGCCGGCGATGCGGTGTTGCGTGCCATCGCCCGTGAGCTGGCGGCACAGGTGCGCACCTCCGACCTGGTGATCCGCTACGGCGGCGAGGAGTTCATGGTCGTACTGCAAGAGACCGCCGGCACCAGCGGCGAGCATGTGTCGGAGAAGATCCGTCTGGCCGTGGCCGGACTGGAGATTGCCCTGCCAAACGTGGTGCTGAAGAAAACCCTCTCCATCGGCGTGGCGACCTACCCGACGCACAGCGAGGAGTTCTGGGAGGTGGTCAAGCTCGCCGACAACGCCCTTTATCAGGCCAAGCAGGAAGGGCGCAATCGGGTGGTCATTCAGCAAAAACCTGTCACCGTCGAGGGAGCTGCCACGCGGCCCGACGCACCCCGCGGCTGAAATGTGGGCGGGGTCTGGTAGGGGAATGGGTCGAATAATTAGAGGGAGGAGCGATGACCGCGAACCTGGCCGAAAAAATTCAGGACGAACTCCGCCGCTTGCCGGAACCCCTGATCCAGGAGGTGCTCGATTTCATTGGCTATCTCGCTTACCGTCACGGTCTACGGGCTGATGATGGCAGTGAGGCCCTCATGCTGGCCCAGCGAGAGAGCATGCTTCACGTCTGGGACAACCCGGAAGACGAGATCTGGAACCATGTTTCGACCCGGTGATCTATTGTAACTGCATTGTTTCTTCCGGGAACATGCGGGGTTCCCCTCACGCCGCATTACCGGAATGGACGCTACGAACAAGTCACGCGGCAAGAGTCAACTCGACTTGCATTCCGGCGCGCACCGCGAGCGTGACCAGTGTGTCCAAGCTAAAACGCTCCCACTTGCCCCTGACCAGATCGGAAACGCGCGATTGTCGAATCCCCAGATGATCGGCAGCTTCGGCTTGGGTCCAGGCACGCAGATGGATCGTATCCTTCAATCGGATCATCAAATCAGCCCGCATCGTCAGAACCTTGGCTTCGTCAGGGGGGAAGCCAAGGTCAAGAAAAATGTTCCCGCGGGATTCAACAACAGGCTCGGTCATGGATTATCCTCCAATTTGCCGATAACGACGCTCCGCCAGGACAATATCCTCCTGGCTGGTCTTTCTGGTCTCTTCTTCCGAAAAGCGTGCAACACATAGACGACATCCCCAACCTTGGCCACGTAATTCCAATTCCATATCAAGCGGCAACTTCGTTGGCTGCCTTGTTCGCTCCTCGCCGTACCAAACACGTACTGATGAAATGGACCCATCCCCCTTCGCAAACGGCCTCGCAATGGGCCAGAATGGATTTTCCACAAAACCATTCGAGACAAAGGAGGATGGA
>PEAJ01000029.1 GCA_002753495.1 Magnetococcales bacterium HA3dbin3 | reverse complement strand
ACGATGGCCAGAGCGCCATGTTCGTTATTCTGGTTGTGGCTCTGGGAACTGCGGATCTTCCCCAGGCGCTCTTCATGGCATCCGTGTTGGAACTGTAGGGACATGGTTCTTCAACGGGCTGGTAGGGCTCGTGGGTGTGGGGATGCTTGATCACCGGGTTGTCGGAGCCGCCGATGTGCATCTCGGCGTTGCCGGAGCCGATGTGCAGCCCGGTCAGCAGCTCGATCGTCCCCTTGATTTCGCGGATGCCGGTCAAGGTTATTTGTTCCTGATTGTTCTCTGTGCTCATGTCGATCTCCTCGCGTCAATCCTGTGGGTCTTTCTGTTTGTAAAACCCCATGAATGCCTCCATGAACAGCTTGAAATGCTGAAGAGACTTCACCGAGTTTACTTCACTGAGAACACATCGGATGAGAGCAACAAATTTTCTGCCAACCAGCTTGCGCCCCTCGGCATAGGCGGCCTTGGCATTGAGCATGCGGATGAAGGGGAG
Organism: Magnetococcales bacterium HA3dbin3; assembly: GCA_002753495.1. Classification (GTDB taxonomy): domain Bacteria; phylum Pseudomonadota; class Magnetococcia; order Magnetococcales; family DC0425bin3; genus HA3dbin3. Next base: position 21,379 of record PEAJ01000029.1, on the reverse strand, counting down.
GTACTTGTCGAATGCCTCCTTCGCCTCCTTTCCCTCCTTGTTGTCACCGACTCGTTCGCTCCACATGCAAATCTCGTCATAAAAACGCCTGATCTGGGTTGGTCTATTAAGTTTCTTCTTGCTCTCTTCAAATTCTTGAAAGATGACCCCGGCAATACCCTGCGCCGTTGTATCGAACAGTTCGGCATCGATTCCCTCGCCAAAACGAACCTTTTTCAGCCACGGCTCTTCGCATTCGGTTGCAGGTTTGGCCGAAGCCTGGCCGGACATGCCTCCGGGATTTTGGGCGCCGGAGCCCTGTTTTGCGGGAGTTTCCCTTGGAGAGTGATTCATCGGCTCTTCCTTCTCTGGTAAAGGTGGGTAAACAGGGCGATTTTGTAGTCCTCCTTGTATGATCGGATCCTCTCGCCGATTTTTTCGGCGAATTGGCCGCTGACCTCATGGCGGGCGGCATCGTCGGCCTTCTTCAGCCGGTCAACCACAAAGCGCCAAGTGCGATAGACAAACCAGGCGTGCCAGATGGCATCCTCGGGTTTCTTCGTGGCGATCTCCGCCTTTTCGCACAGGTGGAGCAGGTCGTAGAGGTAGCCGGTGCTCACCTCCAGCTCGTGTTCCGTCTGCATCGCCTCGACCAACTGCGCCAGCTCTTTTTCCGCCGCCAGCATCTCCTTGAACCTGGCCCAGCCGACGCTGCGCTGCCAGCAGGTGACGGCGTTTTTGGTCGCCACGCCTGCGGGGCACTCCTTTTTGCCCTGTGGGTCAGCCGCAGGTGGCTTGCCTGTTGGCGGCGCCCGGTACTGTTTGGCCTCCGCCAACGCCTCTTCGGCGCGGGTGGCGAGGGTCGGTATCGGCAGATCCGGTTTGGTCATGACCAGACCGGCGGAAAAGTGAATGTCGGGGTTGCCGGCGACGTAGCGGGCAAAGGCCTCGTGCATCGCCGCCGCCAGGTGCATCTGCTCAAGCCACGGACCAATCAGGAAAAAATCATCGCCGCCGGCAAAGACGGTGTAGGTGTTTTTGGCCTTTTCGCGACAATGCCAGGGGAGCCAAATGGCAAAGAAGGCGTGCATCTGCCGGGAGAGGGTGGCCATGCGCGCGAAGGTGTTGCGCTTGCCCAGGCCGCTCTGAAAAATCTGGCCAAGGTTGTCGACATCCCCCTTGAGGATGGCCAGGGCGGCAACGCCACGCGGCTCTCCTTTCGCGTCAGGCTTCACTCCCTGTTTGGCAATCTCTTCAAAATCGGCAATCTTCTCTTCCCCTTTTTCGTCTTGCACCTTCCACAGATAGCCGTTGACCGACCGACGCGCGTAGCCATGCCACAGGGGGGCATCCCCCGCATCCGGCAGGGAGAAGTCCCAGATGCGCACCGCCTGCCCGGCGCAGCGGTCGAGCTCCTCCTTGTCTTTCTCGCCGTCGAGAAACGACACCTGGTAACCGAAATAGTCGATCGCAAGGGTGACGCCCGGGGGGCGATTGTCCGACCCGGTGCGGGTGATGCGCAGCCGATCCTTTTTGACCAGGTTTTCGCCGATGGTGATCTGGTCGGCGCACAAGCGGCAGGTGCCGTCGTCACGACCAGCGGCGTTGCGCTGGCCACATTTGGTGCAGGCCCGAAACCTCGCCGGAAGGGGAAAGATTGACTCGGGCGGTTGGGCGCCACACAGGTCAAACCGCTGCCGTTTGCGTACCTCCAGATCTTGAAACAGGCGGCGGATGAGCTGGTCGAAGGCCCCCTTTCGAAAGTCGGCGCGCGTCGCTGGTGTCGTCGCCAGACTGATGCTGCCCTGGCCAAAGGTGTGCTCCAGGAACCAGCGGTCGAACGTGTCGCGCACCCTATCCAGGCGCGCCCCGGCATCATCAAGGTTGGGAGCGACGATGAGAAACTTCCCCGCGGCGTTGACGATCTGGCTGGTCGGCGGCAGTTCGAAGGCGGCAAGCACCGCGACCGCGGCAAGCTCGGTGAGCAGGGAGACCTGAAACGATCGGCCACGCAGGAGCTTGGCCGCCTTTTTCGTCGTCTCCCCACCCTCGGCGAAGATGAACTCCTGGATGCCGGAAAAATCTCCCTGGATCAGCAGAAATTCCTGCTCCCTGCTTGTATCCCATTGCTCCTTCCAGCCAGACTCGGAAAAGGCGCTCTCGACGCTGCCGCGCGCCAGGTGGTAGCGCCACAGCGCCACGGCAAAAGCCGCTGTGGCCTTGAGGTGATCGTAGAGCGCCACATCCGAAGGGATTTGGATGAACCCCCCACCCGGCTTTTTGGCCGCGGTCGCCGACGGGATGGCATGGGTGAAGGTGAGGAGCAGGGTGTCGAAATCGTCGAGCCACAGGTCCAGAAAGTCCCGATGGGCGGGCGGGATTTTTTCCACTCCCTCGACAAACTGCTCCCACAGCTGTTTGTACTCCGCTTGCGCCTGCGCGCGGTCCATGGGTGGGCTTGCAGCCGTGCCATTTGCATCGGGAAACAGGGTGGTCGGGGCCAACGGGCGTAATGGATAACGCTGGCTGGGGGTGCGGAGTTTCGTCTCCCCCTTTTGCAGAGTAATCTGTTCCAGCAGGGGCCACAGGCGTGCCTGTCGGTGGTTGATGCGTTCCTGCCGCACCCCTTCGTGTTCTTCCTCCGCCTGGTTATACGCCTCGAACGTGCTGCGCTCGAAGCCCGAGGCGAGACGATCGGCGGTGGCAATGATCCGCTGCAACGGGGTTTCCGGTTTGTGGTGCATGGCGGCGGTGTTGATCAGCGAGTCGCCGACTCTTTGCTGTTCGCGCGAATCCCGCCACGAGCTGAAAGGTTCGATCGAGTCCTTCTTCAGGTCGGGCATGAACGCTTCGATGGCGTCGATGGCGATGCCGGTATAGGCGGCATGGATATGTGTTTGTCGCCCCCCTTGCCACGTTGGGCAGTAGATCGACTTGTTGCCATCGAGGTTGTTCGCCTCAATCCCGGCGCGTTCGGCAAATTTGCCTACGTCATGGATGAAGCCCGCCAGGGCCATGCGGCAGGAGGCGTGAAGCAGGTTTCGGTTGTGCTTATCCACGGTTGAATCCCTTTCGAGAGGTCATTCCAATTTGCATTCATAGCGATAACTTCGTTGGCTTCGTCGTCTCCTCGCCGTACACAAACGTATCCGTCTCGTCGCCTCCTCCTCGCCGTCTCGTTCTCGCGTCGCATGCAAATTGGAATCAGGGGGGCACCCCTCCCATGGTCGCGAGGTTCTCTCGTGTCCGGGAGGAGTTTGTCAGTCGGCAAAACGCATCGCTTCAGTCGGGGCCGGCGTCCGTATCCTTTGGTTCGAGCTGTCCTTGATTTCAGTTGACTGGCGGACAAGTGCGGTCAAGATTCCAAGAACATTACGGTCATACGCAGCGCGCATTTCGCCATGGTATCACTAAAAACATGGAGCACGCTACCGGGCATGAACGGGACTGGCTTTTGGTTCTTGAAAAATGGTTATCGCGGCGGAAATCCCCTTTTCGTTTCGCGCCAGACGATGGCGTCGGCGGTCAGCCGCGGTTCGTAGCCGGTGAAGGGACGAGGCGCGCAATCAGGCCTTTGAAAACCTGCAATTTTCCCTGCGGGCGCATTTCGCGAAAAGCGTGCGAAAATCGCCCGTGGGTAGGAGGGCGGAAAAATAAAAAAGAAGAAAAGAAGATAAAATCATCGGGGCTTCGCCCCGAACCCCACCAGGGAGCGCGGTCCCCTGGACCCCATTGCCGACGCCACAAACAACCTGGGACCGGGATCCAAAACAAAACCAGACGCGTGCCGGCACAGCATGGGATCAGGGGCAAAGTGCCCCCGCCAGGCGTGGCCACGGCGTCTTTTCATGCGCGGGATCCCGGGCCAGGGCCTGAAGCAGGGCACACCGCCGGGAACGCAACCACGGCTGACGCTCAAAGGCCCGGGCGAGATGGTGTCGGGCCCCCTCCCCCTCCCCCAGCATCGCCCGCGTCACCCCGAGGTTGAACTCGGCCTCGGTGATATCGGCGATAACCGCCGGGGCAAGCCCTCCCGCCGTGCCGCTGGCGACAATCGACTGCAACAACGGCAACGCCTGGGTGAAAGATCCCTCCCGCAGATGAATCATCGCCATCCGCAAGGGGATTTTTGGCACGGTCGGATGCCGGATCGCCAGCTGGCGCAACTGCTCCAGGGCCTCCGCTCTCCCGCCGCGACGATACGTGATGTCGGCATGCAAAAGGGCATAGTCGACCTGCCCGGGCAGGATGGCCAGGGCACGTTGAATCTCGGCCTCCGCCCGGTCGAGGTCGCGCTCCTCCATGAAAAGGCCGGCAAGCATATAATGGGCATAGTGGTTGTCGCGGGTGACGGCGATCGCCCGCGACCAGAGGCTCAGGCTGTCCTGCCAGATGCCGATTTGATTGAAGCTCAGCGCGGCGGCAACAAGAAGCACGCCCCCGGCCAACCCGGCAAGGAGACGCGGCGTCAGGCGCCAGCGCCCGGCCCAAAGGGATGCCTCCCAGGCCAGGGCGGCAAACAACCCCATGTGCGGCAGATAGGTGAAACGATCGGTGGTGGCATGCCGCCCGGCGTGGATGATCCCCGATACCGGCAACAACGCCCCCATGAACCACAACCACCCCCACAACAACCAGGGACGGGAACGCACCTGCGACAACGCCACCCCGGTCAACACGAGCAGCACACAAGCCGCCCCCGCCACTCGCAAGGAATCAGGGGCGGCAAGCGGCAAGGGATAGAGTGGCGCCAGATCGACCGGCCAAAAAGTTGCGGTGAGGTAGTGCAGGTCATTCATCACCGCCTGTGGCAAGAGCTGCCAGATCGACACGCCATCCGGCGCAAACGAAGGGGTCTCGTAGACGCGGAAAGTGACAAGCAGAATGCCGATCATGACCGGCAGATAGGCAAGCTTTTCCGCGAGCAAGGGCCCCCAGGGTCGTTGCCAACGCCGCAACGGCCAGCCATCGAGCAGCAGGAGGAGAAACGGCAGGGTGATCCACATCGGTTTGGCGGTCAGGGAAAGGAAATAACACCCCACCGACCCCAGCAAAGGCAGGAAACAACGTCGGTTGCGGCAAGAGCGTCCATCGGCGCGCTGCATGACGAAGATGACATAAAGGTGCAGGCTGATCAGGCCGAACAGGGCGGCAAGAAGTTCCTTGCGTTCCGTCGCCCAGGCCACCGCCTCGACATGTTGCGGATGCACGGCAAACAGGGCCGCCGCAAACAAGGCCGGCCAGGGTTGTCCGGTTGCGCGTCGCAGCAGGGTGAACAACAGCACCGTGTTGGCAAGGTGCAACAGCAGATTGACCCCATGCGTGGCGGCCGGATTGTCGCCAAACAGGGTCAGATCGAGGAGGATCGAGAGCCAGGTGATCGGGATCCACTGGTGAACCAGATCGGTGTCGCTCAACGCCCAGCGCAGGCTGGCCGCGCTCAACCCCTGTTGCAGGTGCGGATTGGCAAAGTAGATGGTGTCGTCCCAATTCACCCAATCGCAGGTGATAACCCGGGCGTAGAGCAACAGGACTAACAGGAACAGCAGACGCACCGCCTGCCGTGGATCGGGCGTGGACATCGGCGGAAAACACCCCCAGGCAAGGAACGAAAAAAGGGCCGTCGCGCGGCGGGCGAACGGCCCCTTTTCCAGATCCAGAAGAAAAAGTTCGGGGGTACTCTAGGGTCGATCGTCGCAACGATCAACTGGAAAGTTCAGCCTGCAACAGGCGCTCAACCACCCGCTCGTGACCCCGCTCCTGGGCGATCAGGCGCGCAGTCGCGGCATCCCGATGTTTCAGGTTCGGGTTGGCGCCGGCCTGCAACAGCACATCCACCGCGGCGAGGTCACCGCGTTCCGCGGCCAACATCAGGGCGGAGTAGCCGGCATGATTCTGGCGGTTGACATCCGCGCCCGCCTTGAGCAGGGCGGTGATCGTGGTTGACGATCCGCGCCGCACGGCACCCATCAGGGCGGTCTCTCCCTGCCGGTCCTGGTTGTTGACGCGGGCACCGGCGGCAATCAGGATTGGCATGGTGGCCGCCTGGCCATATTGGGCTGCCGCCATGAGGGCGGTGCGTCCACTGCGCGTGAAGGCGTTCGGATCGGCACCGCGCTGCAACAGACGCTTGACGATGGCGGGATCATCCCATTGTGCGGCAAGAATGGTGGCGGTCTGCCCCCAGGTGTTGGCAGCATTGACATCCGCCCCGGCCACGAGCAGCTTCTCCAGGATCACGGTATGACCCTCGGTGGCAGCCCACATCAGGGCGGACATCTGTCCCAACCCCAGGTCGTTAAAGCCCGTCCCCTTGGCCAACAGGCGCTCAACCTGGGCCACATCCCCCATCATCGCCGCCAACGGCAGGGGGTGATGACCCCCCACGTCGGCCTGACGCTCGGCCAGGGTGCGGTTCATGAACAGAAGCGGCACAATCGCCGTAGCTAAGGCCACGGCCAGCAGGATGGCCAGAGCCACCTCCAGCAGATCGACCAGGTGAAGGTGGTGATTCTTTCCACTGCTGTGTGTCAGCGATGTCGCCATGTTCTTCAACTCCCGGGTTTGAAAACCGATCCAGACAAGGCAGGCGCGCCGGATGACACGCCCCGGCGAGGACAGGCAAGGTCGCCGGCCTTGGAAAAAATCAAGCAAGATATGTGCCAAAAACCCGATACCGCCAGACCGGCCGGCCAGGCCGGACCCGCCGCCGCCCCGTCGCCCGGGTGGCGGCAAGGTGCCCGTTTCCTTGACTCCCCCACCGTCAATACCAGCCGCACATGCAACGGAAGGCAAAGAGATCCGAGTCCGACACCATGGGCTTGCCAGGGCAATCGCACTTGAAAATTAACCAACGGGCATGGCGGCCGGTGCGCCACCCTGGACGGTGAGGGCGCCTTTTCACGGCAAAACACACAATCCGCCTGACGATTTTTGCTGGGAAGCGCAAAAATCGTCAGGTAATGGACCGCCCCTTGAGGGCGATTTTCGCGAACAGCATGCGAAAATCGCCCGTGGGAAGGGGGGCGGAAAGGCAAAAAACCTCGGGGCTTCGCCCCGAACCCCACCGGGGGGCAGGCTTAAGCCTCCCCCCGGACCCCCCAACCACTTTTAATGAAAATGCCCTTTCACGGTGAAATGCCAATTCCAAGTGCGATTGCCCTGATGGGCTCGCCGCCAGCATCGGGCGAACGGTGGGAGGGCCGTTTCGTTCGTTTCCACCAGGGTGTAGAATGGGGCCCGCGGCGTTTGCGCAAGTGTCTGCGTCCCTTCACGCGGTCCACGCGGGCAATCATGCAACCCCGCCACGATCGGCGGGTGGCGCTGTCGCGCGGGCGTTCCAATGGATTGGAGTCTCTTAAGGAGGTGCGGCGTTCCATGGCCACCCGGCACAATCAACCACAAGGATTCTTCATGCCTGCCCTGTCAACTGTCGCCTCTTTTCGGCCGGGATTTCTCCGGCTCTCGCGCATGACGCTCAGGCAGCGGCTCATGGTCATTCTTGCCCTGGGCATGCTTTGTTCCCTGGCCCTGGGGGCCCTGGAGCTTCGGGCCAGCAAAGGGCAGATGCTCGCCGATCGGCAGCTCAAGACCCGCCACGTCGTCGAATCGGCCTATGCCATCCTGGAGTTTCATTACGCCCGGGAGAAAGCCGGCACCCTGTCGCGCGCCCAGGCGCAAAAAGAGGCGTTGGCAATCATCGCCGCCATGCGTTATGGCAACAATGACTATTTCTGGGTCAACGACATGCACCCGCGCATGGTCATGCACCCGATCAAGCCAGAGATGAACGGGCAGGATTTGTCCGACGCGAAGGACCCTACCGGCAAGCGTCTTTTTCAGGCCATGATCGAGGTCGTGCGCAAGGAGAAGGGCGGGTTTGTCGACTATCACTGGGCGCGCACCACCAACGCCGTCCCCGAGGACAAGATCTCCTTCGTCAAGGGTTTCGAGCCGTGGGGGTGGATCATCGGCACCGGCATCTACCTTGACGATGTTGACGCCGCCTTTTGGAGAGGCGCCATCTCCTCCCTGGTGATGATCGCGATCCTGACCTTGATCCTGGCCGGGGGCATTCTGCTGGTCGCGCGCACAATCCTCGAACAGATGGGTGGGGATATCAAGGAGATGGAGGGGATCCTGCGCCGCCTGGCCGGAGGCGATCTCACCGTCCGCTTCACCGCCAGCAGGGGCAAGGTCAAGGGCATGGCCGACTCCATCAACCACCTGGCGGATAACGTTGAGCGGTTGATGCGCATCATCAGCCTGCACTCGGGCAGCATCGTCGCCTGCGCCGCCGAGGTGATCCAGATCCGCTCCCTGGTCCATGACGACGCGACCAAAAGCCTGTCGCTCACCCAGGATGTCCAGGAGCAAAACACCATCCTCAACCAGGAAATCACCAGCGTCGCCTCCTCCATCCAGCAGGCCAACGCCAGCATCAACACCATCTCGGAGGCAGCGGAGATGGTGGCGAGCAACGTCAACACCATCGCCGCCGGCACCGAACAGGCCAGCGCCAACATCAACACCATCGCCTCGGCCGCGGAGCAGATTACCGCCAACATCGGTGGTGTCAATCGCAACCTTGAACAGGTGGACAGTTCGGTCAAAACCGTCGCCTCTTCGGTGCAGGAGATGAGTTCAGCCCTCACCGAAATCCGCGAGCGCTGCCTTGCCGCCAGCCGGGAGTCGGAGCAGGCGAGCGATCGCGCCGCCGAAAGCCAGTCGGTGATGCGCGAACTGGCGAGTGCTGCGCGCGAGATTGGCCACGTCGTCGAGGTGATCAACAACATCGCCGAACAGACCAACATGCTCTCGCTCAACGCCGCCATCGAGGCGGCCGGGGCCGGCGGGGCGGGCAAGGGGTTTGCCGTCGTCGCCAACGAGGTCAAGGAGCTTGCGCGCCAGACCGCCGACGCCACGCGCATGATCTACGAAAAGACCGAAGACATCCGCGAAAAGACCGAGGAGGTGACCAAGGCCAGCGCCGAAATCACCGAGAGCATCGAGCGTATCAATCAGGCCAACATTGAAATCACCGCCTCGGTCGACACCCAGGCCAGGACCATCGATGGCATTGTTCACTCCATGAGCGCGGTCGCCGGCGCGGCCGAGGAGGTGACGAGCAACACCCGCGAGCTGAACATGGCCGCCGAGGATGTCGCCCGTGCCGCCGCCGAGGCGGCCACCGGCACGAGCGAGGTTGCCCGTTCCGCCGCCGAGGTGGCCACCGCCGCCGGCTTTGTCGCACAGGAGAGCCGCGAAGCCCGGGAGTTTGCCGCTTCCATCCTGGAGTCGGCCAACCGGACCATCGCCGCCTCGGAGACGGTGGCGGAAAGAATGACCTGTTCGACCGAAACCGCCTCGATGACGTTGGGGTCGGCGATGCATTTTCAGCGCATGGGCGAGGTGCTGCAAAACATGAGCGGTGCCCTCTTCGCCACCCAGGCCGCGCTGACCATGAGCAAGCCCCCCTTCAACATCCGCACCGCCAAGAGTGCCTTCCTGAGTCTGCAAAGTCGGCTGGAGATGGCCATCTCCGGCCGGCGACCGCTCACACCGGAGGAGATCCCCGACCCCGACCGTTCCGAACTTGGCAAGTGGATCGAACAGGAGGCGCGTGCAACCCAGGGAGAGAACCCCGCCCTGCACAAGCTCGCCACCCGCAACCGGGATATCCATCGCCTGGCGCGCACGCTTGTCTCTCTCCTGGGAAAAGGCAAAGAGAACGAACAGGAGGCCATCGATGCCAAGATGACCGAGTATCTGCACGCCTGTCAGGAGCTTTTCGCCCTTCTGGATGTCTTCTACCGCAACGACAGCGCATCCGATGCCGAACGCCTCTTCTTCCCCTGGTCGGAGCAGCTGGAGACCGGTATCGCGCTCGTGGACACCGAACATCGCAAGCTTCTCGATCTGCTCAATGCCATCCACCAGGCGATGGAGCAGGGGCGCGGCAAGGAGGCCATCGGCACCATCCTCAACGAATTGGCGCAATATGCCGTGGTTCATTTTGAGCACGAGGCGGAGTATTTCCGTCGTTACCACTACCCGGAAACCGCCGCGCATCTTGCCATCCACGACCAGCTGATCGCCGATGTCACCCACCTGATCGAGCGGTTCCACGAAGGGGAGTTCACCCTGGTCATGGATACCCTGGATTTTGCCAAGGCCTGGCTGGTTGACCACATCCTGGACACCGACATGAGGTACGTCCCCTACCTGAAATCGAAAGGGGTGACCTGACCGCGCATGTGCCCGGCTCGGGGGACTTGACAGGATTCCGGCAGGGCTGGACAATCCCCCGGTTGGCGCTGTGCCGCGCATACAAGCAACACGGATAAGCGGCACGGGCGCTTAAACATCGGGGGAAAGATTCAGCATGGCATGCAGGGGGGAGCAGCATGAAAGACCAGGGGGGGCGCGTGCCCGCGCCGGAGGGGCTGTTGCAACAGTTTGCCACCGATCCGGAGGCGGCCGATCGGGAGGTGTTTGGTCGGGTGGCCTGTGCCGATCGTCGGGGATTTCTCAAGGGGGCCGGCCTGGCCACCATGTCAGCGATGCTGGGGGCGACCATCCCCTTCGCGCGCAACATGCCTTCCGGTTTCATCCCGGTCGCCCTGGCCGAGGAGGCCCTGGCTGGCATCGCCGGCAAGGAGGGGCTTGCACTCCTGGGCGACAAGCCGCTCAACTTGGAGACGCCGGCGCACCTGCTCGATGATGCGGTCACCTCGACTGCACGCCACTTTGTGCGCAACCACGGCACGGTGCCGGAAAACGTCGATGCCGCCGCCTGGACCCTGACCATCGATGGCGAGGTGACACACCCTCTCACGCTCACCATCGCCGACCTCAAGCAAAAATTTCCCGTGGTGTCGCAGCAGGCGGTGATCGAATGCGGTGGCAACGGGCGCGCCTTTTTCAATCCCCCGACCAAGGGTAACCAGTGGACGGTGGGCGCCGTCGGATGCGCCAAGTGGACCGGTGTGCGTCTCGCCGATATCCTGAAGGCAGCCGGGGTGAAGCCGTCGGCCGTTTACACCGCCCACCATGGCGCCGACCGCGACCTCGCCGACCCGAACAAACCGGCCCTCTCGCGGGGTATCCCGATCGAGAAGGCGCTGGAGCCGCATACGCTTGTCGCCTTCGCCATGAACGACGGCCCGATTCATCCACAGCACGGGCACCCCCTGCGGCTGGTGGTGCCGGGGTGGGTGGGGTCGGCATCGCAGAAGTGGCTCAACCGCATCGAGCTGCGCAATGTCGTCCACGACGGCAAGGGGATGACCGGCAAATCCTACCGCCTGCCGGCGCGACCCCTGCAGCCCGGCGAGGAGACCACGGATGCCCTGTTCACCAGGATCATCACCGCCATGCCGGTGAAGTCGCTCATCACCGCGCCACCGAGCGGTCATGTCGTCAGCAAGGCCGGCAAGGGCATTGAAGTGCGCGGCCATGCCTGGGCCGGGGAGAACGTCGTGCGCGATGTCGCCCTTTCGATCGATTTCGGCGCCACCTGGATCAGGGCTCAGCTCGCCGAACCGGCCAACAAATATGCCTGGCAGCGTTGGCATGTCCAGATCACCTTCCCGACCGAGGGGTACTACGAAATCTGGGCCCGTGCCACCGACGACAAGGAGAACGTCCAACCTTTTGCCGTCTCCTGGAACCCGGGCGGTTTTCTCGGCAACGTCATGCACCGCATCGCCGTGCGCGTGGCCTGATAAAGACCCGTTCTCCCTACGCTCCCCTCCCCCTCCCGGTCAGGATTGGTCATGCAACTTTGGGCGAAGCCTTGGCTGCTGCTGCTGCTGGTGGTTCTGGCGTTGCCGCTCCCCGCCGGGTGGGTGGTGGCGGAAGAGCAACCGGACGCCATGACGCGGGGGCGGGATCTCTTTCGCAAAAACTGCATCGTCTGCCACCCCTCCGATGTCGGGGGTGGCCACCGGAATGGCCCCAATCTGTGGGGGGTGGTTGGGCGCAAGGTGGCCTCGTCGCCGGTTTACCCGTACAGCGATGCCCTCAGGGAGTGGGGCAGGGAGAAACGTTGGGACATGGCGCAGCTGAATCCCTTCCTCGCCAACCCGGCGCAGGTTGTTCCCGGGGTGCGCATGGGCTTCAAGGGGATCGCTGATGCCGAGGAGCGCACGGCCCTGCTCACCTTCCTGAGCACCCTCGCCGGTTCCGGGGCCAGCCAGGCCGGCAGCCAGAACGACCGGATCATGCCCCTGGACTGGGGCGGTCTGCCCGAGGGTAACGGACGCAAGGAGGTGTTCTTCACCTGCCAGGCCTGTCACTCGCTGATGATCGTCAAGCAGCAGCGTCTGAGCCGTCGCGTCTGGGACGAAACGTTGCGCTGGATGGTCAGCGAGAAGAAAATGCCCGAACCACCGCGGGAGACGCGCGAAAAGATCCTGGATTACCTGGCCGGGCATTTCGGTGAGACGGCACCGCGCGTCGGTATGCCCGTGTTGCCGCCGCTTTTGCCGCCACCGCCACCGCCTCCATGATCTTCAAACAGAGGGGAGTGCGGGTCTGATTTCCCCCGGGTGACGATAGGGCACGGGGAACGGAAATGGGGTCGCCTGCACTCCAACGACCGACCACGGCCCTGGCCATCCGAGGTGATTCCAATTCCAGATCAAGATGGCAACGAGGCTTACAACGCGTAAGCGACGAGACAATACGTATCTGGTACGGCGAGGAGCGAACAAGGCAGCCAACGAAGTGGCCGCTTGATATGGAATTGGAATGAGGCATGGAGACTCCCACCCGATCACTCCTCGTCGTCGAAGACTCGAAAAGCCTGGGCGAGGTCTTGCACCGTCGCCTGGCCGAGGCGTTGGGGGTGGAGGTGGTCTGGGCGCGTTCGCTCGCCGAGGCGACGCGCGCTGTGGCCAAGGCAAAGACCCCCTTCTCCCTGGGCATCCTCGATCTCAACCTGCCCGATGCCCTGGATGGGGAGATTGTCGGCTTTGTCCTCGGACGCGGCATCCCCGGCATCGTCCTGACCAGCGAATATCACCCCGAACTGCGCGATCGCATCCTCGCCCAGGGGGTGCTGGATTATTTCATCAAGGACAACATCAACGTCGTCAACACCGTCATCCATTTCATCAGGCGTTTTTTTCGCAATCACCGAACGCGCGTGCTCGTCGTCGATGACTCACGCAGTGCGCGCAGGGCGTTGATGGGGCTGTTGCAACGTTACGGTTTTGAACTCCTGGAGGCGGCCAGCGGCGAAGAGGCCCTGCGCATGCTCGCCGTCACGACGGTGCGGATCGCCCTCGTCGACTACCAGATGCCCGGCATGGACGGTTTTCAGCTGATCCGCCACATGCGCGGCCGCTTCTCCCCCGAGGAGATGGCGATCATCGGCCTGTCGGGCCACGACAAAGGTGACCTCGCCAGCCGTCTCCTGAAGGCCGGCGCCAACGATTTTCTCGCCAAGCCGTTTCGCAACGAGGAGCTGCTCTGCCGGGTATTCCAGGTGATCGACGCCATCGACCACCAGCACGAGATGGCAGGGCTCCTCAAGCGCCAGGAGAATCTGGCCAAACGGCATCGCGCCATCCTCGACCATGCCCTCGATGCCATCATCACCACCGACCGTCAGGGTCGGGTGGTCGACTTCAATCCCGCCGCCGAGGCCCTGTTTGGCTTCGAGAAGGGGGCGACCACCGGCCGGCCGGTCCATGATCTCATCATCCCCCCCCACTTGCGCAAACGCTACCAGCGCGCCATCGCCCGCTGGACAGATCGCGGGGGAAGCGCCGCGGCCGGGCTCAAGCGCCGGTTGGAGGTGCCCGGAATCCACGCCAGCGGTGGTGCCATCGATCTGGAAATTGCCCTCACCGCGGTCAATCTCGACGACGACATCCAATTCACCGCCTTTCTCCACGATACCACCCAGCGGCATCAACTTCTCAAGTCTCTCGAAGAGGCCCTGCAGGCGGCTGAATCGGCCAGTCGCGCCAAAAGCGAGTTCATCGCCAACACCAGCCACGAGATTCGCACGCCGATGAATGCCATCATCGGCTTTACCGAACTTGCCCTGAAAACGGAGCTCTCCCCGCGCCTGGCCGATTACCTCGGCAAGGTGCGCAAGGCCTCCCACACCTTGATGGGGCTGATCGACGACATCCTTGATTTTTCCAAGATGGAAGCCGGCAAACTGGAACTGGATCCGGTGGTGTTCGACCTCCAGGACATGGTCGATCACCTGGCGGAGCTGTTCAGCATGCAGACCACGGAAAAGGGCATCGAGCTGGTCTTTCACGCCCCGGTCACGACCCATCGCGCCCTGTACGGCGATGCGCAGCGCCTGGAACAGATTCTGATCAACCTGATTCGCAACGCCATCAAGTTTACCGACAGCGGCACCATTGCCGTGCGTATCACCCTGCATGACACCACGCCCGGCGGAGTTGAATTTCACTGTCAGGTGGAAGATACCGGCATCGGCGTCGATCCGGAGCGCCTGCCGCATTTATTTCAGCCCTTTGTGCAGGCCGATGGCTCGACGACGCGCCGGTTCGGGGGGACCGGCCTGGGTCTGACCATCTGCAAGCGACTGGTCGAGCTGATGGCGGGCACCATCCAGGCCGAAAGCACCCCCGGCGTCGGCAGCACCTTCTCCTTTCGTCTTCCCCTGGAGTCGCGTCCGCCCCTGCATGCGGATCCGCTGGCCGTGACCCGGCGTTTTCGCGGCATGCAGGTCCTGGTGGTGGATGACAACACCGCCACGCGGGAGATGCTGATCGGCATTCTGAGTTCTTTTGGCATGGAGCCGATCGCGGTGGGATCGGGCGAGGCGGCGATGGCCGAGGCGCTCACCGCCCAAACCGCGGGTCGACCCTTCCCCCTGATCCTCATGGATTGGCGCTTGCCGGGGGAGGATGGCATCGCCGTCACCCGCACCCTGTGGGCACACCAGCACGCCACCAGCCCAACAATCGCACGCACCAAGGTGATCATGCTCACCGCTTTCGGCGACGAGGAGACCGAACAGGAGGCGTGCGCCGCCGGCATCGACGCCTTCATCCACAAACCGGTCACCCGCTCACAGATCCTCGATGCCATCCAGCGGGTATTCGGAGAACAACCACCAAGACGCGACCACACCGCCAGGATGCTGGCCGAAGAGGCGGAGACGACCAGTAAGATTGGCGGCGCGCGCATCCTCCTCGCCGAAGACAATGAAATCAACCAGCAGGTGGCCAGGGGGCTGTTGGAGCGGGTGGGTCTGTCGGTCGAGATTGCCGGCAATGGCCAGGAGGTACTCAGGCTGCTTGATCGCAACACCTACGAGGCGGTGCTGCTCGACATCCAGATGCCGGTCATGGATGGCCTGGAGACGGCACGACGGCTGCGCGCCGATCCGCGTTTTCGCACGTTGCCGCTGATTGCCATGACCGCTCACGCCATGGCCGACGACAAACGCCGCTGCCTGGAGGCCGGCATGAACGATCATCTGGCCAAGCCGATCCGGCCGGAGCGTCTCTACGGGCTGCTGAGCCGGCTGGTCGGGCCGCTTCTTGTCACGCCCCAGCCCGTCGCGGCAACGATGGCCGAGCCGGCCATCGAGATCCCGGAGCTGCCGGGGTTGGATCGTGACGATGGCCTGTCGCGCGTGGGTGGTGATCGCGCCCTTTATCGGCGTCTGCTGCTGCACTTTCACGAGGAGCAGGCGGGACTGCCCGAGCGCATCGCCGCCGCCTTGGCCAACAACGACAACGAAGGGGCCGCGCGTCTGGTTCACACCGTCAAGGGGGCGGCGGGCAATCTGGGGGCTGTGCTTTTGCAGCGGGCGGCCACCGGTGTGGAGCTGGCCCTTAAACACGGCAAGGATCCCCAACCAGCCCTTGCCGCCTTCACCGCCCAACTCAATCCCCTGTTGCAATCCCTGGCCAGCCTTGCCGACACCGACGACGAGCCGACGCTGCCCAACCTGGCGGCACCGATCCCGGCGGCGACACGCGCACGCCTCGCGCCGACGCTGCAAAAGCTGGCACAACACCTTGCCGATTACAGCCTCGCCGCGCAGGATGTCCTGGGGGAGATCCGCCATGACCCCGCGCTTGTCCCCTTCGACAAGGGCCTGCAAAGGGTGGCTGCGCAGCTGGAGCACTATGCGTTTGAACAGGCACGGGAAAGTCTCGCCAGGATCGCCGAACGACTCGGTTTGTCGCTGGAAGGAAACGATGCATGATCGACGCTCAGCCCAAAAAAAAGGTTCTTATCGTTGACGATCAGCGCACCAACGTCGATGTTCTCGTCGGCATCCTGCCCGAGTACGAGCGTCGCGTCGCCCTCAACGGCCAACAGGCCCTGAAGATCGCCCGCTCGGACAATCCGCCAGACATCATCCTGCTTGACATCATGATGCCGGAGATGAACGGCCACCAGGTGTGCGAGCAGCTCAAGGCGGACCCAAAAACCGCGGATATTCCGGTCATCTTCGTCACGGCACGCCGGGAAACCGAGGATGAGGCCATGGGCTTGAGCCTGGGGGCGGTCGACTACATCACCAAACCCTTCAATGCCAGCATTGTGCGCCATCGGGTCAAGATTCATCTCGACCTGAAGGAACAACGCGACAACCTGGAGACCCTGGTCCAGCGACGCACCCGGGATCTGGAACAGGCGCGCCTCGCCGCCGAAACCGCCAACCAGGCCAAAAGCGAATTTCTCGCCAACATGAGCCATGAAATTCGCACGCCGATGAATGCCATCATCGGCATGACCGACCTGCTCCTCGACACCCACCCCTCCCGCGAACAACGCGATTTTCTTGAGATCATCCAAACCTCGTCGCGCTCCCTGTTGGAGCTGCTCAACGGCATTCTCGACCTCTCCAGGATCGACGCCGGCTCCCTGCACCTGGAGCACATCCCCTTCGACCTGCTCGGGCGCGTGGAAAATGCCTGCGAGGGGCTCGCCCTGCTTGCGCATCAAAAGGGTCTCGAGCTGCTCTGCCACATCTCCCCCGAACTGCCGGGGAGCCTGATCGGGGATCCGCTGCGCCTGAGTCAGATCCTTGTCAACCTGCTCAACAACGCCATCAAGTTCACCAAACAGGGCGAGGTGGTGGTGCGCGTCAGCCCGATGGAGAAGATCCGCCCGGATGCCGAAAACTGCCTGGTGCATTTTGCCGTGCAAGACACCGGCATCGGCATTCCCACCGACCGGTTGGGGCGTATTTTCGACCGTTTCACCCAGGCGGATGGATCGATCACCCGCAGCTTTGGCGGCACCGGTCTTGGGTTGACCATCAGCCGCCATCTGGTGGAGATGATGGGCGGGGTACTGTGGGTGGAGAGTCGGGTTGATCAGGGGTCCACCTTTCACTTCACGGCACGTTTCAACATGACCCAGCGTTGCGCGGTCAGTCCGGGCTGGATTCTGGAAGAACGCAGAAATCCCGGGCAATCGGTCAAGCTGACCGGAACTTCCGCCCTGGTCGCCTGGCCAAATCCCCGCGGGCGGGCGATCCTGCTCGAGACCCTGCAAGACTTTGGCATCGACGCGACGGCGGTGGATGATGCCGACCCGCTGCGCATTGCACTCGCGGGACGCCACGCGGATCACCCCTTCGATGTGCTCATTCTCGACCACACCCTCCCCGATCGCGACCCAAACCTGCTCGCCTGGCTCAAGGATCAGGCCGGATGGCGGGGGCATCTGATCATCCTCGTGCCGGCGCATCGGGGCCAGAACGGGACCTGGTGCACACTCCACCCCGCGGTGTGTTGTCGCAAGCCGGTGAAAAAATATCTCCTCCGACAGCATATCATGCATCTTCTCGGCTATCCGTCGGAGTCGGAAGAGGGACCCGCCGAAGAGGCACACCCCGCCACCCCGGAGCCAAAGGGCGCATCGATCAACATTTTGCTGGTCGAGGATATCCTCAACAATCAGCGGTTGGCGGTGACGATCCTGCGGCGTGCTGGCCATTGGGTGACGGTGGCCAACAATGGCGCCGAGGCCCTGAAGGCGATCGCCAGCCATGCCTTCGACTTGATTCTCATGGATCTCCACATGCCGGAGATGGATGGCTTTGAGGCCACACGCCGCATCCGCGACGGCGAGGGGGTGGCCGAGGCGAAGAGAAACATCCCCATCATCGCCGTCACCGCCCGGGTCATGGCCGCCGAGCAGGAGCGCTGCCAAAAATCAGGCATGAACGGCTTTTTGCGCAAACCCTACCATGCGCGGCAACTGCTGGAGGCCATTGCCCCCTTCTGCAATCGCGAAAAACTCCCGGTCGCCACCCCTCCCCCCGTCACCGAGGCCCCCATCCTGAAACCCGTGACCGGCGATCCGGAGGTGATCGCGCGCAACCGTCTGCGTTTCCTGAACGAAGGACCCGACCAGATCTCCGCCCTGCACCAGGCCATCGCCGCGCAGGATCCGGCACGTGCCTGCCAACTGGCGACATGGTTCAAGGAGTCGGCCCTTGAGGTGGGGGCAACCCGGGTCCGGGTCAAGGCCATGCTCCTCGGTGGCAAGGCCGAAATCAAGAACTGGACCGATGCCACCACCATCCTCGCCGACCTGACCCAGGAATTGACCAAGGCCCGCGACGCCCTGCTCCGCCCGGAAAATTGAGGACGAAGTCCCGGACCCCCTATCATCCCGGTTGGCATGCGACGCGGAAACGCGGCCGCGCGAAAGGAGGCGACGAGACGGATATGTCGGCACAACAAGGAGCGACCAAGGCGGCCAACGAAGCCGTCGCCCGCTCTGGAATCGGCATCAGCCGACAACCTCGCCGTCGTCGTCGAGAATGCTCGCCCGCCTGACGATCACATCGGTATCCAACAGCTGAAATTCGATCATCGCCAGCAGATAAACAATCTCCCGGCTCAAATCCAGCATGTCGCGATAGGCGTGGTCGGCCAGACCACCCCGACGCTTGCGCAACGCCAGCACCGTGGTGGTGGCCCGGTCATGAAAGGCATGATGCATCTGATCAAGCTGCACCATGGCCGGCAAATTATGATACCGTCGCAAACCGACATCCCGAATCCAGACCCCCAGGGCACATTCTTCCGCCACGCCGGGCAGGGCATCACGGCCCCAGTTGCGGAAGGCATCGGGCATCGCCAGCGTCCAACGCAGATGTTGCAGACGCGCATGGCCGACCTCAAGCAACCGGCGATCATCCGCCGTCGCCAGGTGCGGCCCGTCGAACAAACGCCGCCAGACGGAACGCAACGCAGGCTCTCCCCCCTCCCGCGACAGCTGACGACTCTCCTCCATGGCCGTCAGCTCCAGGCGCGTGAGCAGAAACACGATCTCCCGACTCCGAGCCCGCACCTCCGCCATCGCCAACCCCGATCCGGCGCCAGGCGTCGGTAAACCGGCAACCACCGCCTCGGCATCGCGATGAAACTGCCGGTGTACACGCACCAGCTCGTGCATGGTGTCGTTGCCACCGTAACGCTCCATGCCGGTGCCATGCAGCCACAAGCCAAGCGCGCACGCCGTGTCGGATTGCAGGGCAACCTCCCCCTGACCGGTCTGCACAGCCCGCTCAAGCTTCAGCTCCCAGTTCAGGTGGACATGACGTGCCATGGCCAGGTCAAGACGTGCGCGCATCTTGCGTATCCTCTTTATTTAAAACGGAAAACTTCCATGGATCACCCGCATCGGCAAAATATTATATTATAAAATATAAGAAATCTCAAGCAACAAGCCACGCACGCCGCGTCGCTCCTCGGGCACGGGATCCCGTCTGCAAGGCGTGGCGGGAAACGATGCGCGGGTCAATCAAAATCCAGCCGGGCGACGAACCGGAATCAAATCGCCTTCAGCTTGCGATAAGCGACCGCGACCATGCGCAGCAGGAGAAAACCGTGGCGGAAACGTGATATCTGCGTCTCGCCATAGCTCCTTGCCGCGTAGCGCACGGGTATTTCGACCATTTTCAGGTTCATCTTGTTGGCGCCGAGGATGAGGTCGAAGTCACCGAAGGGGTCGAGGTTGCCAAAGAAACCGCGCAAGGCAAACGCCCGGACGAAGTGCTCCCGCAACAGGACCTTGGTCCCGCACAGGGTGTCGGTGTAGCGCTGGTTCAGCAACCAGGTGAAGATGTGCGAAAATGCGCGGTTGGCCAGAAAGTTGAGAAAGCGCATGGCGTCGTTTTCCATCGGGTAGATCATCCGCGTCCCCTGGATGTACTCCCCCTGGCCACTGGCGATCGCCTGATAGAACTTGGGCAGCTCCTCGGGGGGCACGGTGAGGTCAGCGTCGAGGATCATGATCACCTCGCCTTTGGCGGCATCGAGCCCGGTGCGCACGGCATCCCCCTTGCCCTTGCCCTTTTGCCTGAGCACCTCGATCGTCCATGCCGGATTGGCTGCCTGAATGCGCAGGCATTCGGCATGGGTGTCATCCTGGGAGTGCCCCTCGATGAAGATCAGTTCGAGCTGCGCGCAGAAGCGTGGCATGCGCGCGACGGCGGCGGCAATGTTGCCCTGTTCGTTGCGGCAGGGAATCAGGACGGAGGTGGAGAGTTCACGCGCGCTGGCCTGCCGCCACGAGCGGGCGACGATGTAGTTGCGCAGGCACAGCCTTTGAATCAGGGGCAGGGTGCCGATGTAGCGGTTGATCACCCCGCCCAGCCCGAAGAGGCCGCGTGGCAGCAGAATGCGCCACTCCCGCCTGACCGACTCAAACCCCGCGAGCGTCAGCAGGGCGAGGATATCCTCGCTCGACATCCAGTTGAGTTCGACATCCGGGATGCGCAACCCGAGCCAGCCGGCCAGTTTGAGGATCGGCGACCAGATCCAGGCATGGTAGGTGACGATCAGGCGGGTTTCACGCATGCACAGGGTGTGGAGTCGCTCCAGGGTGGCCTGGCAATCCTCCAACTGACCGATGACATCACCGAGGATGATGACATCGAAGGGACCCTGGACCGGCGTCAGGCACCCCTCCTGATCGATATCCCCGGCGATAAACTCCAGGTTGGGATGCCGTTCCCGCGCCATCGCCGCCAGGCGCGGACTCAGCTCCACGCCAACACCCCGCACCGGCTTGAGGGCGGCGAGGCGGTCACCGTTGCCGCACCCCAGTTCCAGAACGCGCACCCCTTCCGGAACCAGATGCCGCAAATAGAGCCGGTCCTGTTCGTGGAAGGAGCGGTTGCGTCGGAGGTAGTGCTCCAGGTTCTGGGCCAGGTGATCCCTGATGGCCAACAGGCGCTCTTTGCGTCGAATCAGGTAGGGGGAGGATCCTCTACAGGCCATGGACATACACTCTCTTGGGAGACAGGTGGAAAGGATTCAGAGGCTGTCTAAAAACGCCGTCCTGCTTGCCGCGGCTTCGTCAGATCGGTGCTCGATTGCTCATGTACAACACAGTACACTGCGCATCTGCGCGCCGCTCTTCC
>PEAJ01000028.1 GCA_002753495.1 Magnetococcales bacterium HA3dbin3 | reverse complement strand
ACGGTCCCGGGGGCTTGGTGGTGCTGTGACGTGGTATTTCGAGGATGATCGTTCGCCGATGGGGGGTAGTCGTGGGGGCCCTGCGGCGTGTGTGTGGTGCCGTTCCGGGGGGGGGAGTGCCTGACGCGATTTGCCGCGGGTGCCGGCGGGGCCGGGGTGTCGTGTCTTCGCGGCTAGGGCGTGGGGGTGGCCAGGGCGTGTCCGGCGGGTTTGGTTTCGTCGTTTCTCTGCTGGTGTCGAGGCCATTTTCTCACCCGAGGTCCCAATTTTCTCACCGTCGTTGTTTGCGGAGCCGAGTACGGCCCCAGTTTGCTGATTATAGGGGGGTGTGACCATGGAACATCATTCTGTGTTTGACTGTATTTCCATAAGCGCGGGCGCCTTTGTAACCGCCGTCGGGGCCTTGTTGATTTATGTCCTATCACACGCACATACCATTATGTCTATCGCCGGGACTGTGTTTAATGTTCTTCGATTTTACATAAGACATAAGAGGATAAAAAGGGCTGATCCTGGACAATACGAGAGTCTTTTTGAAAAACTTCGCATAGATATTGAGAATGAGAAGAAGTACATCTTTCACCCAAACCAGTTTGAGATGCGTGTGCGCGCTCGCTGTGTCGACTTCTTAAAACATATTGGATACTCCGGGGTTTATTTTTGGGACGTAGTTAGCTCGGGAGAGTCCAGGTCTGGGATTGTTGACGAAGTATTTGCATCAAATGCAAAGAAAAGCGCTTCGAGTCTCTTAGGGATATCGCATTCGATTGGATTGAGCTTGAGCGCCGAGTACGTTGCCAGGAAGATTAAGGAAGACGACAATTTTAGAAGGGCTGTTCGGAAAATACACGAAGAGATTCTCATAATTTTAGTTAAAAAAAGATGGAGTGTGTTGGTTAAAATGTGGAAAATTTTAACCGAGAGACGAAGAGGCGTACGATCGGATTTAGAGTTGGATGTCATAAGGGAAAAATTTCTCGATTTATTGAATAGACCTGCCAACCGAGAGGCTTTACTTCCTTTTCGTATAGCAAGGATATTGCTGCATCTGTATTATACAAGCAAAATAAAAAGACTTGGTATCCTGTATCTTTCCAAGTCACATGCCAGCGCCTCCGGAGAAGTATCAGTGGACGAGGTGCTTGGAAACAAGAAACTTCGGCGAGAAGCCATCTTGCAGCTACTTTTTCAGTTTCAGGATGGTGCCCCTATACCGTTAGAAAGTGTTTTTGGAAAAGAGAATTCCATAAAACACCTCCTTCTTCTCCTGAGGGAATGCGCTCCTGAGTTGTACTATTCAGAAAAATGGCTCCTTGCTCTTAACGGATTCGCAAACCGTCGGCCTTCAACTGATTCGTCGGATATAGCAGAGGCTACATTCAGAACCCTGCTTGGGACACAGAGGATTAGAAAACTACCTGAGAATAGGGATGTTCTGGTTGTTAGACACTATTTTAACGAAGGAACAATCAGGAACTGGTTTATGGTGTATTTGGCCAAGAAGAAAAAATTTCACGAGTTGCACGAGGAAAGCATATTGGCAACGGTCGCAATTACCGGCAAGGCCATCCGCGTCTCCAATATGGATGGTAAGGATATATGCCTGAAACAGGATAGGCTATTGGCTGGAATTGGAAAAATGGCTTCCGGAGTAACGAGTTACACAATTTTTCCTCTGTCTAGGTCAACGGATAGAACGCACCAAGCAAACAATGCTGGCGACTGCGAAGCAATAAAGGAAGCGAGAAACGCCGGAATATCAAGAGCCGGCGAAGAAGGCATAAAAGCCGTGGAGGGCGTGCGCCACATCGCGCATGTCATATCAAGATCAGAGGATGATGACTACACGGAGGAAAGATTCAAATATGTTGAGAAGTTATGCGAGCTTATTTCAGAGCAGAGGATCCTGGATTAGAAGAGGCGTGCTTTGAGTGTGCTTGGAGAATTCTGACGTGAGGGGGGTGCCCTTGCCGGTAAGCTTGAGAGCGCCCAGACCATATGAGGTACGCAGGGCGTGGGGGTCCCCCGCCCCCAAAGCCAATAATCACCCCGCCCCCCGCCGCCCACGCAGGCTTAAAGACGTAAGCGAGCACCCGCGCCACCGCCTTGAACAGATCGGGTGGGATGGTCTGCCGTGGAGTCCTCCCGTGAAATACGACGCCACCCTGAAGGGCATCTTCCAGACGTTGCCGCAGCGGCTGCTTTTGCTCCTGACTGGCCAGGAGGCGGCAGACTTGCTGCCCGTCGAGTACGCCTCCGTCAAAAGGCGTCTGCCGGATCTGGTCGTGCGCCTGCGCGATGAATCGATTTTCCATCTGGAATTCCAAAGCGGCCACGACCCCGACATGGCTTGGCGGATGTTGGAGTACTTCCTCCTGATCCGTGGCCAATATCCCACGGCCCGGATCGTCCAGCAGGTGCTCTACGTCGGTGCCGATCCACCCGCGTTCGCGACGGAAGTTGAGGAAATCGACCTGAGATTCCGCTATACTGTCCGGGATATCCGGGAGATCGACTGCCAAAAAATGCTGGAAAGCCCCTGTCTGGAGGAAAATTTGTTGGCAATTTTGTGCCGGCTGCAAGACGACCGGCAGACGATACGCACCATCCTTGCGCGCATCGCGCTGATGGCACCGAAGGCCAGGGCGGACGCATTGGAGAAACTGGTCATCCTGGCCGGCCTGCGCAGGTTGGGAACCGCCGTGAGGGAAGAGGTAAAAGAGATGCCCATTACGATCGATGTGATGGAAAACGAGTTTCTGCGCGACATTCTCATCAAGGGACGGTTGGAGGGTCGCCAGGAAGGTCGCCAGGAAGGTCGCCAGGAAGGAAAGGCCGAACTCCTGTTACGCCAACTCAGGCAGTGTTTCGGACCGCTGCTGCCGGGATGGGTGAACGAGCGCATCACGGCCGCCGATGTGGCTGCCCTTGAAACCTGGGGTGACCGGGTGTTGACCGCACGCTCCCTGGAAGAGGTGTTTGCAAAATAACGAAGTCGCCGTGGAGGATGGGGCCGCCTCCAAGCCTAAAAATCACCCCGCCCCCCGCCGCCCACGCAAGCTAAAGACGTAGGCCAGCACCTGCGCCACCGCCTTGAACAGATCGGGCGGGATGGTCTGCTCGAGCTCGACATCCTTGTAGAGGGTGCGGGCGAGGGGCGGATTTTCCACCAAAGGCACCTTGTGCTCCTCGGCAATCGTGCGGATGCGCGCGGCGATGAAATCCACCCCCTTGGCCACCACCTTCGGCGCCGCCATCTCGCCGGGAATGTAGCGCAAGGCCACCGCATAATGCGTCGGGTTGGTGATGATGACATCGGCCTTCGGCACCTCCTGCATCATCCGCCGCTGCGCCATCTCCCGCTGTACCTGACGGATGCGCCCTTTAAGCAAAGGGTCACCTTCGGTCTGTCTTTGTTCGTCCTTGATCTCCTGCTTTGTCATCCGCAGGCCTTTGATATAATTGTATTTCTGGTAGGAAAAATCCGCCAGGGCCAGGACCAGAAAGACCATCGTCACCCGCCAGAGGATGGCCAGGGAGTCGTTGGTCAAAACCGCGAGCACCTTCGGCACATCGGCGTTGGTCAGGGTGAGAATTTGCAGGCTGCTGTCCTTGATTCCAAGATAGACGGCGACGCCGATCAGCGTCATCTTCGCCACCGACTTGAGCAGCTCGACCAAGGATTGCGGTGAAAAGAGACGCTTGAGTCCGCTGAAAACGTTGAGCTTGGAAAAGTTCGGGGTTAAGGGCTCGAGGGTGAACATCCAGCCGTGCTGGAGGATCGAGGCGAGAATCCCGGCGGCGAGAAAGACGACGAAAAAGGGGGCCATGTCCATCAGCACCATGCTGGCGATGTCGCGCAGGAGGGCGATCACCCCGGCCTCGGTGAGGTCGTCGTGAATCTGGCCGCTGAGCAAAAAAGCCATCTTGCCCTGCAACGCCGTCCACAGGGTTGGTCCCTGAAAGATGAACAGCGCCAGGGAGGCAAGCAGGATCAAGGCGGTCGGCACCTCGCGCGAGCTGACCGCCTGGCCGCGGTCACGCGCCTCCTGCAGGCGTTTTGATGTCGGGGCTTCGGTTTTGGCGTCGCTGTCAGCGTCTTCGGCCATGACGGAAAACTCCTTTTTCCGGCACTACATACCGACAAATTTAAAGGCCAGGGAGGTGAAAGCCCGGATCTCCTGCACCAGTACGTCGGAAAAGATGGCCATCGAGAGGCCGAGGATCAAAAACCCGAGCAGCTGGGCTAAAGGCATGGCCATGAAGAAGACCTGCATCTGCGGCGAGGCGCGATTGATCAACCCCATGCCGATGTAGAGCAGCTTCGAGGCGACGATGGTTGGCGCGGCAATCATGAACCCCAGGCGGAACAGACGCACAAGGCCAGCGAGTCCGGTCTCCAGGAAAACCCGGCCGCCGGGGATGCCGGAGCCGGGCGGCACGAGCTTGAACGATCGCACCAATCCTTCGAGCAGCAGGTGGTGGCCATCGACGAGCAGAAACAGGATCAGACCCGTGGTGTAGAGCAGGTTGGAGACGACGTTTTCCTGCATGCCCGAGGTCGGGTCCATCACCTGCGCCATCGAGAGCCCCATCTCGAAGCCGATGAGGTTGCCGGCAAGCTGCACGGCGATCAGGACCCATTGGGTCAACAGGCCGATCATCGCGCCGATGAACATTTCGCTGGCGCCTGCGAGCACCATCGCGCCGACATGGCTTTTGCCTTCGCCTGGCCAGGGCGGCACCAGCGGGAAGATGACGAGGGTCAGGGCGACGATCAGCAGCACGCGAATGCGCATTGGCCCGACGGAACGGGAGAAAAATGGCGCGGCCAGAAACAAACCGCTGATGCGCGTGAGCACCAGGAGGATCCGATCCACCTCACCCGTGGAGTAACCGAGAAAATCCATAAGCGCGGCGGGATTCACGGATCTGGCCTTCCGGGGGGTCTCTTCAACCGATCATGGTGGGGATGGATTCAAGCAGATTGCGGAAATAGTCGGTCAATTTCATCATCATCCACGGCAGCGTCAGGATCAGGGCGAGGAAGGTGGCCAGGATCTTCGGGATGAAGGTCAGGGTCATTTCCTGGATCTGCGTCACCGCCTGAAACAGGGAGATGACAATGCCGACCACCAGCGCCGTCAGCAGCATCGGCGTGGAGATGAGCAAGGCGATCCGGATCGCCTCAATGACCAGATTTTGCACCACTTCCGGGGTCATGACCTCGCCGCTCCCTCCTTAGAGCCTTGGCCGGAGAAACCCCCTCTTTCCGGCACCGGGACGAAGCCCATGGTAGCGCAGTCGCGGCGGTTTGGCACTGGCAAAAGAGAGGCAAGACAGGGCAATTGCACTTGAAATTTGCGGAAAATCTCCGGTTCCCCATCACTCCCGAAACACCTCCTCCAAGGACTGAGCGGTTAAGATCCGGTCACCCCAGAGCTCAATGGTCGTCGCATCGGCAGTGCGAACGCGCTCATCCACCCACCCTGGCAGCTGTGGTCCGAAACGTTGTTTGAGTAGGCGCAATAAAAGGGTCGCCTCACCCTTCAGGTGACCGTTCTGCTCGCCAATCTGGATGCCCTCTTGGCGTCCTTCCTTCCACCAAACCTGCTTGTTTTGCTCGACAATCTCACGTGCAAATTGGGACATCATTTCCGTCTCCTCCCGCGGACAAACGCGAACGACAATGCCACGCACCGCCTCCCGGTCCAGATCCGGCCAGAACGTAGATATGCAGCGGCTCGCCACCGGGCGTGGTTGCCGCAAACAGGCGATCCGGCAGATATCCCCGCAGCGCCTCATCCACGAACGACCCCTCCACGAACCGTGGTGGCGTCAGAGCCGGCAGCGAGGAGATCTCCTCCGGCAAATATTCGCGCAACAAAGCGCCGGCGGTCTCCGGATGGGAGACCAGCGCCTTAAACAGGCGGTCATGCGGTTGGGTGAGGTCGTTCATGAAGTGAGGATAGCAGCAGCGCGGGGAGAATTCATGCGTCAATTCGGCATTGCGAGAGCTGGCAGCCACCGCCAGGATGTGCTGGACTGGTCCCGGGACATGGGGCACGGCTATCAGACCAGATCAACGCCATCCTGCGGGCCTACAAGGAGGCGCATAAGCCGGGATGAGGTTCATCACGCTGCCGGGAACTGGATGACTGTCAGGCCATCGGGAAAATTTGTGTATCAGTACCAATCTGGACTATGCTACCTTGCGCCAGGCCCTTGATAGTAAATCATGATGATGAACGAGGATCGCATGTTGCCAGTATCATTGGATAAAAAAACGCGCCTGTTTGTATCAGGCCACAAGGGCATGACCGGCACGGCGATCGTGCGTTGTTTGCAGGCGCAGGGGTTCGAGACGATCATCACCCGCACGCACGCGGAACTTGACCTGATTGACCAGCAGGCGGTGCGTGCATTTTTCCGTGACGAAAAGATTGATTACGTCGTGCTTTGTGCCGGCAAGGTTGGGGGGATCCATGCCAATAATACCTATCCGGCCGATTTTATTTATCAGAACTTGATGATCGAGGCCAATGTCATCCATGAGGCTTATCGGGCGGGGGTTAAACGTCTTGTTTTTCTGGGGAGTGCTTGTATTTATCCGCGTGCGGCGACGGTACCAATTCGGGAGGAGGCGTTGCTCACCGGCACGCTGGAACCGACCAACGAGCCTTATGCCCTGGCAAAGATCACCGGCATCAAGCTGTGCGAATCCTGCAATCGTCAGTATGGGACTCACTATCGGGCGGTGATGCCGACCAATCTTTACGGCCCGTTTGATAATTTCCACCCCCAGAACAGCCACGTCCTGCCGGCATTATTGCGCAAGTTTCATCTCGCCAGGTTGGCGGGGGAACCGGAGGTTGGGATTTGGGGCAGCGGGCAACCACGGCGCGAATTTTTGCACGTCGATGACATGGCCGATGCCACGGTCTTCATCATGCATCTTTCCGATACGCAATTTGCCCAGGCCACCGGGCCCGGGTGTTGTTTTCTCAATGTTGGCAGTGGTATCGAGGTGAGCATTGCCGAGGTGGCGCAGATGGTGAAGGCGGCGGTCGGCTACACCGGCACGTTGCGTTTTGATCCCAGCCAACCCGATGGCACGCCGCGCCGGTGTCTTGATGTTTCCCGGCTGACCAACCTGGGGTGGCGGGCGAAAATCCCCCTTGCCGACGGGTTGCGGCAGACCTACCAGTGGTTTCTGGAAAATCAGGCGATTTTACGGCAGTAGAGGAGGGGATTGGGGTTTTGTCTCTCCGCCCCCCTGCCCCCGGGCGATTTTCGTATGCCTTTCGCGAAAAACGTCCCCGGGCGGATTGCGGGGAGTCCCGGGCGTTCAAGCCCGACGCGGCGGAAAAACCTCTTCCAACAGCCGACAATACACCGCGGCCAGTTGCTCCAGATCCTTTACCGGACAGCGTTCGTCGACCTTGTGCATGGTTGTCCCGACCAGGCCAAATTCGACTGTCTCCGGACAGACCCGGGCGATGAAACGCGCATCGGAGGTGCCGCCACCGGTTGAGAGCCGCGGCTTGAGCCCAGTGACGGAAACGACGGCACGGCGCAACGCATCGAGCAGCTCCCCCCCCGCCGTGCGGAAGGGCAGCCCGCTGACGGCAAGCTCCAGGGTGTAGGTCAGACGCGGATCTTGGGTGACCAATTCCAATTCCATATCAAGCGGCAACTTTGTTGGCTGCCTTGTTTGCTCCTCGCCGTACCCAACATGTACTGTCTCGTCGCTCACGCGTTGCCGCCTCGTTGCCATCTTGATCTGGAATTGGAATAAGGCTGCGTCGAGCAGTCGGCGCAGCGTTCCTTCCAGACTCTTAGGCGTCTGCTCGGTGTTGAAGCGGATGTTGAAGGCAGCGGTCAGGGTCGCCGGGATGACGTTGGTGGCACTGCCGCCGGCCTGGATCGCGGTGAATTGCAGGCTGGTCGGAGAGAAATCGGTGTTGCCGGTGTCGAACACATGCCGGGCGAGGGGATCGAGCAGCGACAGGGCGGCATGGATCGGGTTGGTCGCCAGATCCGGATAGGCGACATGCCCCTGAACCCCGGCGATGACGATGCGCCCGTTGAGTGAACCGCGCCGACCGTTCTTGATGCAATCGCCGAGAACGGCCGTGCTTGTCGGCTCCCCGACCAGGCAATAATCGAGGGTTTCGCCGCGCGCTTGCAGCCATTCGAGCATGCGGACGGTTCCGTCGAGTGCCTCCCCCTCCTCGTCACCGGTGATCAGGAATGAAAGGGTGTCATGATCGGCAAAATCGGGGCGTTTGGCGAGAAAGCGCGCAACGCCGGCGACCATCGCCGCGAGTGCCCCCTTCATGTCGCACACCCCGCGGGCATGCAGAAGACCATCCGCGATCGTGCCGGCGAAAGGGGAGAAGCGCCACTGCGAAGCCACCCCCGGGGTGACGACATCGCTGTGGCCGGCAAAACAAAAATGACGCCCGGAGCTGCCAAGGCGCGCGTAAAAATTTTTCACCGCCCCGAAAGGCAGGGGATGGATGACAAACCCCAGCGTCTCCAGCTGGCGCATCAGGATGGCCTGACAGCCATGATCATCCGGCGTGACCGAGGGGACCTGGACCAGTTCGCACGCCAGTGCCACTGGATCGGGAGACCGACGATCGTTCAACGTCGTTCCTTCCGCATTGGCAAGCGCACGCGCCCGGGCGCAAGGGACCCACGCCGTGGCCTGAAGGGGAGGGGACGGGTAGGCATCGTCGTCAGGGGCGCAGGAGTTCGTTGATCGCGGTCTTTGCCCGGGTGTTGGCGTCGACGGTCTTGACGATCACCGCGCAGTAGAGGTTGGGCCCCGGGGTGCCGTCAGGGCCGACCTTGCCGGGCAGCGTGCCGGGAACGACCACCGCATAGGGGGGGACGTAACCGGTGAAGATTTTCCCGGTCGCCCGCTCGACGATAGGGGTGGAGCGCCCGAGATAGACCCCCATCGACAACACCGCCCCCTGCTGCACGATCACCCCCTCGGCCACCTCCGCCCGCGCGCCGATGAAGCAATCGTCCTCGATGATCACCGGGTTGGCTTGCAATGGTTCAAGGACGCCGCCAATCCCGGCGCCGCCGGAGATGTGGCAGTTGCGGCCGATCTGCGCACACGAGCCGACGGTGGCCCAGGTGTCGATCATCGTGCCGTCCTCCACCCGCGCGCCGATGTTGACATAGGAGGGCATCAACACCACCCCGGAGGCGATGAAGCTTCCCTTGCGCACCGTCGCCGGTGGCACCATGCGAAAGCCGGCGGCGCGGAATCGGGCATCATCCCAGCCGACGCACTTCAAGGGCACCTTGTCGAAGGCGGGGGCGGCGCGATCGCCCATGAAGACGTTGTCGTTGAGTCGGAAAAAGAGCAGAACCGCCTTCTTCAGCCACTGGTTGACCACCCAGCCGTGGGTGGCCTCCGGGTCATCGGGGCGTTTTTCGACGATGCGCAGGGTGCCGTTGTCCAATCCCTCGATTGCCGCCACGACCGCCTCGCGCACCGGGCCTTGCGTGGTGGGTTGGATCGCCGCCCGGTTCTCCCAGGCCTCCTCGATGATGCGCACGGAATCGGACATGGTGTTTCAAATCCCTTCGTTTGGGTGGGTCCGCGTTGGTATCCGCGGGACGCTGGCGGGCGTGGCCTTCCGGGCGCGGGCCGCGAACCGCGACGACTTAAAGGTCGAGGAGAGCGCCGGACATCAGATCTTAATCTTTCCTTCGCGCACCATGCGGTCATAGAATGACTCGGGAGGTGTCGCTCCGGGAGGATAAAAATTCCCGCCCATAAACCTCTCCCCTTTGAAATATTCGGTGGGGGGGTTGATTTTTTGCGCGGCAATCATCCTGTCTGCCATCTCGTTATGCCGCTTGAGGGTCTCTTTTTGTTCATCGGTCAGGTTTGGTATCGTTCCGAATTGCATCTCACTTCTCCTCCAGCTCAACCTTGATTTTACCATCATCCCCAGGCGTCACCGAAATGATGGTAAACTCCCTCCCTGGTGGATACAACACCTCTTTCTGCTCGGGGTGGAAAGAAAACGGCTCGATCCACTTTCCGGTTCTTGATTTGATAAAAAACATGTACTTGCCCTTGAATTTGGTCTCGCCGATGGCTGTACTCATGAACCCGGCATCGCTGCAAATACTCCCTGGCGCAATTCCCTCCGCCACGTGGTCCGGCAAATCCGTCGCGCGCACCACGTCAGCCGCCATGTCAGGCAGCTTGGCTATGGCGGTCTTCAGAGTTTCAATAACGGGTGCAAGACGATTGGCTTCTTCGAGGTCCTCGTTGCGCAGGGCACTGTTGATCAGTTGGTGGTTGCGCTCACCGCCCTCGATATTGGTCAGGCCGGTATAGTAGCGCAAGGCAGCCAGGTCGACGACGGAGAGATCATGTGTCGACTGGCCGTACCCGATGGCGGATTGCCGGGCATCCCGCGCGAGGGCATTGACCCTTTCGTCCCCAACAAGCTGCCTGAATTTTTTCTCCAGAGGCGTCAATGTCTGGTTCGGCATGCTCTTTCCCAGCTCTCGCGCCAGGGAATTGGGGGAGCGCTCGCATCTTAATCGGCGACAGCCTTTGGCATCCGTGGCGTCAGCGTCGACCGGTTGCAAATCCCTTCGTTTGGGTGGGTTCGCGTCGGCATCCGCGGTGATGCCGGTCGGCGTGACTTCCGGGTGCAAGCCGCACCATCGCGACGACTTAAAGGTCAAGGAGAGTGTCGGGCGCGCCCGGTCAAACCTCCCCGGCGTCCTTCATCTGCTGCCAGAGGGTGAGGGGCGGCTTGACGCCAGGGGGGAAAAATTCCCCTCCCATGAACCTTTCACCTTTGAAATATTCGGTGGGGGGGTTGGCTTTGCGTTCGGCGATCATCCTCTCTGCCATCTCGTTATGCCGTTTAATGGTCTCTTTTTGTTCATCGGTCAGGTTTGGTATCGTCCCGAATTGCATCTTATTTCTCCTCCAACTCAACCAGGATTTTGCCATCATCTCCGGGCGTCACTGAGATGATGGTAAACTCCCCTCCCGGTGGATACAACACCTCTTTCTGCTCGGGATGGAAAGAAAATGGCTCGACCCATTTCCCAGTCTTCGATTTGATAAAAAACATGTACTCACCGCTGAAACTGGTCTCGCCGATGGCCGTACTCATGAACCCCGGGTCGCGGTAAACGCCCCCTGGGAAAATGTCCCCCACCACGTCATCTGGCAGGTCGGTGGCCCGTGTCACATCGCCCGCATAGTCGGGCAGTTTGGCGAGGGCTGTTTCCAGGGAGTCGATGGCAGGGGCCAGCCGTTTCAGCTCTTGGCGATTTCTGTTCCGCAAAGCCTTATTGATCACATCGTGGTTACGCTCGCCGCTTTTGCCCGGCGTAAGCCCGGTATAGTAGCGCAAGGCAGCCAGGTCGACGACGGAGAGATCATGTGTCGACTGGCCGTACCCGATGGCGGATTGCCGGGCATCCCGCGCGAGGGCATTGACCCTTTCGTCCCCAACAAGCTGCCTGAATTTTTTCTCCAGAGGCGTCAATGTCTGGTTCGGCATGCTCTTTCCCAGCTCTCGCGCCAGGGAATTGGGGGAGCGCTCGCATCTTAATCGGCGACAGCCTTTGGCATCCGTGGCGTCAGCGTCGACCGGTTGCAAATCCCTTCGTTTGGGTGGGTTCGCGCCGGCATCCGCGGTGATGCCGGTCGGCGTGACTTCCGGGTGCAAGCCGCACCATCGCGACGACTCAGGTCGAGGCGGGGGTGTCGGACATGCCCGGTCAAACCTCCCCGGCGTCCTTCATCTGCTGCCAGAGGGTGAGGGGCGGCTTGACGCCAGGGGGGTAGATGCGCACGCCGTCCATATTCTCTTTCTTGAAAAATTCAGGGAGAAGATCATCCTCCTGCCGTACGATCATCTCATCGACAAGCCGGTGACGGCGTTCAAGATCCGCAATTTCCTCTTCTGTCAAGTCAGGGGCATATCCGAATTTCATCTCACTTCTCCTTTAGGTCCACTTCGACCTTACCACCTGCCGTTTCCCGCACTGCCTCAATAATGAACTCCTTCCCCGGAGGGTACAACACTTCGTGCTGGTAGGGATACATGGAAAGGGGAGCGATATATTTGCCGGTTTTTGATTTGATAAAAAATAGATACTTTCCCCTGAATCGACTCAAGCCCGTGGCCGTACTCATGAAGGCCGGATCGCTGTAGGTGCCACCTGGGGCAAGGGTCTCCGCGACGTGTTGCGGCAAGTTTGTCACGCGCGTCACATCCCCGGCGTAATCGGGGAGTTTTTCCAGGGCGTATATCAAGGCGTTGATATACGGTGCCAAGAGCTTCAACTCTTCCCGGCTCCCGTCTCGCAGAGCCCCGTTTATGACTTGGTAATCGTTCTCCCCGTCCGGGCGCGTGTGATCGGTGTAGCCATGCAGGGCGGCCAGTTCCGCATCGGAGAGGCGTGTCGTGGAAGCTTCCGCTTTTTCGGCAGCCGCCTTGGCCTCCTCGACCAGGGCATCGAAATGCTCCGTGCCCAAGAGCTCCTTGAGCTGCTTGCCAACCGACAGGGTGTTTTTAAGCAAGGTCCGTATCTTCCGTGGCCAGGGAGGCGGGGAGGATCGGAATTTTGTCGGTGATATAGTGCAGGGTTATGATCCGTGATCTGGCGTGAGAAGACGACCGGCGCAGCGGGCGATGCGCGCCATCGCCTCGCGGTTGTCATCCGGCGGTGCGACCATGGCGATGCGGACGTAATCATGACCGGGATTGCCGCCGGCGGCATCGCGCCCCAGGTAGGCCCCGGGCAGAACCGTCACCCCTTCTTCCGCGTAGAGCGTCCGCGCGAATGATTCACCGCCTCCTGGCACCCGCAGCCACAGGTAAAAGCCGGCCTGCGGCGGGGTGACTGGCAGCACCGGTTCGAGGATCGCGAGCGCCGTCGCCAATTTTTGGCGGTACAGCAGGCGGTTGTCTGACACATGCGCCTCGTCGGACCAGGCGAGCGCGGCCACGTCCTGGATGAACGGCGGAGTGGCGCAGCCGGTGTAGGTGCGCAGATGCAAATAGCGTTGCAAAACCTCGGCATCGCCAGCGACAAAACCGGTGCGCGCCCCGGGCATGTTCGACCGCTTCGAGAGGGAGTGAAACACCAGGCAGCGCCGATAATCGTGCCGGCCCAAACGTTTGGCGGCCTGCAACAGGCCGGGGGGCGGGGCGTCGAACCAGATCTCCGAATAGCACTCATCGGAGGCGAGGATGCAGTCGTGGCGATCGGCAAGCTCGATCAGGGCGATCAGCTGCTCCTCGCTGAGCACCGCGCCGGTGGGATTGGACGGGGTGCAGAGATAGATCAACCGCACCCGATCCAGGGTCGCGGCCGGCAGGGCGGCAAAGTCGGGGATGAAACCATTGTTGGCACGGGTTTCGACGTAGAGCGGTTCCCCCCCGGCCATGAGCGTCGCCCCTTCGTAAATCTGATAGAAGGGGTTGGGCATGGCCACGAGTGGCCGCGGACCCTGGCGCGCGGGGTCAAGCACGGCGGCGGCAATGGAAAAGAGCGCCTCGCGCGTGCCGTTGACCGGCAAAACCTCACGTTCCGGATCGAGGGCGTCAAGCTGAAAGCGCCTCTGCAGCCACTTGGCCATCGCCTGACGCAGATCAGCCTGGCCGCGCGTGGTCGGGTAGCGGGTGACACCATCGAGGGCCGCCGCCAGACGCTCGCGCAGGAAAGGGGCCACCGGATGCCGTGGTTCGCCGATCGACAGATCGATCGGCTGCACTCCCACAGGCAGGGTCACCCCGTGCAGCAGGGTGGCAAGTTTTTGAAAAGGGTAAGGTTGCAGCGTGTCCAGTTCCGGATTCATGGCATGACCGACGGCAAGGTGGATGAAGATAAAAGGGCGCTTGCCGGCGGCGGTGCCGGCTCCGGCCGCGCGTTGCGGGCATAGAGATTGGCGGTCGGGGTGTCGGTGATGTTGGTGCTGAGCCAGTGGATCAAATCCGTCCAGATATTGCGGGTCTCATCGCTGGTGGGCATGATGCCGGCGTAGGTCAACTCGATGGTGATGGTGGGAATTTTCTTCTCGACCCCGGCGTAGCGACCAAGCGATCCGGGGTAGGTGCCCATCGGATCGAGATAGAGATGCCCGAGCTTGTGCGGCGGCCGGGTCTTGGTGCCGTCAAAGTCGAGCAGATTGTACGGGGCATGCACCGAGACGATGACATTGGGGCGAAAACGTTCAATCTCCGCCTGAATCCACTGCGACTCCGGCTCGCTCAAAGGGGTCAGGCCGGGGAAGCGGCGCGGGTCGCGCCCGGTGGTGTTGACCCAGTACCCCTGACTCTCCCGATCCCAGTCGTTGGTGGGAAAATTTCGATTCAGGTCAACACCATGGGCGTTTACCCTCCGGGATTTGCGCATGAACAGGCCATCCGGATTGACGAGCGGGGCCACATGCCAATGGAACAAACCTGAGTGGAATTGGTCCAATTTCTGCATCCACTTGAAGACGACACTGACCGAGGAGTATTCGTCCCCATGGATGCCACCAAGAACCAAGACACGACCCTGCGGCGGTTTTCCTGGTACAGCCGGGTACTCCCTGAGCAGCAGCGGCACGCCGTTGACGGAGCGTCCGCTGGTGGGCACCAGACCGCTGGCCAGACACTCCTCGGTGGTGACGCTGCCAAGCTTGCGACCAATTTGCTCGCACACCTTGACGATCTGCCCATGCGGGGTCAAAAGCGGCGCGGGGGATCGGAGCGGCGCCTCGGCTTGTGAGGCAGAGGATGCGGCAGCGGCCCAGATCGGCAGGGCCCCAAGCAGGCATAAGGCCAGGAAACCAGGGAAGGACCGGCGGAAAAAAATGCAACGACAGGGACGGTCAACCATAATCTTCCGTGATCGACAAATTTCTAAGTCAGACGGGCTTCGACCGGTTTTACTTTAATCCGGGGGAAAGCGTCAATTCCGGAAAGATGAAGGGGCTTTATTTTTCACTTCCGCTGCGCTAGCATGGCCGGCGGGCTGGCTTTGGTGTTTTTGGGGTGGCGGGTGGCTCCCCGGCGGTGTCAGGGGGCTTAAGGTCGGGGTCGATCGAGACGGCGCTTTTCGGGTTCGGGGGTCTCCCCGGCGGTTGCGGGGCGGTTTTCGGGTGGATGGCTGGTTTGCCGGATGGTGTTGCCCCTTGGTGGTCGGTCACCGATGACGCCAAAGAGGCAGTAAGGGAATGGCTTGAGAGTCGCCGGGGTTCGATGAAAATGGAAAGGCGCCAGTTTCTGAAAGGCATGGCCCTTGGGGCTGCCGGGATCGGCTTCGTCTCCGACGCGCTGGCTTCGCCGCCGGAGGTTGCCCCCTTGCCGATGGCTCCGGCGGTCAACACGACCAGCGATCCGGAACTGGAACTGGCCCTGTTGCGCACCCGGCATTTCAACGAACACCTCCCCGGCGACGCCTACCTTGACCCGACCCAGTTCAGAATCCTTGAGTCGACAGTCCGGCGCCTCGAACGCCTGCAACAGGTGGTTGGCTACGGCAATTTCTACCTCCTGGACTTCGACGAGGCCCTGAAGGTCGCCGCCGAAAAGCCGCGCGTCGGCCTCTTCACCCGCGCCGAGCTCGATTTCATGGAGATGATCTTCCATGAAACCGCCACCACCTACGGGTTCATGGGCAAGAAACCCCTGAAAAACTTGACCGAACGCACCCCGCGCCAAGAGATCGTCAAGGTGCCGTTCACCGGCAACTTTTTGTTCAAGGGACAGGCGGTGGAGGTGTATCGTCGTATTCGCCGCGATGTTGGTGACCAGGCCGTTCTCACCTCCGGCGTGCGCAGCGTGCCCAAGCAGTTTCTGCTCTTTTTGACCAAGGCCTACGAGGCGAGCGGCAACCTGTCGTTGGCGTCGCGCTCCCTGGCGCCTCCGGGCTACTCTTTTCACGGCGTCGGCGACTTCGATGTCGGTCAGGTGGGGTTCGGCGAGGCCAACTTTACCGCGCGCTTCGTCGAGTCCGATGTCTTCAGAAGGTTGCGCGAGTGCGGCTACGTGCAGATGCGCTACCCGCAGGACAACCTGCTCGGCGTGCGCTTCGAGCCCTGGCACATCAAGGTGGTGGCCTGACTTCCTTTCCCCGTTCCAGGTCGGGATGGCTGCGAGGTGGTGGCGCAAGGGCGGCGGCGCGCATGTCCGGCACGACCGGGAGCGGGCAGGGCGGTCGACGTGGTGGCGGGTGCCTGATGCGCGGTTGGCGTTGTCGCGATGCGGGGGCGCGCACCGCCTGGGTCGCGTTCGGCGCCAACCTCGGCAACACCAGACAAGCCTGGGAGCGGGTTTTGCGCGCGGTATCGTGCTCCGGCTCGTCGCGTCTGATCGCAGCCTCCGCCCTTTACCGCACCGAACCGCTCGGCCCAATCGCCCAGCCGTGGTTTACCAATGCCGTGTTCGCGGTGATCACGCGGCTGGAGCCGTTGGCGCTCTTTCGTTTCCTGCGCCGCCTCGAATGGCGGTTGGGTCGGCGGCGAGGGTGGGAGCGTCCCTGGGGACCGCGCAGGGTCGACCTGGATCTGCTGTTCCACGGCAGACGCATCATCGCCAACCCGCGCCTGTCGCTGCCGCATCCGCGCCTGCACGAACGCCGCTTCGTCCTGCGACCGCTCGCGGATCTGGCACCGGATCTTCAACACCCGATATTGTGTGAAACCGTTGACAGATTGCTGAAAAAGGTGAATGATCCCCTGCGTGTGGAGAGATTGTCGCGCGTGGCACCGACCCCCTGCCGTTGGGGAGCGGTGACCGGAATGGCCAGGAGGCCGCCCACGGACGCCGTGCGGCGTCGCCTGGGGTCAGGGAAAACGGCACGCCGGCGGCCAGTGCGCCGGGGTTGTGGATGAGCGGTTTGGCTATCGTGACGCGTGAGCGTGGCCGCGGCGGATGGGCTCCCCCCCTCCCCACGGATGTGCCCGGGGTGGAGAAGTTGCGGGAGAGCACGAGGAGCGGAAGGGTGCAGGGTGTTTTCCAAAATCGTGCGCGTGCCTGTCGCTCCCGGGTGTGAATCGGAATAAAAAATCGACGGAAAGGCCTGGATCGATCCCGTCCGCATAGGGGCAGGTAGACCGGGACAATTTTTGCCATGTCGCCTGGTTTCATCACCATTCGCGGCCGTAGCCGGCGAATTTTTTGCGTTTTGGTTCCCCTGGATCCTCGCCGCCGGGGCGGGCACGACCCCGGGCGGGTGCATGGGGGTCATCGGGCGGGGTGCGCAAATCCCCCCCGGATCGGCGCGAGGCCGGAGGTCGGCCCGTGACCGTCCGGCGCGTTACCGTTCCCGGGTTGATGGCGATGAAACGCGAAGGCCGCAAGATCGTCGCCGTCACCGCCTACGACTTCACCTTTGCCCGACTGCTCGATCAGGCGGGAGTTGATCTGCTGCTCGTCGGCGACTCCCTGGGGATGGTCGTGCAAGGACATGAGACTACGCTGCCGGTTACCCTCGACGAGATGATCTACCACACCCGCGCCGTTGCACGTGGAACAGCACGCGCCCTGGTGGTGTGCGACCTGCCCTTCGGCAGCTACCACGAAGGGCCCGAGTCGGCGATGGCCAGCTCCGTGCGTGCGCTCAAAGAGAGCGGTTGTCACGCGGTCAAGCTCGAAGGTGGGGAGGCGATGGCGGCGACCGTGCGTTTCCTTGTCGAACGTGGGGTGCCGGTGATCGGGCATGTCGGGTTGACGCCGCAGTCGGTCCACGCCTTCGGTGGGTTTCGCGTGCAGGGGCGCGACGAGGCTGCCGCCAGACGCATCACCGCCGACGCCGAATCCCTGGCCGAGGCCGGTGCCGGGGCGGTCGTCCTCGAAGGGATCCCGGCACCGCTTGCCACGACCATCAGCGCGCGGTTGCCGATCCCGACCATCGGCATCGGCGCCGGCCCCGGCTGCGATGGCCAGGTGCTCGTCCTGTACGATCTTTTGGGGTTGTACGAGGGGGTTAAACCCCGTTTTGTCAAAGAGTTCATGCCCGGGGGCGCACAGGTGCGCCAGGCAGTAGGAGACTACGCCGCGGCGGTGCGCGAAGGCACCTTCCCCGGCGCCGAACACAGCTTCAACAGCTGATCCCCCAACAGCCAATCCAGGGGCAGACAGGTCCTTCAAGCATATGGAATTGTTGACAACCCGCCAGGCCCTCGACCAATGGGTGGAGGATGCGTACCGTGCCGGTCATCGCGTCGGATTTGTGCCGACCATGGGGGCGTTGCATGCCGGGCACATCTCCCTGTTTCAGACCGCGCGTCAGGGGTGTGACCGGGTGATCGGCTCGATCTTCGTCAATCCCACCCAGTTTGGTCCGAACGAGGATTTTCAACGCTATCCGCGCACCCTGGAGCAGGATCAGAGCCTGCTTGAGCAGGCCGGTTGTCATGCCCTGTTTCTGCCGGCGGTGGTCGACATCTATCCGGAGGGGCATCAGACGCGCGTGCAGGTCGGGGCGCTGGCCGAGGATCTGTGTGGTCGTTGTCGTCCTGGTCATTTCCAGGGGGTGGCGACGGTCGTTGCCATTTTGTTCAACCTTGTGCGGCCGCGGGTCGCCTATTTTGGCCTGAAGGATTATCAGCAGTTTCTCGTCATTCGGCGCATGGTCGATGATCTGGCCATGCCTTTGAAAGTCGTCGGCCTGCCGACGGTGCGCGAGGCCGACGGTCTGGCGATGTCGAGCCGCAACCGCTATCTCGATGAACACGCGCGCGCGCAGGCGGCGGCCTTGTTTCGGGCGCTCAAACGGGCGCAGGAGCTCTACGCCGCCGGGGAAGAGGATCCGGCAGCCCTGGAGGCGACAGCCAGGGCGGTGCTGACCACGGCCGGTATCACGCGCATCGACTATGTGGCGGCACGCGATCCGGAGACGTTGGCACCTATGGTGCAGTGCAAAAAAAATCCTGTTATTTTGATCGCCGCCTGGGTAGGATCGGCGAGACTGATCGACAATCGGCAGTTGATTCGCAACTGAGGGAGGCAGAGAAAGCGGATGGAACTTTCCGTGCTGAAATGCAAAATTCATCGGGCAACCGTCACTGAAACCCAGGTGGATTACGAAGGTTCATGCGCCATCGATGAGGATCTGCTCGATGCTTCCGGCATCCGGGAGTATGAGCAGATCCACATCTGGAACGTCAACAATGGTCAGCGGTTGGTCACCTATGCCATTCGTGGTCAGCGTGGCAGCGGGATGATCTCCCTGAATGGTTCGGCGGCGCATCGCGCCACCCCGGGTGATCTGGTCATCATCGCCGCCTTCGCCCAGATCAACGAAGCCGAATATGCCAGGCATCAGCCGCGCCTGGTCTATGTCGATGCCGCCAACCGCATTGCGCGTCTCGGGCATGCGGTGGCCGTCCAGGCAGCCTAAGGGGAAGCCGGCCCACTGCCTTTGAGCAACCAAGATTTCCCGTGCGGCCGGGCGTTTCGTGCTTGGTGTGGCGTTTGGGCGTCTGCGCCTCGGGTTTTGGCATCGCGATACGAAAGGTGACCCGCCTGTTGTGGATGGGGTGGGTTCCTGGGGTGCCGTTGTGCCATGGATAGGGGGTGGTGACGTGTCTTCGGATCTTTTCCCGCGACTTCGTGAGATTTGGGACCTCCTTGTTGCTAAGCGTGGTGACGATCCAGCGCAGCAGCAGCGACAGCACCAGTTTGGCGGTCTTTTCGACGGGACTCCGGACGATGACCACCCTGTGTCTTTGCGAGGAACCAAGCGGAAGATATTTTCCCATATTGAGGCCGTTCTCGCTGAGCTTGATCCTGGGTCGTGGGAGCGTCTCAGGGAGCATCTCGTTTTATGGTTTGCGAGGAAGGATGAGAGACGGGGTTGGGAACAAGCCCTTAATAGACTGAATGAGGCCAAAGCCTATGTATATTTGTTCAAATTATTTCGCGCGACCCCAAGTTTTGTCCCCAAGAGTAAAGGCAAAACTCCAGATCTTATGGTTGAGTATGACGATGAATTGATATTATGCGAAGTTAAGACTATTAATAGGTCAGATGAAACTGTAGATAAAGAGTCATCCAATGATGTTCTTTCTGTTTCCAGATATTTGCCAGAAGGTTTTCTTGTTAAATTAAGAAGAACTCTGGAATCATCTGAAAGACAATTAGAAAAATTTCGTAAAAACAATTCAAGAAATGTTCGGAAGTTCGTTTATTTTGTTGTGAATTTTGACGATTATTCTCATGAATATGCTTATGAATACATGGAACAAATTCTGGTATTTCTTAATAGATTACACCACAATAAAATTCCAGAAATCGATAGAATAATTTTTAATGTGTACCCTCCATTTTATACGGCAACTTCTATTGGACCACCTCCCCAAATATACGAATATGAGCCTGGAGATGAGGACACTTGGTGGTTTTGTTCCATTTCACCGGACATGTCGGGAGGGTCAGGTTCAGAATCAGTATAATAGCAAAAAACACAATAACTTACGATCTTAGACCGTGTGGGCTGACTTCAGCTGAATTGTGCTCTCGATGTATGTAGCGGGGCTTCTCTACACCACGCTGCTAAGTGCCTCCTCAATCACATTCCAGGCACGATGCAACTCAGCATCGGTGATGCAATAGGGCGGCAGCAGGTAAATAACGTTGCCCAGGGGACGAATCAACAAACCACGCTCAAGAAAAAAAGCACGCAACTGGTGGCTTACCTCGGAGCCATAGAGGATCGAATCATCCAGCTCGATGGCGGCAATGCCCCCGAGAACCCGACCACGCGTCGCCTTCGGATGACGCATGAGTTCCAGCACCCGCTCCCTGTTCACCCGCTCGATGTTGACCACGCGCGCCAGGGTCTTCTCCCGCTCGAACAGCTCAAGCGAGGCAATGCCCGCCGCGCACCCCAGCGGATTGGCGGTGAAGGAGTGGCCGTGGGCGAAGGCCTGGTCGAAGCCGTCATCGAGAAAGGCCTGGTAGATGCTGTCGCGGCAGACGGTGACCGCCAGCGGCATAAATCCCCCGGTTAAACCTTTGGAAAGACAGATGATGTCTGGGTCGACGCCGGCCTTGTGGCAGGCAAACATCGCCCCCGTCCGCCCGAAGCCGGTCATCACCTCGTCGAAGATGAGCGGGATGTCGGCGTGCTTGAGTTTGGCGGCGAGGGCGCGCAGGAAGTCCGGGCGGCACATGCGCATGCCGCCCGCCCCCTGCACCAGGGGTTCGATGATCACCGCCGCGCATGCGTGGGCATTTTCATCGAGATAGCGGGTGAGGGCCTTGAGGGCATTCTTCTCTTTCTCTGCCACCTCTTCATCGCCGATCCAGGTGGCGGGGAAGGGGACGGCGTCGACGCGAAAGAGCATCGCCTCGAAGGCATCGAAAAATCCCGAGGCCTTTCCCGCCGACATCGCGCCGACGGTGTCACCGTGATATGCCCCCTCGCAGGCGGGGAAGGGGACGGCGTCGACGCGAAAGAGCATCGCCTCGAAGGCATCGAAAAATCCCGAGGCCTTTCCCGCCGACATCGCGCCGACGGTGTCACCGTGATATCCCCCCTCGAAGGCGAGGAAGCGGGAGCGGCGTTGACCGCGGTTGATCCAGTATTGGCAGGCCATTTTCAGCGCCACTTCCACCGAGGTCGAGCCGTCGTCGGAGAAGAAGACCCGATTGACACCCGGTGGCAGGCGTGCCGCCAGGCGGCTCGCAAGTTTGACTGCCGGTTCGTGGGTAAAGCCGGCGAAGATGACTTGTTCAAGTTTTTCCGCTTGTGCGGCGATGGCGCGGGCGATGGTTGGGTGGGCGTGACCGTGGGTGGTGACCCACCAGGAGGAGATCAGGTCCAGGTATTTGCGGCCGTCGGCGGCGAAGAGGGTGGCCCCTTCCGCCGAGGTGATCGGGATGGGTGGGGGGGCGGATTTTTCCTGGGTGAAGGGGTGCCAGATGTGGCGGCGATCCAGGGTGACCAAATCGTGTATTTGTCGCATCGACCGGATTGCCTTTGGAAATATAGATTATTGATTTAATATGGTTTTTGTTTTTATCGACCGGTCTTTGATTGTGCCGGTGGGCGGGCAGGATAGCAAAGTTTGTGGGTTAAGGCAGCTCCCGTTGGCGAGGTTTGGGGTGGGGCCCCGACAAAATTGTTTTTGATTTTTAAAAGTGGTTGGGGGGTCCGGGGGGAGGCTCCGCCTGCCCCCCGGTGGGGTTCGGGGCGAAGCCCCGAGGTTTTTCCTTTTTTCTTTTTTTTCCTTCCCGCCCCCCTACCCACGGGCGATTTTCGCATGCTTTTCGCGAAAATCGCCCCCAGGGGGCGCGCCATTGTCCGACTCCTTTGCGTTTTTCAGCAAAGGAGTCGGGCGGAT
>PEAJ01000027.1 GCA_002753495.1 Magnetococcales bacterium HA3dbin3 | reverse complement strand
TGCAGGTCGCTGGCGACGCCCTCGCGCAGGGTCGTTTGCAGGGCTTTAGTCTGCGCTTGCAGGTCGCTGGCAACGCCCTCGCGCAGCCGGTCAACCACCGCTTCGTCGAGAACGAGCGGCTGCACCGACTGCTCCCGCAGCCCCTCCTGCAAGCCCTCCCGCAAGGTCCGGGTCTGCTGCTCCCGCGCGTCATCAAGGCGCGCGGCGAGCTGCCCATCGAACCGCGCGAGCAGGGATTGCAACGTGTCGGTGACCTTCTGGTTGTTCTCGGCCCACAGCTGTGTCTGGTTCTCTCGCACCTGCTGCTCGAAACCGGCGAGCCCCTCCCGCAACACCTGCTCGGTGGCCGGAGTCAGCGACCCGAGGAGATCGGTGTGCAGATGCTGTAACTCCCGAACCCCATCAAGCAACCGCTGCAACGCCTGCATGCCATCGACCACCGCCTGCCCG
The DNA here is from genome assembly GCA_002753495.1 of Magnetococcales bacterium HA3dbin3. Taxonomy (GTDB): domain Bacteria; phylum Pseudomonadota; class Magnetococcia; order Magnetococcales; family DC0425bin3; genus HA3dbin3. The sequence goes on along the minus strand of PEAJ01000027.1, from coordinate 22,010 downwards.
GTCTCGGGCGCGGGCAACGTGCGCGGGCCGATGTCGCCGATGCTCGTGAGCAGGTCGACCCCCTCCTCAAGCTTGTGCGCCGCCCGCTCCATGCGCTGCATGTAGGAGGCAATCTCCCCCTTTTGCCCATCCTGATCCGGCAGCGCTGCCTGCCAGGCCGCAAGCGCCTTGCGAATCACCGCCTCATGCCGCTCGGCCATGCGGCTTGACTCCTCGCGCACCCAGGCAATCACCGGCTCCAGGGAGAGACCGCTCACCTCGCCGCCACGGGTTGCCAACAGCACCAGAATGCGTTCGAGTTTGTCGGCCAGGGCGTGCAGATGGTCGGCATCGTGCGGGGTGAGGGCGGCAATCCGCCGCTGCATCTGGTCGAGGGCCTGTTGCAGATCACGCCCCTGCCGCTCCGCCCACTGCGCCCCCTCATGGCGCATGCTGGCGGCAACCCCTTCAAGCAGGGTTGACTGCAACGCCTGGTCGCGCCGCGCCTGCCGGGTCTCAAGCGCATCCAGGGCGGTGGCAAAACGGGTCAGGGTCGGCAACACCCGCTCCTGCTGCCGTTCCAGACCCTGATGCATCTCCAGCACCATCTCCTGCACCAGGGTGCGCAGCTGCTGCCACTGCGCGTGCAGTGTGCCCTGCTGTGCGGAAGATCCTGATTGCAAGGTCAGGCGCACCTGCTCCAGACTGGCACGCACCCCGTCAAGCAGCTGCGCAAGCCGCTCGGATTGCCCCTGACTCGCTTGGGCGAAGGCCACCAGGGTGGCGTGCAGATCGCTGCGTCGCCGCTCCCCCTGCTCCTGACGCTGGATCACGCGCTCCCCCTGCTCGCGCAAGGCGGCATCGAGGCGACCGCCCAGGGTATCGACCGCCGTGACCAACGCCTGATCGCCACTGCGCGCGGCTGTCCGCTGCTGCATCTCGCCGAGGCGATGATCAAGCCGCTCCAGGCTCTCGTCACGGGCGGCGTTACCGCGTTCAAGCAGATCAAGCAGCCGCTCCCAGCGCGCGGTATTCCTGCCGAGATGATCAACCACCGGCTTGAGGATCTCCTGCAACGTGCGCAGCCAGGCCCCTTCCAGTTCCCGGTTGCTTCCTGGTATGGCACGGTATTCGTCGAGCAGGCCGCGCAGGGCGTCGACCAGGCGTTCGCTTAAGTCGGCGGGCAGAGTGGCCGCGACCCCCGCCCCGGCGTCGCGCAAGGGATCAACGAGCAGACTGGCATCGGCCAGATAACCGATGCGCGTCTCGACCCCATGGGCAAAGTGATGGATGCGCGCCTCGATTCCGGCCAGATGTCGCCGGCTCTCAAGACCGATCCAGACGGCGACAAATATTCCCATCGCCAGCGGCAGCAGTTGCAAGGGGAGATGCTGGCCCAGACCTGCAAGCACCGCCTGCAACGCCGCCCCATCCCCTGGTGTCGCGCCACGCAGGTACACAAGCAGCGTGGTCAGCAGCATGACGAGCGTGGCCATGCCGCCGGTTCCGAGGAGAAAATAGGGCACCGCGCGCAACCGGCGCAGCGGCAGGGCGATCGGCAGCATCACCTCCGGGTCAAAAAAGGTGGTCGCCCGCGCCAGCGCGCGCATCCCCCCACCCGGCGTCGGGGTGACGACGGTGCCGCGAAAGGCCCGCCAGGTCAGTCGCAGGAAGGGGATCTCCTCCCACTGCGCGCTCAAAGGGCGAAACACCGCCGCGAAGGCCTCCGGCTCCTCCGGGCTTGCGTCGAGACCGCGCAAGGCGGCATCAAGCTGCCGCCGCACCGTCCGCAGGCGAAAGTGGATCAGATCCCCCCACTCCAAAACCCCCAGCAGCAGCACGAACAGGGCAAGAAACCAGGCAGTGCCGGGGGCGATGATCAAGGTGACAAGTTGTTCCGACATGACCCCCCGCCCCTCATTCCAACTTGCATTCATAGCGATAACTTCGTTAGCTTCGTCGTCGTCTCCTCGCCGTACACAACACGTACTGTCTCGTCGCCTCCTCCTTGCTGCCTCGTTCTCGCGTCGAATGCAAATTGGAATCAACGCGCTGGCATTTGCACGACAATGTCATGGCACTTGATGCACCGCCCCGCCGCCGGATGGTGGCGCGTGGAATCGGGCAGGATCGGCGGGCCAACCTTGTAGATCGCCGCCGACACCTGCTCCAGGATCTTCCCCACCGGCGTGATCGGCTGGCTGCCGGGCGGGTCGCCGCCACGAATCAGGTGACACTTCGTGCATGGCCCCCAATAGGCGTGCGGAATCTTGGCATTATGAGTGATGATCGGCAGGCGCCTCACCACCATCTTCACCGGTCGGGCGGCTTGCGGCCGGATGGTGTCGATCACCTGCTCGGGCATGGTCGGCTCGGTCGGGGCGGGCATCGAACCCAAAATCTCCCCGCGCACAAAACGCGGCAGACGGCTGCGCGTCCACTCGGCAAGCGTCCCCTTGTACTTGCCGTAGAACAACGCCCCGGCACCGAGAATGGCCAACACCATGAGCATCCCCAGCAGGGGGCTGGGCCGGTTGGGTCGCCGCCGCCCTTTCATGCCGACCTACCGCAACTGGTTCGACCACAGGGCGAACCCCTCGTCGTTGCGCAACTGGCACCAACGATTGTTGACGAACAACTGCTTGGCATAGATCACCGGATCGGGGTCGAGGCGCGTGCGGTCAAAGCGAAAACCCTTGCCGGAGACGCGCATGTCATGCGTCAACGTACACCCCATGTAGCTCAAAAACCACTGCGGGCCGACGCTGATGTGGCTCTCGCGCCCGCCCGGCTCGTGGACCCAGATGTGTACTTGCTGGTCTTGTTGTGGCAGCTCGGTGATCTGCTGGATCGTGCCATCGAAGCGCACCATCGGCGCCTGTTCGAAGGGCATCAATCCCGGTTGCGCTAAAACGCTCCCCTCGGCTGCCGTCGTCGTCGCCGGCGGCGCGGTATCGGGCACGACGGCACGGGCGGCAACGTTGATCGCACCCCCCACCCCGGCGAGGGGGGAAGAGCCGTTACCGGTCGCGGGCAGGGGACCGATAAAGCCGGGTTGCGGCACAAGCAGGCTGACCGCCGCGCCGGCGGCGCCATCCCCCCCACCGGTCGCGGAGGCGATGCGTCGTGCCTCCAGGGGGGAGAGCGCCAGGGCCAGGACGATCAGCAGGGTCACCACCCCGCCAAGGCCGATCCATTCGCCGATCTTCATCCTTCGGCCACCTCGACCGGCGAGAGGAAGATCTCCAGCTCGCCCATGTGGTTGACCTCGCTCATGATGCGCTGGCGCAGCAGATCGACGATGAGATCCCCCTCGTACACCTTCAGGGTTTCGGCGACCAGGACATCAACCTCGACATGCAGCTTGTCGCCCATGGTGCGGCCGCGCATGTAGGAGACCCCCTGGATCCCGGGCACCTTGCTCACCACGCCGTGGATCGCCTTGAGTTCGTCGATGCCAAGCGACGTATCCATCAGGCCGTCGATCGCCTCCAGAACAAGGTCGATGCCAATCTTGGCGACGACGATCGACACACCGATCGCCGCCAGCGGGTCGGCAATCGGCAGGCCAAAAGTGGCAAGGCCGATGCCGACAAGCACCGCCATCGACGAGAAGGCATCGGAGCGGTTGTCCCAGGCGTTGGCCATGATCGCCGGGCTGTTGTTTTCGCGGCCGACGCAGCTTTGGTAGCGGAAGAGAAATTCGTTCATCAACACCGAAACTGCCGCCCCGAGCAGGGCGATCGGGTCCGGCTCGGCATAGGTGCCGCTCACCACCGAGGTGAGGGCGTTGATCAGGATGAAAATACCGCCGCCAAGCAGGATCAGGCCGACGATCGACGAGGAGAGGAATTGAATCTTGCCGTGGCCGTAGTGGTGATCGGCATCGGGCGGCTTTTCGGAGATTTTCAGGCTGAACAGGGTGATGATCGAGGCAATCAGGTCGGCCGAGGAGTGGAAGGCATCGGCAATCAGCGCCTGACACCCGGTCAACACCCCCATCACCCCCTTGTAGATGACCAGGAAGACGTTGTTGGCGATGGAGTACCAGACATGTTCGTGGTAGCACGACCGGCAGCGATCATATTTCATGGTTTGGGGATACTCCCGGTCTCGGTACTCTTTTTCCCGTCGTCCGCGGCGGTTGCGGCGCGCCGCTTGTTCGCCAGCGGCAGCAGGCGCTGAAACTCCTCCGGGCTCATTTGCGGCGACTCGGTATGGGTGACATGGTAGTACTCGGCACGACGAAAACCGGTGATGCGTGCCAGGAAGTACCAGGGAAACGAGGTGATCAGCGTGTTATAAACCCGAACCTCCTCGTTGTACTCGTCGCGACGATGCGAGATGCGATCTTCCATCTCGACCAGTTTATCCATCAACTGCTGATAGGTCACGGTGGTGGTGACGTGGGGATACTGTTCAGCCACCGCGAGCAGTTTTGCCACCGCCTCCCGGCCGAGGTCGTTGTCGGCAAGTTGCGCGAGCAGCTCGCGGGTGACGGCCGGGGCACCCGGCACGGGCGCGGCGGCGGCCGGGTTGGTCGTCGTTGCCGGCGCGGCATTCACCCCGCCGCTGGTTGCATCGGCGGCGGCTGCCCGTCTGCCAATCTCGGTGCGCCGATCGGTCACCTGCTGCACGATCTCCTGTTCGAGGACGGCGTTGTTCAAGGTCATGTTGACCAGGTTGTGAAACAGGTTGCGCCGGCGCTGCAACACATCCTGCACATGCCCTTCCGCCGAGAGCACCCGCTCCTCCAGGGTGACGAAGCGGTTGAAATTGTAAAGGGTGGTGATGCCAAAGACCAGGATCGAGACCAGGGAGAGGACGAGGATCAACGAGCGGGTCTTGATCGGCGGCAGGTGCAGCTTGCGCGTGGCAAACTCCTCCTGGTACATCTCGCGCAAGAGCCGTTTCATCCGCCGCAGCCGCTCGTCGCTGAGCGGCTCGGCGACGTAGGCGTCGAGATCCTCGTTATCCTTGCTGGTATTGGCCATGGTCGGGCTTGGTTGCTTGAAGAGGCTCTCCGAAAACACCGTCTCGCTTGCCGCGGCTCACGTCGGATCGGTGCTCGATTGCTTGTCTACGAAAACGCTGCGCCGCGCATCCGCACGCCGCTCCTCCTCGCCGGGGCGGCGCCATCCGGCATTGTCAAACAGCCTCTTGATTCGCGGTCAATCCGGGGCTGCTCATGGCGTCGGGTTCGTCCTTCTTCCCTCCGGAAAGACGAACAGGATCTCATCGGCGTAGACCAGGCCCATGTCGCGTCGCGCCACCTCCTCGAGGACATTGGGCTCTTTCTCGAGCGAGAGGATATCGGCCTTGATGCGTTTGATGCGCTCCGCCACCTCGGCCACCTCTTTTTTTGCCGTCAGCATCTGGTTTTCCGAACGTCGCCAGCGCACGAGGCCTTGATCGCCAAACCAGAGCATGTATTGTGCCCAACCGTTGGCCGCCAGCAAAAACAGACCGACCCAGATCCACCTGTTCGACGCGCCGTTGTTGTCCATCATGCCGATCCATCGTCAAGATTGCAAAATAGCGAGAAAGGAACATCCTCCATGATCCACCCCCCTCTTCTTGCCAGCGGCGAGGCCTTTTTGCACTTTGCCGTCGACGAGCGGATCCTTCTCTTCGGTGATTTTATCACCAAGGCCGGGCGGCGCACCCCCTATTTTTTCAACGCCGGTCTCTTCAACTCCGGCCGGACCATCGCCCGGCTCGCCCACTTCTATGCCGACACCCTCCAGGGGTCGGGGCTTGCCTTCGACATGATCTTTGGCCCCGCCTACAAGGGTATTCCGCTGGCGGTGGCCACCGCCATGGCCCTGTATGAGCGCCATGAACGAGACATACCCTACGCCTTCAACCGCAAAACGGCCAAGGATCACGGCGAGGGCGGCGTGCTGATCGGTGCCCCGTTGAACGGCCGGGTGTTGATCATCGACGATGTCATCAGCGCCGGCACCTCGATCCGCGAGTCGATCAAGCTCATTCAGACCGCCGGCGCCCAACCGGCGGGGGTGATCATCGCCCTCGACCGACAGGAGCGGGGGGTCGGCGACAGCTGCGCCTTGCGCGAGATCGAGGAGACCTACAACATTCCGGTGCTGGCCATTGCCCGGCTGGTCGATCTGCTCTCCTTGCTGGAAAAGAAGCCGGAACACGCTGCCCTTTGTGCCGCCATTCGAGAGTACCGGCAGCGCTACGGCACCCCTTGAGGACCCAGGCAAGAACGCCGCCCGGGCGACCCAAGACACCACCCCCCCGGCCCGATCGTTGCCCAAGTCGCGAAAAAACCACCCCAATCCTTGCGCGATTGGCGTGGCCGATCCCAGGGCCCCGGCGACGCGGCCCGCATGATCAGGAGGGGCCCCGCTTCCCTACTCTTTCTCTTTTTCCTTCTCCTTCTCCTTCTCCTTCTCTTTCTCTTTCTCCTTCTCCTTGCCCTTGTTTTCACCGGCGCCCGCGGCCTGGCACTCCTTCGAGTTCATGGCCTTGACCGCCTTGGTGCTCCCTTTGAGCGGAACGGAGAACTGGAACTCCTTGGTGCCATTGGAGAAGCGCACCTCCATGGTGCGCCGCCGCTTCACCTCTTCCAGCAGCAGGCTGGACTCTTTGCCCTCCCTGCTCTCCTTTTTCAGGCCGAGGTACTGCCACTCCCAATGGTCATCCTTGGCGTTCAAGCCGGGGGCGAAGTCGACCTGAATCGGCGGCTCCTGGTCAAACTGGATGACCATCGGCCCCTTGGCCAGACCGATCGGGTCGCGGATGGTAAAGAGCTCGTCGTAGTAGACGTTGCTGTCAAACAGGGCAAGGATGACCGCGGGGCGCCGCTCGAGGGTCATGGTGACCTCCAGCTTGCACACCCCCTCAAGCTTGCGCACCGTGAAGACATCCTTTTGGTAGATCTCCTGCGCCCGGGCTTGCAGGGGCGAAAGCAGCAACGCAAGTGACAACATCAAGGCAAATCGCATATCCTTATCACCTCCGGCAACGGATGATCCTCACGGGCATCGTCGAACCCCCCGGCGCGGACCCGGCCGTGAACGCGACCGGCTTCCTTGAGTCGCATCCGGCAAGGCCTGTCAGGTGATGCCCAACCCCATCTTAACCCGCTTCCCCCTCAATCGCCAACAGTCTATCAGGATGCCCAAGGTTCTGGCCGGACCCGGGTGCGCGATTTTGAGGTGGCGAAAGGAGTTGTCATGTCCCATTCCGCCCCGTCGCGCCGCGATCTTTTTCGTCAGGCCTTGAACGAACGCATCCTGCTCCTCGATGGCGCCATGGGGACGATGATCCAGCAGCTCGACTTGACCGAGGCCGACCTGCGCGGTGTGCGCTTCGCCGATCACCCGATTCCGCTCAAAGGCAACAACGACCTGCTCGCCCTCACCCGGCCGGAGATCATCGGCAATCTGCACCGCGCCTACCTTGAAGCCGGCGCCGATATCCTCGAAACCAACACCTTCAACGCCAACGCCGTCTCCTTGAGCGACTACCAGCTCGCCAACCTGGTCTATGAACTCAACCTGGAGGCTGCGCGTCTTGCGCGCGCGGCGGCCGACGCAGCCCCCCCGCCGACCCGATTCGTCGCCGGCGTGCTTGGTCCGACCAACCGCTGCGCTTCGCTTTCGCCCGATGTCAACGACCCCGGCCGGCGCAACGTCACCTTCGATGAACTCGTCGTCACCTATCGTGATGCCACGCGCGGGCTGCTCGACGGCGGCGCCGATGTCATCATGGTCGAGACGGTGTTCGATGCCCTGAATTGCAAGGCAGCGCTCGCCGCCATCCTGGAGCTGGCCGAAGAGCGCGGGGAAGAGATCCCGATCCTGGTGTCGTTCACCATCACCGATCAGGGCGGGCGCACCCTCACCGGTCAGACGGCTGCTGCTTTTTGGCATGCCGTCGCCCACGCGCAACCGATCGCCATCGGCCTCAACTGCGCCTTGGGCACCGATCAGCTCCGCCCCTTCGTCCAGGAACTCTCACGCCTCGCCGACACCCACGTCTCGGTCCACCCCAACGCCGGCCTGCCCAACGCCTTCGGCGGTTACGACGAAACCCCGGCAATGATGGCGGGAAAGATTCAGGAGTTTGCCCGCGCCGGCTGGGTCAACATCGTCGGCGGCTGCTGCGGCACCACGCCCGAGCACATCCAGGCGATGGCCAGCGCCGTCGCCGGGTTGCCGCCACGACCGATCCCGACCCTGCCGCCGGCCTGTCGCCTAAGCGGCCTCGAACCCCTGACCATCGACGATCAATCCCTTTTCGTCAATATCGGCGAACGCACCAACGTCGCCGGGTCGAAGCTCTTTGCCCGCCTGCTGCGCGAAAACAATCTCGACGAAGCCATCCGCATCGCCCGCCAGCAGGTGGAAAACGGCGCGCAGATCATCGACATCAACATGGATGACCCGATGCTCGACCCGCGCCAGGCGATGGTGGATTTTCTTAACCGCATCGCCGCCGAACCCGACATCAGCCGCGTGCCGGTGATGCTCGACTCCTCGCGCTGGGAGGTGCTTGAGGCCGGCCTTAAGTGCTTGCAAGGCAAGGGGGTGGTCAATTCGATCAGCCTCAAGGAGGGGGAAGAGCCGTTCTTGCGTCAGGCGCGGCTGATACGCAAGCTGGGGGCGGCGGTGGTGGTGATGGCCTTCGACGAACAGGGACAGGCCGACACCCTGGCGCGCCGACAGGAGATTTGCGCCCGCTCCTACCGTCTGCTCACCGAACAGGCCGGTTTCCCGGCGACCGACATCATCTTCGACCCGAACATTTTCGCCGTCGCCACCGGCATCGCCGCCCACGACCGCTACGCCCTCGACTTCATCGAGGCGACGCGCTGGCTGCGCGATCACTTTCCGCAAGTGCGGATCTCCGGTGGCATCAGCAACATCTCCTTCTCCTTTCGCGGCAACGACCCGATCCGCGAGGCGATGCACGCGGTCTTTCTCTTCCACGCCATTCGTGCCGGGCTGGGCATGGGCATCGTCAACGCCGGTCAGCTTGCCGTCTACGACGACATCCCCCCCGACCTGCGCGAACGCATCGAGGATGTCATCCTCTGCCGGCGTCCGGACGCCACCGATCGTCTGCTTGAGGTTGCCGGCACCTTCAAGGGCGAGCGCGCGGTGCGCGTTGCTGATAACGCCTGGCGCTCCGGCCTGATCGCCGAGCGGATTCGCCACGCCATGGTCCACGGCATCGTCGACTTTATCGAGCAGGATATCGAGGAGGCACGTCTGGCCGCCGCCCATCCGCTCGCGGTGGTCGAGGGGCCGCTGATGGCCGGCATGAACGCCGTCGGCGAGCTTTTTGGTGCTGGCAAGATGTTTCTGCCGCAGGTGGTCAAGAGCGCGCGCGTGATGAAAAAGGCGGTGGGCCATCTCGTCCCCTTCATCGAGGCGGCGCGTGAGCCGGGCACCGTCATACGCGCGCGCGCACGCATCCTGATGGCCACGGTCAAGGGGGATGTGCATGACATCGGCAAAAACATCGTCAAGGTGGTTTTGCAGTGCAATAATTACGAGGTGATCGACCTCGGGGTGATGGTGCCGACCGAAACCATCCTCGCGGCGGCGCAAGAGCACCAGGTCGACATGATCGGTCTCTCCGGCCTGATTACCCCCTCCCTCGACCATATGATCGACGTTGCCACCGGCATGCGGCGTCTGGGAATGACCCTGCCGCTGCTTATCGGCGGCGCCACCACCTCGCGCGTGCACACGGCGGTAAAGATCGCCCCGCGCTACGACGGGCCGGTCTTTCACATCCAGGATGCCTCGCGCGCCGCCGGGGTGATTGCCGAGATTCTCAATCCGGGGCGTTATCCAGCACGGGTTGCCGAACTCAAGCAATCCCAACAACAGCTGCGCGACGCCCACCAGACACGCCAAACGCAGCTGCGTCCGTTGCCGCTCGCCACGGCGCGCGCGCGCAAGCCGCGCCTGGATTGGCGACAAACCCCACCGGCACCGCCGCCGCGCCAGCCGGGGGTTACCGTCTTGCGCGACTACCCCCTGGAGGCGTTGCGGGAATGCATCGACTGGACCCCCTTCTTTCACGTCTGGGAGTTAAAAGGGCGTTATCCGGCAATCCTGGAGAAGCAGCCGGAGGCGAAGCGTTTATTTCAAGAAGCTCAAGAGTGGCTTGATCGCCTCATCCACGAGCGTCTGGTGCAGGCGCACGCGGTGATCGGGCTTTTTCCCGCCAACACCGTCGACGATGACACCATCGTCGTCCATGCCGACGCCCAGCGCTCGGCCACCCGCATGCACGTTCACACCCTGCGCCAGCAGCAGGCGCCCGCCACCGATCACCCCTGCCATGCCCTCGCCGACTGGATCGCCCCGATCGAGACCGGGCTTTCCGATCATCTGGGATTTTTTGCCGTCACCGCCGGTGTCGGTCTCGACCAACTGGTTGCCCGGCTTGAAGGGGAGAACGACGACTACGGCGCGGTGATGGTCAAGGCGCTCACCGATCGTCTCGCCGAGGCCTTCGCCGAACATCTGCACCAGCGCGTGCGGCGGGAGTTTTGGGGGTATGCCGCCGATGAGAATCTCGATAATGAGGCTCTCATTCGCGAGGCGTATCAGGGGATTCGTCCTGCCCCCGGCTATCCGGCCATCCCCGACCATGCCGCCAAGGAAGAACTTTTTACCCTCCTGGAGGTGACCCGGCACACCGGCATCACCTTGACCGAAAGCCTGGCCATGTTGCCGGCGGCGTCGGTCTGCGGTTACTACCTGGCGCACCCCGGGGCGCGTTATTTCAACGTCGGGCGCATCGGTCGCGATCAGGCGGAGCTGCACGCCCGGCGCACCGGTCAGCCGCTGGCCACGGTGATCGCCCATCTGGCGCCGCACCTGGAGGGGGAGACGGGATGAGCTTGATTCTGCCTCTACCGATCGAGGGGTTGTTCAGAAAGGCGAGCATCGAGTCCGAGCGCGTCGAGTTCAAGGCGACGTGGGACGCGGAAACGACCTCCTACCAGGTTTTGAAATCGATCTGTGCCTTTGCCAACGATCTGCATAACCTCAACGGTGGCTACATCATCCTGGGCGTGGAAGAGGGGCCAGGTGGCCGCGCGCTGCGACCGGTACGCGGCCTGTCCAGTGAAGAGGTGGAAGCGGCACAGAAGTGGCTGCGTGGTCACTGCAAGCGAATGGACCCTATCTACCAGCCGATTTTTTCACCCGAGAGCGTGGATGGTAAACTTCTCCTCGTTATTTGGGTTCCCGGGAGCGAGGTGCGTCCCCACAGCGCCCCCAGTGGCAAGAAAGAACCGCGCAGGTATTTCGTCCGGATCGGTTCGGAGACCGTCGACGCCGAAAAAAGTGGTCTTCTTCAAGATTTGATGCGCATGACCGCCAGCGTCCCTTTCGACGACCGCCGCGCCACCGCCGCAAGAATCGAGGACATGCGCGAAATCAAGGTCAGGGAGTTTCTCAGGGATATCGAAAGCGGCCTGCTTGGAGAAGAGGATACATTGGATATTTACCAAAAATTGCGCCTCGTCGCCCCGGCCAACGGTCATGACGTACCGAAGAACATTGGTCTACTCATGTTTTCCCGGGAATCGTCGGAGTGGTTCCGTGGAGCAAAAATTGAGGTTGTCCAATTCCCCGGCGACCTATCCGGTGACGTCATCGAGGAGAGGGTGTTTCGTGGGGGCATTCATGAGCAATTGAAAGAGGCTGTTGCCTATCTCGAAACCCTGTCAAGCCGTATCACTGTTAAGCAGCCACATACATCTCGTGCCAAAAGCTGGGTCAGCTATCCGATCCAGGCGTTTCGAGAGGCACTCGTCAATGCAGTCTATCATCGAGGTTACGAGGCCGATCAGGTAGAGCCGATCAAGGTTTATCTCTATCCGGACCGGCTTGAGGTCATCAGCTATCCGGGACCCCTCCCCGGAATCAACATGGAACACCTGGACGAACCACGAAAACCAATGCCCCAGGTCCCTACCAGAAACAGGCGCGTGGGGGATTTTCTCAAGGATCTCAGGTTGGCGGAGGGACGGGGAACCGGGTTGCCGAAGCTCTACAGCGTCATGCGGAGCAACGGCTCCCCACCGCCCCGCTTCGATTTTGACGAGGCCCGGACCTATTTTCGCGTTACCTTGCCCGTTCATCCTGAGTTACCATCATGGGGTGGGAGGGGCGAGATATGAACCATGCCATACCGTTTGATACCATGAAGTTTGTAAAGAGGCTGGAGGCCGCTGGGGTTCCGACCAGCCAAGCAGAAGCACAGGCCGAGGCGCTCACCGATATCCTCCAGCAGGTGGAGGCAAACCTTCAAGATGGCTTGGCAACAAAGCGCGACGTTGCCGAGGTACGCTTGGAGATTGAGAAGGTGCGCAAAGAGATAGCGGAGACCAAGGCCGAGATTGTCAAGTGGCTGATCGGCGCCTCTGGGGCCATCGTTGCCTTGATCAAATTTCTCCCTGGGGGGCATTGATCCTGCCTTAAAAAAACCTGGTAGGCCACGACCTGCAGCCCTTGGTTCTCCTTGATCTCCTTCCAGGGGATGGAACCGGTTTCCTTGACGGCCTCCTGGATCGCTTCGAGGTCAAGCCGCTCTTCCTCTTCTTCCAGCCCCGCCAAGAGGCTGAAATCAGCGGCGGAAATAAGGAACGCCACCGGCTCTCCGTCCTGGTCCATGGCAATGCGCTCTTGGCCGCGCGCGACCTGATGGATCAATTCCGCCAACTCTCCGGTATCCGCCACGCTCATGTGTTTCATGGGTTATCTCTCGCGGTATGCCCGAATGCCACACACTTGGCGGTACGAATCGTCAGTCGTTCAAAAACGGATTGTGCCGACGCTCGCGACCGACGTTGGTGACCGGGCCGTGACCGGGAAAACAGGCGACATCATCGGCGAGGGTCAGGATCCGCTCGTGGATCGAACGAATGAGCTGATTGTGGTTGCCACCGGGGAAATCGGTGCGGCCGATCGAGCCGGCAAACAGGGTATCCCCGACCGCCATCCCCCCCGACCAGCGCAGACACACCCCGCCCGGCGTGTGCCCCGGCGTGTGTATCACCTCCAACGTCAAACCGGGAAACTCGAGACGTTCGCCGTCATGGAAGGTGCGATCGATGCGCGGCACCGGACCGAACGGCATCCCCCAGAAGGCGGCATGCGCCGGCGCCTGCGCGACCAGATCCTGCTCCTCGGGATGAACCCAGAATGCGCAACCCGTTGCCTTTTGCAACTCGGCCACCGCGCCGATGTGATCAAAATGGGCATGGGTGTTGACGATGTGCGTCAGCTTAAGCTTCAACCCCTTTAAGCGGGCAAGGAGCTTCTGGGCATCGCCGCCGGGGTCGATCAGGATTGCCGTGCCGTCGGCGGGCGATCCCAGCAACTGGCAGTTGACAAGCAGCGGACCGGTTTCCACAATCTCATGAATCAGGCGCATCGGCTTTTTTCTCCACTCTGATGAACGGGGCCAGGGAGGCCTTGACCCCCTCCTGCATGACAACGCTGTACCCCTCATGCAGCAACCGGTCGCGCAGCGCCTGCATGGCATCAAGGGCATCTTGCAGCGCATCGTGTGGCGTCTGGCGCAGGGTTCCCGGCGATCCGGCCCGCCCCCATTCGCGAACCACATGCCAACGCCCCAGCAGGTCGGGTTGGATCTGGATCGAGTAGAACCAAAGGCGGTCGGTCTCCGAATTCAGGCGTTGCAGGTAGACCTTCATGGGAAGGACCCCCGGTGCGCCGCGCTGGCGGGGGGAATCGCAACCCGAACGCAACCGAACCCGACGGCGGACGATCCGCCCCGCCCGACCGCGACCGGCCAGACTGCATCGCCAGGGGCGCGACCCATTGTCTTTTTCCAATTCCGGATCAAGATGGCAACGAGGCGGCAACGCGTGAGCGACGAGGCAGTACGTGTTGGGTACGGCGAGGAGCAAATAAGGTAGCGAACGAAATTGCCGCTTGATATGGAATTGGAATTCAAAAGACCTCCAAGGGGATCACACATGTGGACCATACCCAGAACCATCGTCAATCATATCCTGGGACACGCCCAACGCACAGCCCCCTTGGAGTGCGTGGGTCTTCTCTCCGGCAAGGAACGCCAAATCAGCGGCTGGCACCCCCTGCCCAACATCGCCCAGGATTCGCGACGCTTTCTCGCCGATCCCGAGGCACAGATTGCCCTTTTTCGCGACCTGCGCGAAAAGGGCCGGGAGGTGGTGGCGATCTATCACAGCCATCCCGAGGGGCCGCTTCTTCCCTCACTGACCGATCTCGACTGGTCGGCCTATCCGGATGCCCTCTACCTGATTGTCTCCCTCGGAACACAGGGGCGCCTCGACCTGGGTGGCTACCTGCTGCGTGACGGCCGCGCCGAACCCCAGGAGCTCGGTATCGGCGAAGGGTGATTCGGCAAAAGGTGATTGGGGGCTCTCGAAAACCGGCAATCCACCCCAGGCCATGGCCGCCCCTTAAGGGCGCATGTCGCGAGAAGCATGCGACATACGCCCGTGGACAGGACGGCGGAAAAGCAAAAGAACCTCGGGGCTTCGCCCCGAACCCCACCAGGGCTCTGCCCTGGACTAAGCCAGGGAGAAAAGCCCCCTGGACCCCATTTTACACGCCACAAACAGCCTGGGATCCGTATCAACCAACCAGACTACACCCCCTCCATCACCCCCTGACACGCTCAACACTGAACACCCCCGGCAAGGCAGCCACCGCCTTGCGCACCTGCTCCAGATGCTCGCTGTCGTGCACCTCCACCTCCAACAACAACTCGCACGGCTCGCGATCCCGATCACGAAAACGCGCTTCGAGGATGTTGGCCTTCACCCCAGCCACCGCCTCCGTCGTCTGGGCCAAAGCCCGCTTCGCCGAGGAGACCATGACCCGCAACCGCGCCGCATGCTGATCCTCCTCCGCCGTCGGCCAGGTCAGGGTGTCAATCCAACGCTCGGGCTCGTGAACAAAGGTGTGCAGGGTCGGACAATCACGCGTGTGAATGGTAATGCCACGCCCGGTGGTGACAATACCGACAATCGGATCACCCGGCACCGGCCCGCAACAACGCGCCGCATGAACCGCCATGTCGGTCAGCAACCCGGTCAGCGTCAACCCCTTCTTGCCACTCCCCTTTTTCTCTGAACCCGCCCCCTTCCCGACACCAGCAGCGCGCGCTCCCGGCGCCGTCTCCTCGGGGAAAATGCGATGCAAGGCCACGGTCGTCGAAAGCCTGGCCGCCCCGACCTGAAAAAACAGCTCCTCGGCATCGGGCAACCCAAACGCCTCCACACCCCGCTGCACGGCCCTGTCGCCGAGCAACAAACCATGGCCGATCTTGCGCGTTTCGCGCTCCAGCATCTCCCGACCCATGGCAATCAATTGATCGCGCTCCCGCTCCTTGATCCAGCGCGTGATGCAATACTTGGCCTTGCCACTGACAACAAATTGCAACCAGTTCCGATTGGGGTGCGGATGCTTTCCGGTCAAAATCTCCACGGTATCGCCGGTGTTCAAGGGGGTGCGCAGCGGCATGATTCGACCATTGACCTTGCACCCCTGACAACGATCACCCACAGCCGTATGCACGGCATAAGCAAAATCGACCGGCGTCGCCCCGCGCGGCAAGGTCAAAATCTTGCCCTGGGGCGTAAAAAGATAAATTTCGTCCGGGAAAAGATCGATCTTGACGTTTTCAAGGAACTGCTCCGGATCATCAGCACCCTGATGAACCTTGAGCAGCTCCTGCAACCAGGCATAACCGGTTACCCCCACCCCCTTGCCGACACCCAGACCGCCGCTCTTGTAATACCAGTGCGCCGCCACCCCACCCTCGGCCATCTGGTGCATCTCCTCGGTGCGAATCTGAATCTCAATCCGATTGCCGAAAGGACCAATACAGGCGGTGTGCAGGGATTGGTAACCGTTGCTCTTGGGCAGGGCGATGTAATCCTTGAAACGCCCGGGGATGGGAACAAGCTCACCATGGATCATCCCCAGGGCGCGATAGCAGTCGGCCTTGTTCTCGACGACAATGCGATAGGCGATCAAATCGTGCAGATCATCAAGGCTGCTCCCCTTGCGCTGCAACTTGCACCAGACCGAATAGGGGTGCTTCTCGCGCCCGGAAACCTGCCCCTTGATACCATACTCCTCCAGACGGTTTCCGATAATCGCCACCACCTTGCGCACAACATCCGCCCCACCCTTGCGCCGCTTTTGCAAACGATCAAGCAGGTCGGCATAAAGCTCCGGCTCGCGCAGGCGAAAGGAGAGGTCCTCCAGCTGATTCTTGAGCCAGTAGATGCCCAGACGATGGGCAATGGGGGCATCGATGCCAAGAACCTCGCCGGTGATGCGCGCCACCAGCGGAGAGTCCGGCGGCAGGTTGGTCGTCACCATCGCGCGCAGCTGCTGCAAACTGAGGGCAAGACGGATCAAAACCACGCGGATGTCCCGCGCCAGGGCAAGAATCATCCGACGATAATCCTCGGCCTGGGTATCCGGTCGGCTGCGACTGGAAAGCTGACCAATACGCGCCGTCCCTTCGACCAGAAACGCCGCCGTCACCCCGAATTCCGCGCGCACCTGCTCCAGGGTGACCGCGGCCGTGGTCACCCCCTCGACCAGCATCCCCGCCACCACCGAGGCCATGTCCAGGCCAAGATCGGTCAGGATCTCGGCCACCTCCATGGGGTGAAAGGGAATGGCATGATGCGCCACCGCCGCCGTGCGCGTCGGCAAAGCGGCCAAAAACAGACGCAGCCGCTCCAGGACCCCGGCATCCGCCTCCGGATGGTAGTCCCGAATCCGCTCGATCAGTTCCGGCCACTGCAGCAACGCGCCCCTCCCAGGCCTGAACGCCAGCCCCGAAACCCGCGCCCAGGGCCGCTCACGAACGCCCCCCCCACGCCCGACTGACGCCCCGCGCCGGGCCGACACCCGAACCGCCGCCACGATCAGGCGCGCCCGAACACCACCCCCAATCCCCCTTCCATTCGGACGGCACCAGACCCGCGGTCACCTGCCCGGGTGCGGACCCCAATCACGGGCATCCGCCAGACAATCGGCCGTTTTTTTATTCCTCGACCAACGGTCCCTCTTCGACATCATTGGCCGCCGGCAGGTCGGAGAGGTTCTCTTCCATCACGCCGGCAAGCCGCGTCTCTTCATCCATCAACGCACGGGCATCGAGATCAACCTCCTCCTCGACCGGTTCCTCCTCCGGCGGCAGCTCCACGTAAAGGGACTCGATATCGACGCTGTTGTTGCCGATCTCGCGCAAGGCCAAAACCGTGTTCTTGTCGTTATCCAGGGGAACGGTACACTCCACCCCCTTGGTCAACTGCCGTGCGCGGCGCGCGGCAAGAATCACCAGCTCAAACCGGTTGGGTACATTCTGGATGCAATCATCGACCGTCACCCGTGCCATGAATCGTCGCTCCTTAACCTGATCGCCACCACTTCCCCTGTTTTATTCCAACCCCATATCAAGCGGCACCCCCATTGGCTGCCTTGCTCGTTCCTCGCCGTACCAAAACGTATCCGTCTCGTCGCTCACGCGTTGCAAGCCTCGTTGCCATCTTGGTCTGGAATTGGAATGATTCCTCGCACACGCCCGCAACCCTAACCGGCGGCAAAGGTGGCCTGAATCCGCTCGGCATGCCCGGCCATGCGCTCCCGGCGCAGCCGTTCGGCGCGGATGATGGCCACCAGGTTCTCCCGCGCCTGGGCAAGATCATCGTTGATCAAAAGGTAATCGTACTCCCGCCAGTGCGAAACCTCCCGCTGTGCCGCCTGCATGCGCCTTTCAATCACCGCCGGGTCGTCAAGACCACGCCCGACCAGACGCTCCCCAAGGGCAGCGCGGGAGGGGGGCAGAATGGCAATGGAGACCACCGCCATCGCCACGCCTCCGGCCCTGACCTGTTCTACCACCTGGCGCGCCCCCTGCCAATCGATATCGAGGATGAGATCATCCCCCGCGGCCTGGGTCTGGGCGACAAATTCCTTCGACGTGCCATAAAAATTGCCAAACACCTCCGCCCACTCCAGAAAAGCCCCCTGATCCCGGCGTTGCAGGAAAGTGGCACGATCGACAAAAAAATAGTCGACCCCATCGCGTTCCCCGGCGCGCGGCGGCCGCGTGGTGGTGGAGACCGAAAAGCGCACCCCCGGCACCTGCGCAATCAAATGCCGCAGCAACGTGGTCTTTCCCGCCCCGGAAGGGGCAGAAATAATGATCAAGAAAGGCGGATGATGACCCATGCCCACTCCCGAAATGATCGTCACTCCAGGTTTTGAATCTGCTCGCGCAATTTTTCGATCAGCACCTTCATGTCCACCCCCAGGCGCGCAAGCTGACCATCCTGGGATTTGGAACCCAGGGTGTTGGCCTCGCGATGCAGCTCCTGGCACAGAAAGTCCAGACGGCGACCGGCCGGCCCTTCGCCCGCGAGGATCGATCGCATCTCCCGCACATGCAGGCGCAGCCGATCCACCTCCTCGGCCACATCCAGACGATGCAGGTAGAAAACGATCTCCTGCGCCAGCCGCGAAGGCTCGACGCCGGCATCGCCCAACTCGGTCAAACGCTGACGCAAACGTGTCTCCAACGCCTGACGCACCTCCGGCAGCCGCTCCTCGACTTGCGCCACCAGGAGTTCGAGATCGCCGAGCTGCTTTTGCAGCAATCCGGTCAGCACCACCCCCTCGCGGCGCCGCATCGCCTCCAGACCGCGCGCGGTCTTTTCCAGGAGCGCAAGCAACGCCTCCATCAGGAGCGGGGAGATCGGGTCGCCGGCGATGGCATCGCCTGTCGTCTCCTGCACCATGCCCGGCCAGGCAAGCAGACGATCGATGGCCAAACCGGCACCGCGTCCCTCGCCCAGGCGCGCGCGCAGCCGCCCTTCGAGGGCTAAAATCCCCTCGAGCAGAGGCATGTTCAGGGCGAGGGTTGCGTTTGGATCGCCACCACGCCTGAGGGTCAGGGAGCACTCCAGGTGACCGCGGGAGAAGATGGCTTGCAAACGTTTGCGCGCCGCCCCCTCCAGCTCGCCCATCCCTTCCGGCAAACGAAAATGGACCTCAAGGTAGCGATGGTTGACCGACTTCAGCTGCCAGACGATCCCCGTGTTCCCCTCGACATCCTCCAGACGCGCATAGCCGGTCATGCTTTGCAGCATTCCCTCTTTCCTCCACCCGCCCGACCGCATCCCGCGAAAACAGAAAAGGGGCGCACCCGCCCACGCGCCCCCTCTTCCGTCAAAATCGCGCAACCCAGGCCGACGCTACCCGAAGATGAAAGGTCTCGTTACCCGGCCATCAACCAACCTCGATGAATGGGGGAAACCTCCCGCCATCCTCGACCAATGAAGGTCAAAAAACGACCCCCACGACAAGAAACCTCGTATCAGCCGTGGATGGCCTGATACTTGGCCATCAGCTCTTCTTTGGTCTCTTCGTGGTCGGGATCGGCCACGATGCACTCGACCGGGCAGACCGCCACGCACTGTGGTTCGTCGAAGGCCCCTTCACACTCGGTGCACAGGTCGGGGTGGATGTAGTAGATGTCCGAATCCACATCCGAGCCGTCGGTGATCGCCTCGTTGGGGCACTCCGGCAGGCACACGTCACAGTTCGTACAATCCTCGCCAATCATCATTGCCATGATCGTTTCCTCCAATACGGGACCAATCCCATGCGTCGTCTTAGTTTCGCTTGTTAGCAGAGTTGCCGTTTCTTGGCAAGTCCACCCGTTGGTTGCCGGCGACTTGTTTCCCTCCAAGACTCCAACCGCCGCCACCATAACTAAGGAAACAGCGGCATCTGGTCAAGGCCTTCCGTCTCGGGGCGTCCCGTCATCAGGTTAAAATTTTGTATGGCCTGCCCGGCGGCGCCCTTGACAAGATTGTCGATGGTGGAGAAAAGCAGCAACCAGCCGGTCCTTTTGTCGAGTGCCACGCCGATGTGGCAAAAGTTGGCGCCACGAACATCGCTCGTCGCTGGCAACTCCCCCTCCGGCAGAATGCGTACAAACGGCTCCTGCTCGTAGCGCCAGGCGAGAAGTTCGCGGATGCTCGCCGCGCTGCGCTCGCCACGCGGGCGAACGTAGCAGCTGGAGAGAATCCCGCGCGACTGCGGCAGCAGATGCGGCGTGAAACGAATCTGGATCGGACGACCGGCATAGCCGGCCAGCTCCTGCTCCATTTCGGCGATGTGGCGATGCCCGATCACCTTGTAGGCGCGAAACCCTTCGTTCAACTCTGCAAGCAGATTTCCCTGTTGCGCCGAACGACCGGCACCGCTGACGCCGGATTTGCTGTCGATGACGATGCCGCCCGGTTCGATGGCGTCGGCCTCCAGCAACGGCCCCAAGGCAAGCAGAACCGAGGTCGGGTAGCAGCCGGGGTTGGCAACCAGGCGCGCCTTGTCGATCACCGCCCGATGACGCTCCGGCAGGCCATAAACCGCCTCGCGCAGCAGTTCGGGTGCCTTGTGCTCGACACCGTACCACTCCTGGAACACGCGCGCGTCGCGCAGGCGAAAATCAGCCGAAAGATCAACGACACGACACCCCTGGGCCAGCAACTGCGGAATCACCGCCATCGAGGTCAGGTGCGGCATGGCGCAAAAGACGACCTGGCATTCGACCGCCGCGCGTGCCGGTTCCAGCTTTTGGCACGGTAAATCACCCGCACTGCGCAGGTGCGGGAAGGCATCGCTCAAAGGGCGACCGGCGTAGCGCTCCGAGGTCACCCAGGCGATGCGTGCCGCCGGATGCCGCGCAAGCAATCGTACAAGCTCCCCGCCCGTGTAGCCGGTGGCCCCGAGAATACCGACAGCAATCTTTTCCATGGAGAAATTTCCCGGTCAGGAAAACGAACAGGGGGGAAGATCGGCTCTCCCCCCCTGTTCCAACAACCAATGATACTGCCACACCGGCTAGCGCTTCGAGAATTGGGTACTCTTGCGCGCCTTGTGTTTGCCGTATTTTTTGCGTTCCACCGCGCGCGAGTCGCGGGTAAGAAAACCGGCCTTCTTGAGCGGCGCCCGGTAACCCGGGTCGTAGTCGAGCAGGGCGCGGGAGATGCCGTGCTTGATGGCACCGGCCTGACCGGAGATGCCACCACCGCAGACATTGACGTAAACGTCGAAGTGATCCTGCGACTGCGTCGCGAGGAACGGCTGGCGCACGATCATGCGCAGAACCGGGCGGGCGAAGTATTCGTCAAGCTTGAGCTTGTTAACGACAATCTGGCCGTTTCCAGGCTTGATCCACACCCTGGCGACCGCCTCTTTGCGCCTTCCGGTTCCGTACTTGGCGTTGGTCAATGACATGGCCTGCTGCTCCTCTGTCGTGTCGCTGCTTTCTTTTTCCGTGTGATCAGCCCAGTTTGAGTTCGACCGGCTTCTGTGCGGCGTGTGGGTGCTCCCCGCCCTTGTACACCTTGAGCTTCAGGAACATTTTGCGACCGAGTTTGTTTTTTGGCAACATGCCGCGCACGGCACGTTCGATGACGCGCTCCGGGAAGCGTCCGGCGAGCTCCTGGCCGGCGGTGATGCTCTTGACACCGCCGATATAGCCGGTGTGCCAGTGGTAGACCTTATCGGTCAGCTTGCGGCCGGTGAGGCGGATTTTTTCCGCATTGACGACGACGATAAAATCGCCGGTATCCATGCTTGGCGTGTAGGTGGGCTTGTGCTTGCCACGCAGGCGGCGGGCCACTTCGCTGGCCAGGCGCCCGAGGACGACGCCGTCCCCGTCGATCACAAACCATTTGGGATCAATATCCTTGGGTGTCGCTACGAAGGTCTTCACGGCCTGCTCCTGCCTGCTTTTCGCCCGCTTCCGTGGTGCAAGTAAAAAGCCGGGGGGTCATCGTCGACCCCTCCGGCTTTTATGAAACTTCCTGGCGGTGACCTACTTTCCCACACCTTAAGATGCAGTATCATCGGCGCTGAGGGACTTAACTTCCGAGTTCGGGATGGTATCGGGTGTGACCCCCTCGCAATGGCCACCAGGAA
>PEAJ01000026.1 GCA_002753495.1 Magnetococcales bacterium HA3dbin3 | reverse complement strand
AGGGTCAGACTCCTCCTGTTCTGTTGGGGTCACCCGTTGGTTGGGACCCTTGGGGGTATCCGCGCGGACACCCCAGAAGAACTTTTGATTGTGGACACTGAAATCGATCTTTACCTCCGCCCAGAATGCGGGACAGCCATCCTCGGCCGTGAAGGGGGTCATCGGATGTGTCGACCAGGCGTTTGGGGAGAAGCGCCCTTGTTGATCCCAACTGCCTGTAAGAACGGCGTTATTGAACAGGGGCTGACGTAAACCGGTTATAAAAACAAAGGTCACTGGAAACAGGCTCATTCTGGAAACTCCCTGCGACGGACTGTTCGCGATCCGGCATTCGGATATCCTTCTGCCGCTGGTGGCGCCAACGCCAATATCCGGATGAGGGTTGTTTTGGGTGCGCTCGTTTACCATCCCCAACGCCGCAGGGGCGGATTGCCATCCAGCACCTCGACCAACTTGCGCCCGGTCAATGTCGCATCCGGCGTCGAACGCCCGGTGATGAAGGGGTAGTCGACGATGACGCTCGTCGGATGGCCAAAGTTGCCGATGTAGGCCCCTTCGGGTCCGGTGGCATCGCGCAGGATGTATTCGAGCGGGTAGGGGGGCGGCCCCATGTTGAAGTCGAGTGGTGTGTTGCGACCGGCCATGAAGCCGGTACCGTCCTTGTAGTCATATTCGAGGCAATGGCCGGTGACGCGCTTGCCCCAGAGCAGCGAACGCCGATCCTCGATGTTGCGGGCAAAGGCCAGACAGGCCACCCCATAGCACTGTGCGGCGATTGGTTTGCCCGCCTTGTGGAAAGCCAGGATCAGGTCGTGCAGGCGCTGATTGTTCACCATGTCGACGATCGGGCCGCTACCGCCGACGAGCATGAGCGCATCGTAGTCGCCAACCTTTTCCTCGGCCCGGGCGCGCAGGAGGTTATACATCTCCAGCGCGCGCACGAGTTGCGGGTGCGACCAGTAGGGTCGCTCCGGAAACCAATCGGCGAGGCTGATCGGACGATTCAAACATTGGCCTTCGGGGGAAGTAGCGTCATCGATCGCCCGCACCTTGGCGGCCATGGCATGGGAGGTTACGGCTCGCGCCAGGGGTGGGTCGATGAAGTTGGGGTCCATCGAGACGCCAATGGCATTTGGGCGTTTGCCAGTCGGGGTGCAGAAATCGACCGTGTAGCCGACGCGCCGAAACTCTTCCAGCGGACCAACCAGCTCCTCGCCCCAGTAACCCCACTCCGAGAGGACGACCAGGATGCGCCGTGGGG
Organism: Magnetococcales bacterium HA3dbin3; assembly: GCA_002753495.1. Taxonomy (GTDB): domain Bacteria; phylum Pseudomonadota; class Magnetococcia; order Magnetococcales; family DC0425bin3; genus HA3dbin3. Next base: position 22,116 of record PEAJ01000026.1, on the reverse strand, counting down.
CAGGGTTGGCCACGGCCGGCGTATCAGGGGTGGTGGCGGCATTGGCGACGGTCAGGGCCGGGGTGACGCTGCCGGCCTCCATGGCCAGGATCTGGTCGCGGATGGCGTCAACAAACTCTGGCGAACGGGCGGCGCTGTCGTCGGTGACCAGGTCGGCATCGACGTGAACGCCATTCGGCGCGGCGACGTAGACACCGCCAGCGTTGACCACGTCTGGAATCAACACCCGGTTGCAGGTGACGTGCCGACCGGCGAGGGTCTCCGGAATGGCGCTGAGGATCCACAGGGCATGGCAAGGAAACCCCTTGATGATGCGCGGATTGCGCATCGCCCGGTAGATGAACTGTACCGCCGGCGCGCAGCGTGCGTCATTGGCGCGCGGCGGTGGCGGGTGTGGGTAGTCTTTGTCATCGAGCCAGCGCAGGCGCACGCTCGTGTAGTTGGCGGCCTGGATGATGGCGGCGTAATCCTCGACGGCGACGCTCTGGAAGTCGATCGCGACCTCCAGGGTCTCCACCGGCTTGCCGATTTGGTCGACATCGCTGACAAAGGTGACCTTGGGATTGCCCCAGAGGCGCGACATCAGGTGAACCTCGGCGCCATAGGCGGCAAAGCGCGTGCGATAAGTCTCGATCTCGGAGGGGACGTACTCCGTCTCCACCAGGATGGCAATCTTTTTGCCGCGCAGTGGTTGATCGCTCATGGAGGGTTCTCCCGCCTCATTTCAGGACCCTGAAGTTGACGACGAGCACCTGCTCGCGGTTCTTCGGTTCCAGGTTGATCTGATAGGAGCAGCTGGTGCGCGGCTTAAGCTTGTCGGTCTGGTCGATGCCGTCGAGGATGACCTTGCCGATTGTCACCGATCCGGGTTTGATAAAGTCCGGCAAAACGTTGATCGACTCCTGGCCGCAATTGGGAACGATGCGGAAGTACATGTTGAAACTGGCGTCGGCAGGGTCAACGCCCGGGGAGACATAGGTTCGGGTGTAGAAGTGGGCGAGATAATTCAGCTCGAAGACATGGTAGCCGGAGATGGAATGCCCGCCCTTGTCGGCATAGCTGCCCTCAACCACCGGTTTGCCGTTGTCGGTGGTGCGGAAGAAGATCCCCTGACGGTCGCGGTCGAGGAAAAAGGCGTTCCAGAAGGCGATTGATTCGCGGGCAAGCTCCAGGTATTCCGGGCGACCCGTGGCACCGTAGAGGATGAGGTAGGCGAGGATACCCTGTTCTTGCTGCCAGAAATCCTTGGTGTTTTCCCAGGAGAACTCCATCGGCAGGCCGTTATCGGGAATACGCTCCATGGCGTCAAAAACGCCGCCTCGAACCTGGTCAACGCCAACCTCGGCCATGTTGTCGGCGATCTTTTGTGCGACATCCAGATATTGCGTGGCACGCTGGTGGCAGTTCTCTGCTTCGATCGGGTCGATATGCTGATACTCACGCGCGCGCTCCTGGAAGTAGAAGGCGACGCGCGTCAGGTTCCAGGCAATTTTCAGGTTATGGCCGACGATGCCACGGTTTTTTTGCCAAGACCATTCATGGTCGGGGATCCAGTTGGCCGCAAACCTCTCGTTGACATATTTGGAATTCGGATCGGGAAACTTGTCGGCGATGAGCTGTGCGGTCTCCTTCAGGATGGTCAGGCACACCTCGGCCAGCTCGTTGCGCTGTTGGACGCCATTGCCGCTGCCGATGGGCAGGGGATCGAGGGCCAGCATCAGGTTGATCAGATAGGCGGGTATGTGGTCGCCGACCGAGTTCCAGTTCTTGCGCGAGCGATTCTTGGCATCAGTGTTTGGCAAACGATCGAGGTATTCCGAATCCGGCCGCATCGCCACCGGATCGAGGTGCGAGAAGTAGCCACCGAGGCCGGGGAAACCCTTGGCTTTGATCTTGTCGGTATTGCCATCGTAGTAGAAAGCCTGAAACATCCGGACGGTGCGATGAATGTCCTCAAGTACCTGGGGGTCGAGAGAAATGCGGTAATACTGGGTTATGCCAGCGATGGCGTAGATCTGCTCGTAAAGCGGGATCGAGCCGCGATCGTCGGCATTTTCCGACTCCATGATCCGGACGTAGCCATTTTTCTCCCGGCGCCGACCGAAGGCCCAGAAGCAGTATTTGCCGTCGTGGTCGAGGCTGCGAAACGTCTGGCGTTGGTACTCCACGCCTGCCCTGGCGGCCATGAAATAACGCTCGTTGCCGGTCAGGAGGTAGGCCGAGGAGAGGCCGTAAATCAGGCGGGACAGCGTTGCGCACTCCTGGATCGAGTCCGTGGTTGGTGTCCCCTGGATGTTCAAGTTGGTGCGGTAGAAGGCGGCGAAGTCATCGGCGGTGTAGGAACGACGATCGCTGAACAGATTATCAAGCCAGCGGTTGGCGAGCAGGGTAATCTGCGTCAGCCACCAGTGGGACTCCTCGAAAACGTAGGCCGCGGGATCGGAGTGCATGATGATCACCCGACGCGCTTCCAGGAGCCTGGTCCCCTCATGCTCCTGGAAAATGCCGGAGACGATGACCAGTCGATTTGGTTTCACATACTTTTCAATCTTGTATTCGACACTTTTGTCGTCGCCTGACTTCGGGTTTTGGACCCGATCCCGGTTGGTGCCGTCCAGGTTGGTGAGAACGTCAAATCCACTGTTGATGCCGACGCGAACCGTGAATGGGTCGCCGCTGCGACAGCGGATGGTGAAATGCTGGCCCTGTGGGTTGACATCAATCACATGACCGGTGCAAACGTCGCTTTGGGAATAATTTTTCACGTTTCCCTCCCCCCTCCGATGGCATCAGACCAATTCAAGAGAACGCCGCCATTATATCCAATGGATTGCCTTTGTCAATTACAGTTATTTATTTACACTAATTGAAGTTATTTCTTTCGATGCGCCGCCGGTGTCTTTCGTGTCGCGTGCGAGATTAACCTGGGTTGGTTGGATCGCGCCGGGTGGGGGGGGAGAGAAGCGACCAGGCAATCAAACAACCAGATCCGGGTTGACTCTTTTTTGTCTCGGTCACGTCAACCTCGAAGGGGTGAGTGAAATCCTGGAAAACAGGCGCCCCGGCGCGTATCATCCTGGTTAAGAGGGGAAATGGAGGGAGCAGGGGGAGGGGTGATTTTTTTCTTGGTTCCGGGCGAGGGTTTGCTGGTGAAGAGGCGGACGATCATTTCGGGTTGCATGCTGCCATGTTTGCTGGCGCTGATTATGTCGGTGTCGGCGGGTGGCTTCGCGCGGGAGGGCGTGGCCGCGCCGGGGACGGATGGGGTTCACGATGGCCGCACCGGGGAGATCGAAGAGCTGACGCGCAAGGCGGAGGCCGGGGATGCCCAGGCCCAATATGATCTCGGTTATAGATACGCCATCGGTCGCGGTGTTGCCCGGGACGAGGAAAAGGCCGTGGCCTGGTACCGCAAGTCCGCTTTGCAGGGGCATGCCGATGCAGAGCTCTTTCTTGGCATCATGACCGCCCTCGGCCGTGGCACTGCCTGGAACGACAAGGATGCCGTCTCGTGGTTGCGCAAGGCAGCCGACCAGGGGTTGCCCTGTGCGGCGTACAATATGGGCGTCATGATCGCCAACGGTCGTGGCGTGCCCAGGAGTTTTCATGAAGCCGCCGAATGGTTTCAGCGCGCGGCGGACAAGGGTTACGCAGGCGCCCAATACAATCTGGGCATCCTCTACGCCCATGGTCGCGGGGTTGCGCGGGATCTGGCGCGGTCGGCTGAGTGGCTGCGCAAGGCGGCGGAACAGGGTAAGGCTCAGGCCCAGTATCGGTTGGGAGTGGCCTACAACCGTGGAGAGGGCGTGCCTCGGGATGAGGTCGCGGCCGGGGAGTGGTTCCGAAAAGCCGCGGAGCAGGGGCATCTTCGCAGCCAGTATAATGTGGGGGTGATCTACAGCTTCGGCCGGGTCGTGCCCAAGGATTTTGTCCAGGCTTACATGTGGTTCGGTCTGGCGGCGGCAAAAGGGGATGAACTTTCGAGTCGAAAAAAGGGGATTGTCGCCGCGGCCATGACACCAAAGCAGATTGCCAAGGCCGAAAAGCTGATCGCGGCCTGGCGCCCGACCACGACCGAAACGGCGGGCAGCACGACGGAAATAACCGTCACCCCAGCGGGACAATCCACCCCCTGATTGGCGTCGCTGGCCACGGCCGAACGCGCCCGTGGCCAGCAGCGTGATTGTCCACCGCGTTGGCCGCCGCTACGGGAGTGGGGTTGGGAGTCCAGGTGTTGCCGGTCGGCTGCGGGTTGTGGAGATGTTGGTGGAGTCGGAAGGGCCACCGGCTTGTTTTTTCCGGTCGGGGTGTTGATGGCGGCGCTTGAGGAGTCGTGGTACCAGCAGCGTTGCCGCCAAAAGACCAAGTGCCCACAAACCGCCCTGCACGGTGGCACGGGCATCGCCGCTCGCTGCCGCGCTACCGGCGTGGCCGAGCCATGCGTGGGCCAATCCCCCCGGAATCATGCCGACCACGGAGGTCAGGAGAAAGGGACCGAAGCGGATGCGCGTCAAGCCAAAGGCGTAGTTGAACACGTTGAACGGGAAGATGGGGAGCAATCGGACAAGGGCGACAAATCGCCACCCTTCAGCCTCGATGCCGGCCATGGCCTGCCCGATCATTCCCGGGACCCGGCGCGCAACCCGATCGCCAGCCAGGTGGCGGGCGATGAGAAAGGCCGTGCCCGACCCGATCCCCGCCCCGACCAGGCTCAACAGGGTCCCGAGCCAGGGGCCAAACAGGGCACCGGCGGCAAAGTTGAGCAACGACCCCGGGACCAGGAGCGTCACGGCGCCGGCGTAGAAGCAGACAAACAGCATCCGCCCCGACCACCCCTGATCCTGAATCCAGGCATGCGGGTTGAAGGGACCCAAGCCAATGTACCGCCAACCGGCGACGATGCAGAGCACCCCGAGAATCAGGGTAACGACCCAGCGACGTGCCGAACCGCTCATGAGCAGGCCTGCATAAGGGGATTCCTTGCGTCCGGTGATCACGTCCCCTGACCACGGGGTGGGGGGTGGCGCGGTTGCACTCCAGCCGGCATCATTTTGATCTGTCATCAGGCATTTGTCATCGCCAACACGCATCCGCGATTGCATCCGCGGCGTCTTTCGATCGCTACGACAAGTGTGGCCCATGCCGGAAAAAATGGGCGGAGTCGCCTCCGCCCAGGGTGGCTGTCATCCCGGAGGCGACTACGTTATTCCCGAACGATCACCTTTTTGCCAGGAGGCGAGGATGGCCTGCCTGTCGGCCGGGTTGCATGCCAACAGGTGACGGTTGATCGCCGCGACCAGTGCCCGCAGGGAGGCAGCAACGATATCGGCGTCGATGCCAACGCCGGACAGACCGCCACAGGGATCGCTCGTCCCCAGGGTAACGAAGGCAATCGCCCGGGCGTGGCTTCCGCTCTCCAGGGCACGTTCCTCGTAGCGTTCGAGTTGCCAGGGGCCGGCCAGGGCTTGACTGGCGGCGTCGATCGGGCCGTTGCCCTGACCCTGAAGATCCCAGACGATGCCGTCGACCTCAATCCGTAATGCGATTTGGCACGTTGCCGCATGCGTCAGATGGTAGCCGGTCAGGGTGACCGCGCCCGCCGGTTGGCGAAGGGTTTGATCGAACAAGTGGGCGATCTCCAGGGCGGAGAGCTCTCCGCCACTTTGTTCGGTGGCCGTCTGCACGATGCGGGCAAACTCCGGCTCCAGCCAGCGGGGCAGGGTGAGGCCGCTCTTTTGTGCCAGCAGAAACGCGGCTCCCGCCTTGCCCGACTGGCTGTTGACGCGGATGATGCCAGAGAGGTCTCGCCCAATATCACGCGGATCGATCGGCAGATAAGGAACCTGCCAGGGATCCCCGGGTCGCAGGGCGGCAATTCCCTTGCGGATGGCATCCTGATGCGAACCCGAGAAGGCGGTGAAAACAAGCTCCCCGGCATAAGGTTGTCGGGTGGGAATCTCTTGTCCGGTACACTCCCGGTAACAGGCGGCAATGGCCGGCAGATCGGAAAAATCGAGCCCGGTGACAATGCCCTGGCTGTGGAGGTTCAAGGCCAGGGTGACCAGATCGAGATTGCCGGTGCGTTCGCCGTTGCCGAACAGGGCCCCCTCGACGCGATCGGCACCTGCGAGCAGGGCCAGCTCCGCTGCCGCCACGCCACAGCCACGATCATTGTGCGGGTGAATCGACAACACCACCGCATCGCGTCGGGAAACGTGCCGGTCGAACCATTCAATCTGGTCGGCATAGCGGTTGGGTGTGGCCACTTCGACCGTTGCCGGCAGATTGAGGATGATCGGCCGTTGCGGGGTGGGCTCCCAGACATCCATGACCGCCTCGCAGATCGCCAGCGCAAACTCCGGTTCGGTGGCGGAGAAGCTTTCGGGCGTGAACTCGAAACCCCAGTCGGTATCGCGTTGATGCTCGGCCAGGGTGCGGATGGTGCTGGCCGCGGCGATCGCGCGGTCGATCAGCGTCTTTTCGTCCACCCCGAACACCACCTGACGTTGCAGTGGCGAGGTGGAGAGGTAAAAGTGAACCACGGCGCGTGGTATTCCTCGCAACGCGGCGAAGGTGCGGGCGATATGCTCCTGCCGCGCCGGGGTGAGAACCTGAATGGTCGTTGATTCCGGCGGATGTTGTGCCAACTGGCGGATGAAATCGAACTCATCCTGTGCCGCGGCAGGGAAGCCGGCCTCGATTTCGCGAAAGCCGATTGCTACGAGCATGCGCAGCATTGCCATCTTGCGTGGCCGGGACATCGGCGTGGCCAGAGCCTGATTGCCATCGCGCAGATCGACGCTGCACCAGCGTGGGGCCTGGGTGAGGTGGTGATCTGGCCAGCGGCGCGTGGCCAGGGGAATTGGGGGGAAGGGGTGGTATTTGCCAGTCGTTGTCGTGTTCAACATCGCTCGCCTCGCCATGATTGTTTATGCACGTGGAAAAAGGGGAGGGAGATCCAGCCGCCGTTGCGCCTCCGCGCCCTATCGCGGCGGCCGATGGGAAGTCGCAGGCTGTGTTGCTGGGTCGTCATGGGGAAATCTCCTTGGGTGATTGAGTTGAACAAACGAAAAAGGCCACCAACCCTGGGGGTCGTGGCCTTTGAACAAGACGCCGGCGAGAATTGTCAAACGAACCCTACCGCGCCTCCTCCTTCGCCCACGACGCCACCCGGGCGCCACCGAGAAGGGCGCAAAGTCGCGGCTCAAGGGAGGAGGGGAACAGGATGTTCATGGCCGCTGACTCTAGGGGCGGGCGTGATGGAATGTCAAGAAAATTGTGATGGGCAAGGAGAACCACCCACCAGCGACGCAAGCCAGTGAACACTTTTCCCGGTCAAACCGTGGCCCGGTGAGTTGCTTGGTCACGCGCGCGGATCGTCGTAGCGGATAATATCGTCCTCTTCCAGGTAGCTGCCCGACTGCACCTCGATCACCTCAAGCGGGATTTTCCCTGGATTCTCCAGACGATGCTTGACCCCAACCGGGATATAGGTCGATTGGTCCTCGGTCAGGAGGTAAATCTCGCGATCCTTGTGTACCTGGGCGGTGCCACGTACCACCACCCAATGTTCGGCGCGATGGTGGTGCATTTGCAACGACAACGATTGGCCCGGATTGACCGTGATGCGCTTAACTTGGAACCGCGCGGCGACGTTGATCACCTCATAATTGCCCCAGGGGCGAAAGACACGCTTATGGATGCGTGGTTCGGCGCGACCGGTTCGGTTCAGGTGATCGACAATCGCCCGGATCTCCTGCGAGCGATCGCGCGGGACGACCAGAACGGCATCGCTCGTTTCAACCACGACGTGATCCTTCAGGCCAACCGTGGCGAGCAGACGCCCTTCACTGCGCAGGTAACAATTCTCGCTCTCCAGGGCAACGACATCGCCGCTGATGACATTGCCTTGGGCATCCTTTTCACCCATCTCCCAGAGGGAGTTCCAGGAGCCGAGGTCGTTCCAGCCGACGCTCATTGGAACGACCACCGCCGCCTGGGTCTTCTCCATGATTGCGTAGTCGATTGAGATATTCGGTGCCGACAGAAAGGATTTGGCCTCCAAGCGCAGAAAGTCCAGGTCAACTGCCGCCTTGTCAACTGCGGTGCGGCAGGCCTTAAGGATCGCCGGGGCGTGTTGCTCCACCTCGGCGAGGAAAGCGTCGGCGCGGAACATGAAGATGCCGCTGTTCCAGTAGTAATCGCCGGATTCAAGGTAGCGGGTGGCGGTGGCAAGGTCGGGCTTTTCGACAAAGCGATCGATCAGGAAAACGTCGGGAATCGAGGTGGCGGCACCGGCGCGGATATAGCCAAAACCAGTCTCCGGGTGGCGTGGCAGAATGCCAAAAGTGACCAGATGTCCTGCTGCTGCCGCTGGAACCCCATATGCCACCGCGGCCTGGAAACCGGCGGCATCGAGGATGATATGATCCGCTGGCAGAACGAGCAGGATTGCCTGCGAATCAACGCGCAGCGCGCGCAGCGCGGCGCAGGTGGTGGCCGGGGCGGTGTTGCGGCCGGCTGGTTCAAGCAGGATGGCGGTCGGGGTGATGCCGACGCTTCGTGCCTGTTCGGCGATCAGGAATCGGTGCTCCTGGTTGCAGACGAAGAGGGGATTACCGACTTCGGGCATTCCCTCCAGGCGCAGCACCGCCGATTGGAACAGCGACGTTTCTGTCGTCAGCAGTGGCAGAAACTGTTTGGGAAAGGCCTGCCGTGACAATGGCCACAGCCGGGTTCCTGCCCCTCCGGAAAGGATGGTGGGAATGATCATGATCTTGAATTGGAAATATTCGAGAGGGAAGGGAGACTGCCAGAAATCCTATTCGCGCTCGATCAGGGAGAGATCGCGCACCGCGCCGCGCGCGGCGGAGGTGGTGAGGGCGGCATAGGCACGCAGAGCCTGGGAAACCACGCGCTCGCGGTCGGTGGGGCGAAAGGCATTCTTGCCTTTGGCGAGCATGGTTTGTCGACGCAACTGGAGGAGACCATCGCTCACCCGCGCGTTGATGGTACGTCCGGGGATGTCGATCTCGATGATATCCCCCTCTTCGACCAGGGCGATCTCCCCCCCTTCCGCCGCTTCCGGCGAAATGTGGCCGATCGACAACCCGGAAGTGCCACCGGAAAAGCGTCCATCGGTGATCAGGGCGCACTCCTTGCCCAGATTCTTTGATTTGATGTAACTGGTCGGGTAGAGCATCTCCTGCATTCCCGGCCCCCCTTTTGGTCCTTCGTAGCGGATGAGGACGACATCACCGGGGCGGATCTGGTCGCCGAGGATCGCCGTGCAGGCGGCTTCCTGACTGGAGAAGATGCGCGCCGGGCCGGAAAAACGCCAGATGGAGGGGTCGACGCCGGCGGTTTTGACGATACACCCGTCACGGGCAATGTTGCCTTTGAGGACGGCGAGTCCTCCGTCGCGGGTGTAGGCGTGGGTGATGGAGCGGATGCAGCCGCCCTGACGATCGAGGTCGGGGGACTCCCAACGCGCTCCCTGGCTGAAGGGTTCCAGGGTGGCAACACCGCCCGGGGCGGCCATGTAGCGTGTTCGCGCCGGGCTGGGGCCGGCGAGGATATCCTCCGCGCGCATGGCCTCGCCCAGGGTAGGGCCGCGCACGGTGAGGGAGTCGTGGTGAATGAGGCCGCCACGGTCGAGTTCGGCGAGGATGGCATGTACGCCGCCGGCGCGGTGGACATCTTCGACGTGATAGCGCTCCGTGGCCGGTGCCACCTTGCACAAACAAGGGACGCTGCGCGACAGCCGGTCGATATCGGCCATGCTGAAGGGAACCCCGGCCTCCTGCGCGGCGGCAAGCAGGTGCAGCACGGTGTTGGTTGACCCGCCCATGGCGATATCGAGAGACATGGCGTTTTCGAAGGCGGCGAAGGTGGCGATCGAACGCGGCAGCACCCGGGTGTCGTCTCCCTCGTAGTAACGTTTGGTGATCGTCATGATCACTCGGGCCGCCTCCAGGAAGAGGTCGCGGCGATCGGCGTGCGTGGCGAGCAGGGTGCCGTTGCCGGGCAGGGCCAGCCCCAGCGCTTCGAGCAGGCAGTTCATCGAGTTGGCGGTGAACATCCCCGAACAGGAGCCGCAGGTGGGACAAGAGGCGCGCTCCATGGTGTTGAGGTCGGCATCGGAGACCTTCTGATCGCCGGCGGCGATCATTGGGTCGATCAAGTCGAGCTTGCGGATGCGCTTGATGCCATCCCCGACGCCGCTGAGGATCATCTTGCCGGCTTCCATCGGCCCACCGGAGACGAATACCGCTGGAATGTTCAGGCGCAGAGCGGCCATAAGCATGCCGGGGGTGATTTTGTCACAGTTGGAGATGCAGACCAGGGCATCGGCGGTGTGGGCGTTGACCATGTACTCGACGCTGTCGGCGATCAGGTCGCGCGAGGGGAGCGAGTAGAGCATGCCGGCGTGCCCCATGGCGATACCATCATCGATGGCGATCGTGTTAAACTCCTTGGCAATACCGCCGTTTTTCTCGATCTCCATCGCCACCATGCGCCCGATGTCGCGCAGGTGGACATGCCCGGGGACAAACTGTGTGAAGGAGTTGGCAACAGCGATGATCGGCTTGCCAAAATCCCGGTCAGCGACCCCGGTGGCGCGCCACAATGCACGCGCGCCAGCCATGTTGCGACCATGGGTCGAGGTTCGGGAACGGTACTCAGGCATGAGGGGACTCCCTGCTGATTGAAAAATCTGGTGCCCACGACCGGAATCGAACCGGTACGGCCTTGCGGCCAACGGATTTTAAGTCCGTAGCGTCTACCTGTTCCGCCACGCGGGCGCGTCACTCATCAACCATGGCGGATTTGGTCGTGACCTCAAATCCTGCACGCATCTCCGCCGGGGCAATCGAGCGTGCCGACATTCAAGCACCGCTGAAGCCGGACACGGCCGGCTCGACATTGCGACGCTGGATGTTGAATTTCACGCAGATACACCCTCCCCAGAGGCTACCACGATTGCCCAACTTTGCCAAACCGATCCGAAGAATCGGCGGAAGTTGTCCAAAATCGGGGTCAGTCGGCGGTGTCCCGCCAGGCTTGTGATTGCAGAACGATCAGGTGGAATAGATGATGGCAAATACTGGCACATTTGCCCTCGGTGTGGCAGGATCGCGCCCCGGACAGAGGCTGGAGGATGGGCGATGGCGCACCCCGGCACTCCAGGAGCTTCTTCTGACCTCGAAAGATCGGCGCATGGATAATGTACAGCAGCAGGATGTCGTTTATTTCGCCCACGGCAAGGAGGGGACGCCCTGGGGCAGAAAGATTGAGCGATTGGCCGAGGTGGCGCGTCGCCGGGGGTTTCACGTTGAGAGCCCCGATTATACGGATATCCCCGATCCCGACCGCCGCGTGGAGATGCTCCTTGCCCGCGCCCCGATTCCCGCGCGACGTTTGGTCCTGGTCGGGTCGAGCATGGGGGCCTATCTGTCGGTGGTTGCCTCGCGGAAGTTGCGACCGGATGGCCTGTTTCTGATGTCACCGGCTCTCTACCTGTGGGATTACGCCGACCAGGATCCGCACCCGCACGCGCGGGTGACCGTTGTGGTGCATGGTTGGCGTGATGATGTCGTGCCGCCAGCAAATTCGGTCCGTTTTGCCCAGAAGCACCGGGCAACCCTGCACATGGTCGACAGCGACCACCGTCTCCTGGATGCCCTTCCCTTCCTCACCCAGGCCTTTGATTGGTTTCTGGGTCAGGTTGGTGAAACGAACGGAGGTTAGGAGGCGTCAGTCATGACGTCCCTCTTCTGGCCGTCGTCCCTGCCGGCACGGTTGCGGGAAAGCGGTTGATAGGCGCGCCTGATCGCGGTTGAGTGACGACAGGGTGTCAGGACGGTCACCACTTGAGGGGGCGCGCGATCTTTCTCTCTGGCTCTGCCGGTTTTGATTGTCGGTGTCGGTGAAAGGCGCGCGTTGCGTACCGACCGGGGCCGAAAAAGTGCGGATGGTCGGGGGGCATATCCCGTCGGATGTGTGCTCGAAATGGCCCTCGACGGGGTAGGGTCGCGTCCAGACCGGGTAAATTTTGCGTTGCAACAGGGCACGCAACGGCTTAGCATGAAACCTGATTAATTGTGCATGGGTTTTGCCTGGAAGGGGTGGTTTTGGTCGACAGGGCGTGGCGTTGACCGCCTGGACGGGTGCGAACGATGGGTCGGGGGTGAGGTGCCGCTCCTCCTCCTTTTGTCGGTTGTCGCGGATGCATGGTAGCGAGGCTCGGGTTGATGCACTCAACATACAAAAATCACGTCGTGACCGTCGGCGAGGGGTTTCCACTGATCTGTCTGCCTGGATTTGGCAGCGCCAACTGGGTGTTTGCCAAAATGGCCGAGGGTCTGGCTGACACCTTCACGGTAGTCATGCCGGATAACCGGGGCATGGGGCGATCTCCCCCGAGTACCGCTCCCTATTCTATAAACGATCTGGCGCTTGATGCACTTCAGGTGATGGATGAGCGTGGATTTGAGCGCTTTGGCGTGATTGGACTCAGCATGGGTGGGTTCATCGCCCAGATTCTCACCCTGACCGCCCCGAAACGGGTGGCAGGATTGGCCCTCCTTTGCACCACCTCGAGTGGACCGGAGTTCGAGGGCCATTTCCCGCTCATGCCTGAGGATCAGCTGCGTGCAATCTACACGCTCGATCCCCTGGCGCGTGCCCGCCTGGCCCTGGATGCCTCGCTCGTGCCTTTCCTTCAGACGCGCTACCAGACCATCTACGATTACCTGATCCAGATGCGCACCACACTTCCGGAAAATCCGGCGGAGGTGTTTTTGCAGTACAGTGCCGTTGCCAGCTTTATGAAACAGCCCTTGCCCTTGGAGCGTATCCGCTGTCCGGTTCTGGTCTTGTCGGGGGACAAGGATATCCTGGTTCCGCCGGAGAATGCGCATCTTTTGGTCAAGAAGATCCCGGGGGCACGGCTGCACTTTATCCCGGAGACGGATCATCTCTTTTTTCTTGAAAAGGCCCCTGATGTCGCGGATCTCCTCAAGGCATTTTTTCGGGAGGCACATGCGGCAACGTAGAGGGTTGGTTCGGGCGCGCTTTCCCGGAGGGGCGTCGGGCGGGCACTTCCCTGCGGGGGGCTTGGGACGGGGGTGTCGGGGCAGGGTTTGTTGACGGATGGTTGGGGGGGCTTCCGCGATGTGTCCAGGCGGCGGGAACGGGGGATGTGGCAAAGGCAGGGGGGAGCCATGGCCAAGTTTGATGGTGCAGTGAGGAGAACCTTGCCGGGGCCCGTCTGGATGGCGGGGTTGCTGGTGCTTGGGCTGTTCGGGAGTTTTTCATCGGCTTGGGCCGATGTTATGATCCTGGTACATGGCTACTTCAGCGATGACAAGTCCTGGGATGAGAGTGGGGTGACCACCTCCCTGGAGACCGCCGGTTGGTGGGATGGTGGCAGGGTCTCCACCGCGGGTGGATCGATCCAGGAACGGGTGAAGATTCCCACCCCAGGCCATCCGACCTTCTACCGGGCAGATCTTCCATCCGAGGCGCCGATCGAGCTGCAGGCCAGCTTCCTGAAACGCATATCCGACCGCATTTTTGCCAAACATCCGGGCGAAAAGCGTATTCTGGTCGGACATTCGGCGGGTGGGGTGGTGGCGCGCCTGCTTATGGTTTTGCATCCGGAGTTGAAGATCGACCTGCTCGTGACCATCGCGGCGCCGCACCTGGGAACCGACAAGGCCGAAGTGGCCTCGCTGGTCGGCAGTACGCCCCTGGGCATGGTCGCGCCGATGATCGGGGCCGATACCCTTAACCGCTCGCAGCACCTTTACGCCGACCTTGCCCGGGAACGTCCCGGCAATTTTCTCTATCGGCTCAATCACCAGCAGCACCCCAAGGCGCGGTACGTTGCCATTGTCCGCAAGGAGGGAACACCCCTCTCCGGGGATATGACGGTTCCCAGCTGGAGCCAGGATTTACGCCGTGTCGCGGCGTTGAAGGGTCAGGCAGAGACAGTTGCTGTCGTCGCCGGGCACGCGTTAAATCGGATGGATGGTCGGGCGTTGGTCCATATTTTGCGGAGCAACTGAAAAGTCGGATTGACGCCGCCGCCGATGGACGATTTTCTGCCTGCGGAGGACCGGGCAGGTTGGGTGTGGCAGGATGCAACGGGGGCGTAACAAAAGTCGGAGGCGCCGGTACATCCGGTATTTCCGAAGAGGCATCTTCTGGGGGGGAAGACCATGGAAAGACGTCAGCATGTACGTGTTCCGATGCAGCTGGTGGCGGAGTTGGAGCTGCCGCAGGGGCATCTCATCCGGCTGCGTTCGGTCAACTTCTCCCTGGTCGGGGCCTTGTTGGAAAACGTGCCGGTTGAGGCGCGTTTTCTGGGTTGTCAGGCCCCGCTTCGGCTCATTTTGCATGGGGATGTTGAAGACCGGCCGGAGCTTCCCCCCTATGTGATCGAGTTTCAGGCCCTGATCGTCCGTCAAGGCAACGACGGCACCGGCGTGAAGCTGGTGGGCATCGACATCGAACGTTTCAAGGCCTTCCAGAAGCTGCTGTTGCGTCACGCCGAAAACCCGAAACAGGTTCTCGAAGAGATTCGTCAGAATGCCCTGCTCTCCGCGGATACCGTCGACACCTCGCTGCTCAAGGAACAAATGGCGCAGTTCGTGGAGCAGGGGGTGCGGAATATTTTCGACAACATGATGACGCTGCGTCCGGTTTTGGAGAGAACGATCGTTCATCCGGACCTGGAGGTTCACGACGGACCCTCGCCGGAGGTGGCGGCATTGGTTGGGTTCAATGGGGCGATCGAGGGGGGGGTGATTCTGGTCTGTTCACGCGCGATGGCCGTTCATCTGGCTGCCGACCTCGCGGGTGAGGCGTTTACCGAGTTCAGCGCGGATGCCAAGGATGCCTTCGGTGAACTGGCAAACATGATGGCCGGCGAGGTGCAAACTGGCCTCTCCGTCTCTTGTGAGCAGATCAACCTGACACCCCCGACCATCATCTCCGGGACCCACTTTCGGCTGGAACACCGCCGGGAGCTGCACCGGATTTTTCAATTTTTTCGTCTCGGGGTCGACTTTTTCGCGGTGGAGTGCTTCTTCTCCTGACGGGGGTGGTTCTCCCCGTGCGGATTCTCTTTTTTTGTGATGGACATCTCCTCGCACCAGGCACCGGCGAGCAGGGAGAGGCCGAGGACGGCCGCGTAGGGGTAGACCGGCTCGAACTCCTCAAGCAGGGGAACCTTGCCGCGCCAGAAGGGCAGGGAGCCGAGTCGTTTCAGCAGGGCGGCATGCACCGGCGGTAGTGTCGCCTCGCCGAACAGATCGCCTGAAACGGGCTTGCCACGCCAGAATGGGTCGATTGCCGTCGGCAGGGGGGTCGGCGGATAGGCGGGCGGAGTCTCTTCGGTTGGATGGGTGGCGCGCGTCCCCCCGAGCTGACGCAGGAAGGCTTCGCGTTCCATGCCACGAATGTGGAAAATCAAAAACGGATCGGCATCGAACGCCTCACCCAGAAGGTAGAACACCGCAGCGACATGCTTGCAGGGGTTGGACCAGTCGGGGCAGGAGCATTTGGTCATCAAATCGCGCGGATCGTCGGGAAAGAGCGACAATCCGAGGGCATGAAACACCTCCTCGATCTCCTCCGGCATTTCACCGGCCATCAGGCGGGCGGCGAAGCGTGCCTGGCCGGAGAGGGTTCGGGTCAGGCGGGCCCAATCCTCGGTGCTCAAGCGGCGCAGGCGGATCATGACATCGTAAGGTTGGTGGCGGGATCCCTGCACCGTCGAGAGCACCTCTCCTGGTCCGACATCGATCGAGAGCACCTGCCCATTGCGCGCGTAGTTGCGCCCACGCACCAGCCGTGACCCGAGCGAAAAACGCTCCAGGGTTTCGTTCCATCGTTTCGCCCACCAGTTCTTGCCGAACTCGGTTCCCTTGGAAGCGGCCCTGATGCCACCAATGGCGGTCAGGGGAACCGATTTGCGAAACCACTCACGTTGCCAACGTCGGGCCATCAGTTCTCCTCCAGCCCCAGCGCTTCCTGGCGCAGGGTAAACAGCTCTTGCAACTGTTCGGTCGACATTTCGGTCAGCCAGCTTTCACCGCTGCCGATGACATCGTCGGCGGTGCTTTTTTTGCGTTCGATCATCTCGTCAATTTTCTCTTCCAGGGTGCCGGCGCAGAGAAACTTATGCACCTGGACCGTGCGTGTCTGGCCGATGCGAAAGGCGCGATCGGTGGCCTGATTTTCCACCGCCGGGTTCCACCAGCGGTCGAAGTGGAAGACGTGGCTGGCCTCGGTCAGGTTGAGGCCGGTGCCACCGGCCTTGAGCGACAGGATGAACAGGGATGGCCCCCCTGACGCCGCCTGAAAACGTTCGATGATGGTGTCGCGATCGCGTTTTCTGATTGCCCCGTGCAGGAAGAGTACCTCGTGGCCGAAACGCTCTTCAAGGTGGGTTTTGAGCATGGTGCCCATGGTGGCGAACTGGGTAAAGATCAGGGCCTTTTCGCGCACGCCAAGGACCTCTTCGAGCATCTCCTCCAGGCGTGTCACCTTGCCCGAGCGCCCCGGGAGGGCGGAGTTGTCCTTCATGAACTGCGCCGGGTGGTTGCACACCTGTTTCAGTTTGGAAAGCGTACCGAGGATGATTCCCTTGCGCTGGATGCCGGTGGCCTCTTTCAGTTGGCGGGTCATCTCCTCGACGACGGCGCCGTAGAGCGAAGCCTGCTCGCGGGTGAGGTTGCAAAAGATCTTCATCTCGATCTTATCCGGCAGATCGGGGACGATCTCGCGATCGGTCTTGAGGCGGCGCAGAATGAACGGGGTGGTGATGCGTTTCAGGCGTTGCGTGGCCTGGGGGTCGCGGCCGGCCTGAATGGGTAGCAGGAAGGCGTCGCGGAACGCTGCTTGTGTCCCCAGCAGGCCGGTGTTCAGATACTCCATGATCGCCCAGAGGTCGCCGACGTTGTTTTCGACCGGGGTACCGGTCATGGCGACGCGAAACTCCGCAGGCAGGGAACGTGCCGCTTGTGCTTGTTTGGTATCGGGGTTTTTGATGTTCTGCGCTTCGTCGAGGATGATGCCGTACCAGGGGATTTCGAGCAGCGTATCGAGGTCGCGCGGCAACAGGCTATAGCTGGACAGGACGAGCGCATGGTTGCGGACCTCCTCCTGCAGGGCGCTGCCGCGTTTGCGGGTGGTGCCGTGATGCACCATGATCGGCAACCCCGGGGTGAAGCGCTTTGTTTCGCGCTGCCAGTTGCCGATCACCGAGGTGGGGCAGACGAGGAGGGTTGGCTTGCGATTGCCGGCTTCCCAACGTTTGGCGATCAGGGCCAAGGCCTGGATGGTCTTGCCCAACCCCATATCATCGGCCAGACAGGCGCCGAAACCAATGCTGGTGAGAAAATCGAGCCAGGCAAACCCCCGGTGCTGGTAAGGGCGCAAGGCCCCCTGAAAGGCGGAAGGGGCGGGGGGCAGATCGAGCGGCTTGCCACCAACCAGCTTTTCGAGCAGATCGCCCAGCCAGCCGCTCGCGGTGACACCGGCCATCGGGATGGCGGTCGAAACATCCTCGGCGCCGATGGCCAGCCGCACCACGTCGCGCGCTCGGACCTGTCCGGCCTCGCGCCGCAACAGGAACTGGTGCGCCTTCTGGATCTCCCGGTTGTCGACCAGGATCCACTGGCCACGCACGCGCACCAGGTGTGATTTCATGCGGGCAAGTTCGCGCAGCTCGTCAAAGGTGATGTTTTCTCCGCCGAGGGCGACATCCCACTGGAAGTGGACGAGATCGTCCATGGAGATGGAGCTGACCCCTCCTGTCCAGGCCGGGCTCTCGACCCGGGCGCGGATCTCAAGCCGGGACTCGGTGCCCGAGCGCGACCACCAGGCCGGCAACAGAACCCCGAAGCCATTCTCCTCCAACAGACAGGCGGTTTCGGTGAGAAAGCGCAAGGCGCCATCGACATCCAATTCGAACCCGCTCGGGGCGTCATAGCGCAGGCTCTCCTCGATGAGTTGGTCGAGGCGGGCGGCGTCACCCAGAGCGGCGAGCAGATAGGCGCGCACGTCAAAATCGGCGGTTCCGAACAGCAACTTGGCTTGTCGCTTTCCCGTCCGCCACGCACGCTCGACCGGAACCAGCAAGGAGGGGTCGGCGACCGAACGCAGGATGTAGGCGATCCGCCAGGGCGAGGCATCGTCGGCTGGTTCATCAAGCCGGAAACAGAGCCGGAAGGGGGCGTTGCTCGTGATGATGACCGGCAGCAGCCAACGCCGCACCTGCTCGGCAAAGGCCTCCTGTTCGGTTTTTTGTCCCTTCAGGGTGGCGACGGGGCTGCGCAGGGCGTGGGTCCAACGGTCATGAACGGTTGGATTTTGCACCTGCTTGTGCCGAACGCCCCGGGCCTCGCGCAGCGTGGCGATACGCAGCAAATGATCGATCGACCAGCGGACGAAGGCGTCCAGAATCGCAGCCGGCGAAAGGGCTGGCTGATGTCCTCCATCAAACGTGAAGGCACGGGCGGAGGCCGGCATGGCGTCGGCAAGGTCGCGCATGCGGATGGCATCAGCCCCGGTCAGGCAGGGAATCCAGCGTCCGCACAGCTCCTCGCCCTCCTTGACCAGTCCGGGCAGGAAGCGTTCACGTGCCAGCAGGGCGCTGGTCAGGCGGAAGGCCACGCTCCAGAATGCCAGATCCTCACCGACCACCACGCCCGGAACGAGCATCTCCTTGCCCATGCATCGGCAAAGGAGCTGCGCGGTCTCCTCGGGATTCATGGCGAAGGCGGTGACGGTCCAGGGGAGGAGGGATGCGGGTTCGGCATCGTCCGCGGGTGGCGCGGCGATCAGACCGCTGGAGGCGATCGGAACGCCATCGGAGGTGGGCAGCCAGATCTCCACCCAGCCGGAACGGTTCTTGTCGATGGGAATTGCCAGACCCACGCGGTCGAAGCCGCGACGCAACCCCTCCCGTCCACCATCGAAGGGAGAGGGTTGTGGTCCCGCGCCTGCCCTGGCTTTGGGCGGTCCTTGTCTTCTCCTGGGATGGGTCGTTGCAAACGGAACCTCTCCCCAGAGGAGAAAATGCCCTTCGAGAAACCCGGCGTGCAGAATGATCATGGAAAATGGCTATGAATCATCATCGAAAAACACAAAAACACAACCAGATGTCCTTGCAAGAGGGTGCCCCTGCTGAAACCGGTCACGGACTGTCGCGAAAACCACAAGGGGATGATGCATCTCCGAATCCGACGTTCGGCGAACAGGCATCGCCCCAGGTGTGGGAAGAATGGCCGATGCCGAGCGATCGCCTCGAGAAGCGGAAACAGGGCGCAACCATGGAGGAATTCGCTCAAGTGGGGGGCCTGCCAGAACTCAACCAACGGGCGCCCAATGCGAAGAGCCCCATGTCCTCCTAAACGGCCCTGGACCCTGACAAGCAACAGTCAGCCAGAACCCGCCCTGACAACCCGGCCGAGGGCATCGGAAAACCAACGGCACCGAACAGGCGGGGCAGACGCTCAGACAGACCCTATCCCCTTGAAACCTTGGGTAGCTTAAGGGAATCCGCCCCCAACCCTCGCCCGCCCTCTTTCGCCAGGACACGGCAACCCCCCTGACGAGTTTTCGAGGTCATCGGCGACGGCCTCATCCTAGGCCTTTTTGCCGCGAGGACCTTCCCGGTGCCCCAAAGGAGGCCCACGCCTGGGCCGTCTGACTTCGCGGACCCGCCATGAACCAAGCCCGAGAGGCCTCGCATCCTCGGAAACGACCGGTGGCGCACCACACGGGCCGGCACCCCCCCAGCACAGCGGCCGAAGGCAGGCATGCCCCGCCACAACCCGGGGACCCGCGGAACAACCCGCGGCGAGCGACGCACCTCCACCTTGCCGCGCCCGCGTAGGAAACGGCAAAACGGGTGGTCCTGTAAAGGGGAAACGAACAGGGACAATTTTTTTCTCCGCTGCAAACCATTTTTGCTCCATCCGTGTCTCATGGACAAACCGAGGGCGACGCCGTACCATGACGGGCGGTGTTGCTGAAGGACGGGTTCATCCCCCGGCCTTCGGGTGCGCTCTCTCTACCAAAAATTCGACACAACGGAGATTCAAATGAAGCTGAATGGTATGGTCAAGATGGCGTTGTTGGCCGGCGCGGCTGCTTTCACCATGGGTGTGGCTGTTGCCCAGGCTGAAGAGGCCCCGAAGAATCCCTGCGCTCCGAAGAATCCCTGCGCCGCCAAGAAAGATGCCAAGCACGACGCCAAGCATGACGCCAAGCATGACGCCAAGAAGGATGCCAAGAAGGACGAGAAGAAGCCGGCCGAGGGTGCTCACTGAGCACAGGCGGGCTCTTGCCCCCTTTAGAGTGGTCAAGGCCCCCTTCTCCCCCCTGGGAGGAGGGGGTTTTCTTTTGCGGGGGTGACGCATGCCTTTCTGGTGGCCTGGCCACGAAGCACGGTTGCCTGTCCTATCCGGAGTGTTGTGGGTTGTTGTCCTGCTCCAGATGGGTGTTGGTGGGGTGGCCTTTGCGACCGAAAACGAGGATGCCATCACGCGTTTCCTGCGACGTCACTGGTCGCGGCCCCTGCCGCCTCAGGGACCCGCTCCCACCGAATTTGCCCCGGTCGAGGCTGACCTCGATCCGAATGCCTGCGCTCAATGTCATGGAACACAACACGCGGATTGGCAACAAAGTCTGCATCGACGGGGATGGGGTCCGGGACTCATGGGGCAGCTGCTCGATATGCCGGCCCTGGCGCGGGATGATCACCAGACCTGCCTGCGTTGTCATGCCCCGCTCGCGGAACAGGCCGACTCCCTGGTTGCCTTCCTGGAACAGGCTGGGAAGAGAGAGGCCCCGGCGTGGGATGGCTTGACCTGCGCTGGATGTCACGTCCGTGGACACCAACGTTTCGGACCGCCGCCGCTCTTCCCCCCCGGCGCTGCCATGGAACATCTTCCACATCGTGGATGGAGCGTGGAGAGTGCCTTCGAGGATGCCCGTTTTTGTGCCACCTGCCACCAGTTTGCCGAAGATGACCCGGCGCTTAACGGAAAATTGCTGGAAAATACCTTCGAGGAGTGGCGGCAAAGCCGCTACGCCCGGGAAAGGAAACCCTGCCAATCCTGCCACATGCCGGGTCGGCGTCACCTGTGGCGTGGCATCCACGATCCGGACATGGTGCGGTCAGGTCTCGAACTGCGAGTCGAACCCGTGGCAACGGAACGTGACGGAGCCGCCTTGCGTTTGGTATTGCAAAGCGTCGGGATTGGACATTTCTTTCCCACCTACGTCACCCCCAGGGTGGTTGTGGCGGCGTGGCAGAAAGACCAGGCGGGACGGATTCTGGAGGAGTCCAGGCAGGAGGTCGTGATCGCGCGCGATGTTTCCCTCGATTTAACCGAAGAGCGCGCCGACACCCGCATCCCGCCAGGGGGGACGGCGACCCTCGACTACCGTCGGCCACGCCATCCGCGCGGGATGACCCTGGCCTGGGAGGTTCGGGTCGAACCCGACCATTTCTACCGGCTCTTCTACGAAGCCGCCCTGCGCGCGGGTTCCTTCCCGCGTGGCGGGGAGCTGATCCGCGCCGCCCTGCGCCGTGCCGCGGAGTCGTCCTACACCCTTTATGCCGGGGAACAGCCGCTGGCCCGATCTCCGGACCAGGCCCCGGTCACTCCGTGACGTTGGGCGGCGCACCGCCCCTCCCCTGATACCCTTCTCCAGGTGTCCTCGATGTTTTGTGTGGGTAGCCAACCCGGGAATATAAATGGACGAACGACCTTTGGGTGGGGTGGCACCCCTGGATACCATCGGCAAGGCTGGCCGCCGGCGGAGCCGGTTTTCGGCGGCCAGCCTTGCCGTTCGGGGGTCCGGGGGTGAGGGGCCACGCGCAAAAGTGGAGCGCCCACTTTATGCTTCTCGGGTACCCAACAAGCCGTACAATCGCAATCGTTTACCCATTCGAAACAGCGGGGAGCCTTCTCTAGGGTGTGATCCGATCCCTTCCGCAATCCGCGCCCGGCAATGACCCCGGCGGCGGCATGGGTCACCACCGGGGTCGTTGCCAATCGATCCAAACAGGCCACCTGGCAATACCTCAAG
>PEAJ01000025.1 GCA_002753495.1 Magnetococcales bacterium HA3dbin3 | reverse complement strand
CACTGCCCGCTCTGCACGATCGGCAACGCGAGTTGCATCGACTTGAAACATGTCTGGAGCAGGTGCAACGTTCCTGGACCATCGACGACCATGAGTCCTTGTTGCAGTTGTACGTTGAGATTCTTCCTGAACTGATTGGCGCCGAGCGGTGTTCCATTTTTTTTGTGGATCAGCGGCAGAGCCATATCTGGTTGAAGATTGGCACCGGGCTGAAGTTTCGACAGATCGAGGCCCCTTTGGAAGGGAGTGTTGTGGGACGGGCCGTGGCATCGGGTACGTGTCTGATCGAAAACGACCTGGAGCAGCGCCCGGGATTTCATACCCATGCCGATGCCAAAACCGGTTTCATGACCCGCAACCTGATATGTGTTCCGGTACAGAGTCGCGTCAACGCATCCGTCACGGCGGTGGTGGAACTTCTCAACAAAACCTTGTCGGGAGGTTTCACGGATGCCGATCAGGAACGGCTGCTGCGGGTGGTGCGGCATCTCTCCCTGGTGATCGATACGCTGCGCATCCATGCGGATATCCAGTCTGTCTCCAAACAGCTTCATGACACGCTCCAGGTCATGACCCCGGCTTTTCTTGCCAGCAGGAACATCATTGCCGAGAGCCGGTCCATGCAGGAGGTTTTGTTCTTTGCCCGTTCCGTGGCGGAAATGCCGGTCAATATTTTCATCAGCGGCGAAAACGGGACTGGCAAAGAGGTCATCTCGCGTTTGATTCACGACCTGAGTCAATCCAGAGACAAGCCTTTTGTCGCCGTCAACTGCGCGTCCATTCCGGAAAATTTGATGGAAAGCGAATTTTTCGGTTACGAAAAAGGGGCTTTTACCGGTGCCATGGCCATGCGCAGAGGTCGGTTCGAGGAGGCGGATGGGGGTACCCTGTTTCTTGACGAAATTGCCGAATTGCCTTTGGCCATCCAACCGAAATTTTTGCGGGTTCTCCAGGAGGGGGAGTGCTCGCGTCTGGGCAGCAACAAGGTCAATAAATACCAGTTTCGTGTCATCAGTGCGACCAACAAGGATATCCGTCGCGAGGTTGCCGAAGGCAGGTTTCGCGAAGATCTCTATTATCGCCTCTTCTCGGTGGAGGTGCATATCCCGCCGTTGCGGGAACGCAGGGAGGAGATCGTGCCATTGGCGCAGGCGTTTTTGCGGGAAACCTGTCGCCGGTTTCAGAAACATGTCGAGGGGTTTTCCACTGAAGTGATTCATTTGTTCGAGCAGTATCACTGGCCAGGAAACGTTCGGCAGTTGCGGCGGGAGGTTGAACGTCTGGTAACCTTGACTCCAGAGCACGGGAGCATGTTGTCGGAGAGCTGTTCTTGGGAGTTGCGTCAGGGAAAACGTGACCTGCCTGCTGCGGGAGGGGCCGAAATTCCGGCAGAATATGCAACACCCGCAAAGATGCCAACACCTGTAGCGCAAAGGCCGGTAGCGCCCCTGGCAGAACCGGATGTTCCCCTGAAAGTTCAGTTGCAGACCCTGGAACGCCAGTGCATTGTATCGGCTCTCCAGGCCAGCAAAGGCAACAGACAAGAAACGGCGCGCCGGCTTGGTATCACCCGCCAGTGGTTGCACCGGAAAATGCTACAGTATCAATTGTGAATGTCGTGTTCTGCGTTCGCCAATGTGCTTATTCTTTACATAACGCTTGCGCTTCTTTCAGGATGTCATTGGCATTTTGCAAATATTTTTTGGCAAGATGCGCCTTGTCCTTGTCCTGATCGCGCATCTGGATTTTGGAGAGTTGGTTGAGGATTTCAGCAATTTTGTCGCGTCCTGCGGCTTTTTTGCAGTCATCATGGATGTCGCCGATGGATTTATAGATTTTCGCCGTCACGTCAATGGCATCGATCCGAACCGATTCGAACTGATACCACTCCTCGAACTCTTTTTTCTTTTGCGCCTGTTCGTTTTTGCGTTTGCGGGCGAACACTTCATATTCTGCTGCCTGTTTGATAAAGCATTCGGAGCTTTCGCATGCAGCACCGACTTCGGTGGGAAGTTGCAGAACCGGCAGGGAAAGGGCGCAGGCAACGATTGTGAGCAGCAGACGCCGATGTTTCATCATGGTTCTCTCCTTTTTATTGCGAAATTCTCATAGAGACACCCTTGCAGGGGGGCTTTGTCTGGCCCGGCAAGAGTGGACGCAAATTTATTCCACCCGATTGTCATTCGGAATGCTATCCTGTTTTGACCGGCACGTCACCCCCATGGAGAGAAATGGGTATCCGGACATAAGGGTCAGGCCAGTGTAGATACTGGATTCATGCTTTTGATTTTTGGCCATTTTTTGTCATGGTATGGGCTAATGTCAACGTTCATTGCTGTGGTTTTTGCATTTTCTGACCGTGATTGTAAATCATCGTTTACGCTTATGCGGAAAGGTATGTTTACATCAGTTCTGGAAGTGGGTGGAGGTTGCCCATTCAAAGGGTCTCTTTTGGGGTGTCGATCGTTGTAGATGTTGATTCAGAATGTGATTTCAATAATGGCACGGAGATTGATAGGAGTAAGGCAAGGCCCATGTGGGTCAATCGGTTCCGGGAGTGGTTCCCGGGCCGGATTCGTTGAATAGCGAACTTTTTTGAGGGAGAACGACCATGAAGAGCACCAATCGCAAATCGGGTAAGGGTCAGGAAGGTTTCACACTGGTTGAACTGTTGATCGTGATTCTGGTGATCGGTGTCCTGGCTGCGATGGCTCTGCCGCAATTTGGCGATATTACGGGTGCGGCAACGACCAACACAACCGCGTTGGCCACCGCAGCCCAAGGTGAGGTGACCAAGTGTACAGCCCAGGCCGTGGCTGCTGGCAAGACTGCCGAACAGGCTGCAGCCCTGTGCGGTACCAATCCGTAACAAGACCGGAAGCAATCTCCTTCTTGAGCTGAGGTTGGCCAGTCTGGTCCAGGTGGGAGAAGTGGGGGATGCTCTGCCGAGGCAGATGCATCCCCTTCCTGCGTTGCGGAATTTAAAATAATAGTTAATTTTTTTATCCAGGTCTGGCAGGTGATATATGAAAACATTATCGATGGCGGAGAGGTTTCGTGGCAATCCGGGATGGGAGCGGTGCGCCGGGTTCACGCTGGTGGAAATACTCCTGGTGATTTTGATCATGGGTATTCTGACCGGCATTTCGGCGCCCCTGATTGGCAATTATGTCGAGGCCTATCTGCAGGCGCGTGACCTGAATGGTGTCACCAGTCAGGGGCGTCTGGCCATGGCCCGGATGACCCGGGAGTTGCGCGAGGGGACTGATTTTGTGGGGACCCCTTTCAATAGTACCCAGGTGCAATTTACGTTTGGTGGTTCCAGTGTCACCTACGCTCTCAATGGTTCCAGTCAATTGACCAGAACCCAGTCAGGAGTGACGGCCATATTGGCGGATCGGGTTGCTTCGGTGCAGTTTGTTTCCAATAACGATACCCCGCCGGTCAAGTTGATCGATATCACCCTGGCCATCAATCGGGTGCGGGGAGGAAGCATCTCTTTTTCCAGCAGTGTCAGTCCGAGGAATCCAACATGAACGCTCATGCGCGAGAGTCTGGTTCTTTGTTGCTGGTGGCCTTGTTCCTGATTTTGGGTATCGGGGCCATGGTGGCTGCCGCTGTGCGCATGGCCGGGGTGGAGACCCTGAAAACCATCGAAGCGACCCAGGGCGGACGTGCCTTGTTTCTGGCTGAATCAGGTCTGGAGAAGACCAAATATCTATTGGGGAATCATCTCTGCGACCTTGCCGGAATGACTCTGCCGGTTACAGACCAGTTGGCGACCGGTGAGAGCTTTTCCGTGAACATGATTTCACTGGGAAACCATCAATTTCAATTGGATGCCACGGGTACGGCCAAGACGGCCCAACGCAAGGTGCGTGAGGTTGTTTCATGTACACTGAAAGGCATGTGGGGTACCGGTCTGATTGGTTGCCAGGGGGTGACCATGGGGGGGACGGTTGTGACCGATGCCATTGACTCCGATACAGGCCAGACCAACCTGAATAATGGCGATGTGCGCACCATCAATCCGGGTGCTCCGATCATCCTGAGTGGCAACGTGAATCTGCATGGCGACGCCATGACGACCGGTGCCGGCAGCAACTTGTCGGTCAGCGGCAGTTCGCGTATCTACGGGGACGCCCATGTGACCGGGACGATCAGCGGTACGAGCATTGATGGGACCAAAAATTCCGGGATGAATGCCACGACCACCGCTGCCGATTGTGACCCGTTGAACGTGACAGCGCTGGTTTCAGGTAACCTTACAGCATATCTCTCCAGCAAATATGGCGGCAGCCTGCCTGTTGCAACACACTATGCCCCGGCACACAACACCAGTGTAACGGTCAATACCGCGACCGATTATTATGTCAATGCTTTTGATTTGAGCAACAACCATGTCACGATGAATTTACAGGGACCTGGGACGGGAACCAGGAATTTTAACATCTATGTGACGAATGGTGGGGCATTCACCATCGCCAATACGTCAAGCCTCAATCTTACCAACGGGGCCAACCTTACAATTTATATGGCCGGTGGGGGGGACTTCGATATCAAAGGTACATTATATATTGACAGTACATCATCTCTGACCCTCTACACGACCGGAAACGTGGATCTTGAGGCGCAGGGCTATGCCGGAAACCTTGCGGAAAATTTCAAAATTTACAGCAGTGGCAGTGGTACGGTGGGTCTGGGAGGTGGCGCTTCGCTCAGCAGTGTTGTCTATGCTCCCATGGCCAATGTGACCATGCTGGGAAATTCAATCCTGATTGGTGCGCTGCGGGGCAGGATCATCTCCAAGGACAATGGCACACCTGATTTTTACTATGATGAAGATTTGAAAGATTCGACCGAGGGTGGCAAGGGTTTCATTACCGGAATTTCCTGGCAGGAACTTTATTGAGGGGATGGTTGATCCAGTATCGTGACCTTGTGCGCACACCTGTTATTTCTGTGAGGAATTTTTATGTCGAACAAGCGGAGTTGCGAATCCGGATCATTGTTGCTGGTGGCACTGTTTCTGATTCTGGGCGTGGGTGCCCTGGTGGCAGCCGTGGCGCGCATGGCCGGCGTGGATGCCCTGGAGACCCTGGATGCGAGTCAGGGGGGACGGGCCTTGTTTCTGGCCGAATCGGGCCTGGAAAATGCCATATATCGGCTGCGGGCGAATCAGTGTGCCACCACGGAACTGACGTTGCCGGTGACAGGGCAATTGGGAAGTGATGACAGCTTCTCTGTCGGCATGACCAGCCTTGGGAGCAATCAGTTCCAGTTGGATGCCACGGGAGTGTTCAGGAGTGCGCAACGCAAGGTGCGCAAGGTGGTGACCTGCACGGTGCAGGGCATGTGGGATACCGGCATCATCGGTTGCCAGGGGATAACTCTGAATGGCAACGTCGCGATCAACAGCCGCAACTCTTCCACCGGTCAAACCAATCTGGGGCATGGCGACGTCCAGACAATCAATTCGGCGGCGCCCATTCAACTTACCGGCAATGTGGAGTTGCATGGCGATGCCGAAACCACCGGGGCAGGCAGCAACCTGATCCTGACGGGCAACTCGACGGTTTATGCGGACGCGGAGGTGACCGGCAGCATCTCCCTGCAGCCCAATACCAGCATTCATGGTGCCCATCATGCCAACCAGAGCGCCACGACGACCGCTGCCGATTGTGATCCTCTGGGCGTTGTTTCCTACGTTTCCGGCCACCTTGCCTCACCGCCTGTGGGGACGCCGGCGGATTATTCCTGGAGTGGCAACGGCACTTTTTCGGCGGCTGCGACCTATTATGCCACCTCTTTCAGCCTGGGGGCCAATCGGACGATGAACATGACAGGTCCCGGGAACTATGTGATCTATGTGACGGGGGGTGGCAACCTGGGTATTGCCGGGAATGCCATCCTCAACGTCACCAACGGCGCCAACCTGACTGTCTACATGGCTGGTGGGGGAACCTTCAGTATCGGTGGCAACGGTGTCTTGAATTTGTTGAACGGATCGACGCTGACTCTATACACCACCGGTCCGTTTGCACATACGATAGGGATATGCCTCAATGCCAGCTTGGCGACCCATTTCAGGATCTACAGCAGTTACAGCGGTGCGACCGCGTTGCGCCTTGGTGGCAATGCCCAGCTCAACGGGGTCATCTATGCTCCCCTGGCCTCTGTGCAGATGGGGGGCAATCCGGGTGTCATCGGCGCGGTGCGTGGTGCTTCCATCACCAACAACGGCAATGTCTATTTCGATTATGATGAGGCTTTGGATGATCTGGACGAAGGGTCCAAAGCGACCATTGATGTGGTTTCCTGGGCCGAGCTGTTTTGAAGCTGGAAATCTCTCAGGCGTGTGTCCAGGGAGGTGGCGATCTGTTGCACGTCGCGGGCATGTTGATCGACCACGGCGCCGTGGTCGAAGAGGGTCTTGCTGGCCTGATTGACCTCGGCCATGGCCTGGACCACCGTGGTGGAGAGTTTGGTGGTCTCGGTGATGTTGCGGGCAATTTCAGCGCTGGCCAGGGTGGCTTCGGCGACGTTGCGCGACATCTCGCCGACTCCCAAAGAGGCATCCGCCACGCTGCGCGTAACCTCGTTGATGCCCTGGGAGATTTCGTGAACGCTGCGACTGACCTCGGCAAAACCGGCTGTGGATTGTTCGACAAGCTCCGTCACCTGAGAGGTTTCCCGGGATGTGGCGTGCATGTTCTCGGCGACGGCAAGAACACTCTTTTCCTGTTCCTCCATGGCAAAGAGAATATCCTCATTGACCTGCCGGATACGGTCGATGATGCGGGTTACCTGGCTGGTGGCGTCGTTGACCTCCTGGGTCTGGTTGCGGATCTGGGCGATGCGCTCGGCAATCATTTTGGTTGCTTCGCTGGTTTGCCGGGCCAGATCCTTGACCTCGTTGGCAACCACGGCAAATCCTTTGCCGGCATCGCCGGCCCCGGCAGCTTCGATGGCGGCATTCAAGGCCAACATGTTGGTCTGATCGGCGATGTTGTTGATCACCTCCACCACTTTGCCGATTTCCTGTACGGAATCGGCCAGACGTGCCATGACCGCGCTGTTGGTCTGCGAGTTCTGACTGGCGGTTTCGGATTCCTGGGAAGCCATGCCGCATTTGTCGCGTACCTGGACCAGGGTGGTGGAAAGGGCCGCGATTGCCGAGGAGATGGCGTGAATATTGTCGGTGGAGCGGCCAACCGATTTTTGCACCTCGATCATATTGGTACTGGCCTGCTCCGCTGCCGAGGCGACGGTACTCAAATTGGTGCTGGCCTCTTCGGCGGCAGCGGAAATGGTTCCCATGTTGGCGCTCATCTGTTCCGAGGTTTCGGAAACGGTGTGCATGTTGGCATTCATCTCTTCCATTGCCGAGGCCACTGTCAGCATCCGGTTATCCAGACTCAGGATGGTCTGATTGACGGTTACGGATTTGTTTTCCAGGTCACTGGCGCCTTTGAACAGGTTTTCCGAGACCTCGGAGAAGGAAACGGCATTTTCGGTCAGTTCCCGGGAACGTTGGGATAAATTGCTGATCATGTCGCGCAAATTGGCATTCATATTGTTCAGGGCATGGACAAGTGTCCCCATCTCATCCTGACGTTTGCTTTCCAGGACTCCGGTCAGGTTGCCCTGGGCCAGGCGGCTGGCAAATTCAACAGCTTGTTGGATGGGAGAGAGGACCAATGTATGCATCTGAAAATAAATGCCGATACCGACTGCAATCGCCAACAGGGTCATGATGCCAAATTTGACGGCCAGTTCTTGCAGTGCCTGTGATTGCATGGTCGTGACATCCGTGAACACGACGACATGGCCGATCGCTGTGCCGCTGTAATCGGTCAGCGGGAAATAGGCGCGCATCCAGTCATGACCCTCCACAGCCTGAATGGTTTGCGTGGATTTATCCAAAAATTTCGCCAGGATTTTCTTGGTGATGGGTGCCGAGAAATCGTAATAAAGCATGTCGCCATGGACGATATCACGACTGTTGTCGGCAAAACGCTTGGCTGTTTCAAAAACCTTGGCACGGATGCCGATGGCAAACTCCGCCCCGGTGGCTTTTTGCGCCGAGGCAAAGATGCCTTTGAGATCGCCGCCAAATTCAACGGAACCTGTATGCCGCTCGGAAACAAAGACAGGATAGACGACGCGCAAACCCGGACCACCTCTGCCCACCTCCAGACCGATGACCGGCTTGCGTTCCTGATTGGTGACCAGAACCGTTTTGCGGAATGCCGAAAGATCGTCGGCGAATTTACGCGGTTCATGGACGCGCAGGAAGCTGGTTGCCGGCGGCAGATGAAATTGAAATTGTTCGATATCATAAATTGTTTTCAACCGTTGCTCGTAAAAGGGGAGGGTCAGACTGGTCAGGGTTTCGCGATCACCCTTGCTGAAGGCATCCAGGATTTCCCGATTCTGGAGCAGGGTTTCCAGAGTCATGGCGTAATCCTGCTCCTTGATATGGATGGCACTGGTGACCAGATCCTGGAAGGTTTTGGAAGCGAGATCGGCGCGTTCCCGCATATGGTTTTGAGCTTCATGATAACTCAGACTGCCCAGAATCAGGCCGGTCATGGCCATGGCCAGGAGCAGAACCCCCATGATTTTGAAGCGCAGTCCGAGATGGAGAATATGCTGACTGAATGCTGAAACATGGCGTGTGATCATGGGTCTCTGTTCTTTTGCGCAACAGGTTCAAGAATGTGCGGGCACGGCCAATAAAAAACGCCCGACTCCGGGGAGAGTCGGGCGTATGATACAAGAATTTTCCAGACACCTCACCGCCCGGCGACATGGCCGGGCGGATATTGGTGCAGATGGACCGACAACTCAGGCGGTGCTGGAGACCTCACCCTTTTCGAGAGCGGCCTGGGCGGCAGCCAGGCGGGCAATGGGCACCCGGAACGGCGAGCAGGAGACATAATCCAGGCCCGCTTTGTGGAAGAAGCGAATCGAACTGGGATCGCCGCCATGTTCACCGCAGACGCCGATCTTGAGACCGGGGCGACCCTGGCGACCCTTGGTGACGCCCATGGTCACGAGTTGGCCGACACCTTCCTGGTCGATAGAGACGAAGGGATCCTTCTCGATGAGTTTTTTGCCCACATACTCGGTCAAGAAGACACCGGCATCGTCGCGGGAGATGCCGAGGGCGGTTTGCGTCAGGTCGTTGGTGCCGAAGGAGAAGAATTCGGCTTCTTTGGCAATCTGGTCGGCGATGAGGGCAGCGCGCGGCAGTTCGATCATGGTACCGATCATGTACTTGACCTTCATGCCTTTTTCTTTGATGACCGACTCGCAGATATTGATGCTGCGGGTGCGCAGGGTCGTCAATTCGCTGAGGTAGCCGACGAGCGGAATCATGATTTCTGGAATGATGTCCGTCTTGTCCTGCTTCATGACGTTGCAGGCGGCCTCCATGATGGCCTGGACCTGCATTTCATAGATTTCCGGATAGGTGACACCCAGACGACAACCCCGGTGACCCAGCATGGGGTTGAACTCTTTCAGGGCAGAGACGCGATCTTTGACATCGGTCTTGGAGACGCCCAACACCTTGGCCACCTCTTCCTGGCCTTTGTCGTCGTGGGGGATGAACTCGTGCAACGGGGGATCCAGCAGCCGGATGGTGACGGGCCGGGGTCCCATGGCGCGGAAGATGCCTTCGAAGTCGCCGCGTTGGATGGGGAGGAGTTTGGCCAGGGCCTTGCGGCGGGAGGCTTCGTCCTTGGCGAGGATCATCTCGCGCACGGCGATGATACGATCCTCCTGGAAGAACATGTGCTCGGTGCGGCAGAGGCCGATGCCTTCGGCACCGAATTTGACGGCCTGGATGGCATCTTCCGGGGTGTCGGCGTTGGTGCGGACCTTCATGGTGCGGAACTCGTCGGCCCAGGTCATGAAGGTGCCGAAGTCGCCGGTCAATGCAGGCTGCATGGTTCCGATCTTGCCAAGCATGACCTGGCCGGTGGAGCCGTCGATGGAGATCCAGTCGCCCTGTTTGACCACCTTGCCTTTGTCGGTGGTGAACTCTTTGCCTTTGATGCGGATGGCGCCGCAACCGGCAACGCAGGGGGTTCCCATGCCGCGCGCCACGACGGCGGCGTGGGAGGTCATGCCGCCACGGGCGGTCAGAATGCCTTTGGAGGCATGCATGCCGTGGATATCTTCCGGGCTGGTCTCTTCGCGGACCAGAATGACCTGTTTGCCATCTTTGGCCCAGGCTTCGGCATCATCGGCGGTGAAGACCGCCATGCCGGCGCCGGCGCCGGGGGAGGCGGCCAGACCGATGGCCAGGACCTCGGCGGCTTTCTTGGCTTTCGGGTCGAAGGTGGGGTGCAGGACCTGATCCAGGGAGCCGGCATCGACGCGGGCCACGGCCTCGGCCTTGGTGATCATGCCTTCATTCACCATGTCCACGGCGATTTTGAGGGCGGCGGCGGCGGTGCGCTTGCCAGTGCGGGTCTGGAGCATCCAGAGTTTGTTTTTCTGGATGGTGAACTCCATATCCTGCATGTCGCGGTAGTGATCTTCCAGCTTTCTGTAGTTGTCGCAGAGTTGCCGGTAGAGATCGGGCATTGCCTCTTCCATGGCGGGCAGATCGGATTTCTGCAGATTTTTTCCGGCCACGGTGATCTGTTGCGGGGTGCGGATGCCGGCGACCACATCTTCGCCCTGGGCATTGATCAGGAACTCGCCATAGAAGCGTTTGTCGCCGGTGGCGGGGTCGCGGGAGAAGGCGACGCCGGTGGCGCTGTCGTTGCCCATGTTGCCAAACACCATGGACTGGACGTTGACGGCGGTACCCCACCACTCGGGAATTTCATGCAGGCGGCGGTAGGTGATGGCGCTCTGTTTCATCCAGGAGCTGAACACGGCGCCGATGGCACCCCAGAGCTGGTCGCGGGGATCCTCGGGGAAGGGCTGACCAGCCTCTTTCTTGACGATGGCTTTGAAATCGCCAACCATGGCTTTCCAGTCGGCGGCGGTCAATTCGGTATCGAGTTTGATCTTTTTCTGCTCTTTTACCTTGTCGATATGGTGCTCGAAATGGTCGGCATCCACGCCCATCACCACCTTGGAGTACATCTGGACGAAGCGGCGGTAGGAGTCATAGGCGAAGCGCTCATCGCCGGCTTGCTTGATCAACCCCTGAATGGTGGTGTCATTGAGTCCCAGGTTCAGGACGGTATCCATCATGCCGGGCATGGAGGCGCGGGCACCGGAACGCACCGAGACCAGGAGGGGGTTGTTGGCATCGCCAAACTTGGCGCTCATGCTTTTTTCCACGCGCGCCAGAGCGGCATTGACCTCATCGCGGAGATCTTCGGGCATTTTCTTGCCCAGTTCATAATACTCCGTGCAGACCTCGGTGGTGATGGTGAAGCCAGCGGGGACCATGATGCCGATGCGACACATTTCCGCCAGATTGGCACCTTTGCCGCCCAGGAGGTTTTTCATCGAAGCATCGCCCTCGGCGGAACCGTCGCCGAAGTAGTATACCTTTTTGTTTGATACCCTTTTGTTCTCCATACCTGTGTACCTTCCTTCTCTCGAATGAAAAGCAATGGACAGTCAAAACTATGCGTTGTTATGGCGGATTTCCGGGAGTATCAGGTGGCTGACATCGGCCACCTGGTTGAACATGTTGCGCACCTTGGCCAGGAGGTTGACACGCTGCTGTCGAACTGCCGGATTTGGATCCATGACCAGAATGTCGTCAAAAAAGCGGTCAACGGGCTCGCGCAAGCCAGCCAGTACATCCAGGGCGGCATGGTAGTCTCCCTGCGTTGCATGTGTGGCGACGACACTCTCCAGATTTTCTACGGCCTCCCGCAACCCCTGTTCCGCAGAATTTCCCAGCGTAACACTTCCCGTGTCGTTTGCCAAGACCGCATGTGTCGATTGGGGATCACATTGGCGCAGAATGTTGACGATACGTTTATTGGCAGCCACCAGAGCGGTGTACGAAGGGCGTTCTTTGAATGTTTTCAGGGCTTGCACCCGTTGGACGATATCAAACAGGTCATCGAGGTCAAGGGCGGTAACCGCATCGATCAGGTCATGGTCGATGCCTTCTGCCTTCAGATGGGCGCGCAATCGGCCCATGAAGAAAGCGAGGAGTTCCTGGGTGATGGTGACAGGATCCAGCGCGAGTTTTTCTCCGTGGGTGTTGTAACCGGTGCAGGCAATTTGAATCCAGGGGCGCAGGTTGATGCGGATGCCTTGAGAGGCGCTGTTGTGGCCATGGGTTGCTCCTGCACCTTCCAGGATGATGCGGATAATGCCCAGAGCGGCCCGGCGCAAGGCAAAGGGATCTTTGGTACCGCTGGGGACGAGGCTGATGCCGAAGCAGCCAACGAGAGTATCCAGTTTATCGGCAATGGCCAACAGTCTGCCGGCCATGGTACCGGGCAGGGAGTCGGCGGCGCCTTGGGGGCGGTAGTGATCGGCGATGGCGGTTGCAATTTCCGGATCCAGGGATGCGGCACGGGCATAATAGCCTCCCATGATGCCCTGGAGTTCGGGGAATTCTCCAACCATGCCGGTGATCAGGTCGCATTTGGCGAGTTGGGCGGCGGTTTGCACGTTGGGCAGGGTGGCGGGAGCCACCTGCGCGGCCAGTTGGCTGGCCAGGGTCTCCAGGCGCAGTGATTTTTGCCACAAGGTGCCGAGTTTTGCCTGAAAGACCACCTGTTTCAGACTGTCGCGCCGATCAGCCAGAGGGGTTTCCCGATCGACTTTCCAATAGAAAGCGGCATCTTCCAGGCGTGCGCGCAGGACCCTCTGGTTGCCACGGATCAAGACCTCCGGATCCGGGACCTCCATGTTGGCCACCAGGATGAAACAGGGGAGAAGTGTGTTGTTTGCATCCACCACAGGGAAATATTTTTGGTGGTGTTGCATGGATGTGGTCAATACCTCGTGAGGGATATCGAGGTATTTGGCGTCATAAGTGCCGCGCAGGGGAACGGGCCACTCTGTAAGACAGGCATTTTCCGTCAGCAGACCGGGATCGATCAGGGGGCGACCGCCAACCTGGGCGGCCAATCTTTCGGCCCCGGTACGAATGACATGTTCCCGGGCTTGCAGATCCAGAATGACTTTGGCGGTGGCCAGGAGATCCATGTAGTGGTAAAGACCGGTTACCCTCTGGTATCCCGGAGCGAGAAAACGGTGACCGGCAACCTGGTCTCCAGACTGAATTCCCTCCAGATCGACAACGAGGATTTCGCCATCCAGAAGAGCAACCAGACCGTGGATGGGGCGGACGAAGCGGAAACTTCCCGTTCCCCAGCGCATGGTTTTCGGCCAGGGGAGATTCTGGATCAAGCCTGGAATGCTGTCGATGAGAATCTCCCGGGCGGAGCGACCGGGACGGGGGATGCGGGCGACCAGATAGCTCCCTTTCGGTGTCATCTCCTGAGAGAGTTGTGCCATGGAGAGACCACAGGAGCGGGCAAAGCCCAGCGCGGCTTTGGTCGGTTGGCCGGCGGCATCGAAGGCCTTCTCCACGGCGGGACCACGGCGTTCTTCGATGCAGTCGGGTTGTTGCGGGGCCAGATCCTCGACGCTGACCATCAGGCGCCGTGGCGTACCATGGCTGTCGATGCGTCCATGGGTGAGACCGGCGTTGTAGAGGGCCGTGGTCAATCCCTCGCGCAGGGCAGCGATGCCTTCTGGCAACATGCGGGCCGGGATCTCTTCACAACCGATTTCCAGGAGAAATTCACTCATGCCTTGTCTCCCGGTTGGTGGCGCAGCAGGGGAAAACCGAGGCGTTGGCGCTGGCGGATGTAGGCTTCGGCCACCTCTCTGGCGAGGTTGCGGACCCGGCCAATATAGCGTGCCCGCTCGGTGACGCTGATGGCGCCGCGTGCATCGAGGAGGTTGAAGGCATGGGATGCCTTGATCACCTGGTCATAGGCCGGCAGGGGCAATTCGGTGTTCACGAGCCGCAGGGCTTCGGCTTCATGATCGCCGAAGAGCCGGAACAGAAGATCGGTATTGGCGTGGCGGAAATTGAAATGGGAATATTCCACTTCATTGCGGTGGAAGACATCGCCGTAGGTGATGGTGCCGGTCCAGATGAGGTCGTAGACGTTATCCACACCCTGAATGTACATGGCCAGGCGCTCCAGGCCGTAGGTGATCTCGCCGGCCACTGGCTGCATTTCGATACCGCCCACCTGTTGGAAGTAGGTGAACTGCGTTACCTCCATGCCATCGAGCCACACCTCCCAGCCCAGGCCCCAGGCGCCCAGGGTGGGACTCTCCCAGTCATCCTCGACAAAGCGGATATCGTGGTGGCCCGGGTTGATGCCCATGGCACGCAATGAGTCGAGGTACAACTCCTGGATGTTGGCGGGGGAGGGCTTCAGGATGACCTGGTATTGGTAGTAGTGCTGGAGGCGGTTGGGATTGTCGCCGTAGCGTCCGTCGGCGGGGCGGCGCGAAGGTTGGACATAGGCGGCATGCCAGGGTTCAGGTCCCAGGACACGCAAAAATGTGGCCGGGTGGAATGTGCCGGCTCCCATTTCGACATCGTAGGGTTGCTGGATGATGCAACCCCGCTGTGCCCAGTACGATTCGAGGGTAAGGATCAATTCCTGGAAGGTCACGACGGCGGACGCCTCCTCGCAAGTCGGCAAGCGAAGGATGAAAGGGGTGGAGAAACTTACCTTCCAGGTTGCTCCATGTCAAGAATCCACTTGTCTCTGTTCCTTGTTTCCGGACTCCTTGTTTGGGGTTTGGAAGATCTCATCCAGGGTATTGGCCCTCAGTATGCGCAGACTCCACTTTTCCAGGGTGGTTCGTCCGGCCTTGAGAACCTTCTTCCGGATGGCCTCTGGCAGAGTGCCAAACTTTTCCTCCAATTGCCGAATCAGGAGAGTGGCAACGCCTCTCTTTTCGCCTCTCTTTTCGCCTCTCTTTTCGCCTCTCTTTTCGCCTCTCTTTTCGCCTCTCTTTTCGCTGATCTCTTCGATTTCTTTTTGCTTCTTCAGGAATATTTCTCGCAAAACATCATTATTCATGATGTCGAATGTGATGGCCATCTCTTTTGCCTCCTCTTGTACCACGATCTCCAGTTTGCGCAATTCGGAGAGGATGACCAGTTTCGTCAAGGCATCCTCTCTGGCTTTGGGTGGCAATGCGTCGATCCGGCGCAGGATTTCCCGGATGGTTTGCTGCACATCATCCAGACGACACAACACGGCCAGAATATTCTCCTCCAGAGTGGCGCTGGCAAGCATCTCCTGGCAGTCGATTTCCTGAATATCGATGGCACCATGATGGAATTGCAGAGGTTCTTCGGCAATGGTTTTTGTTTGTTTCCAGGGCCTTTGCCCCACGTACAGCACCATCTGTGTCAGTTTCCGGCTCGGATGGCGCATACGGATCATGGCATAATAAA
Source organism: Magnetococcales bacterium HA3dbin3 (assembly GCA_002753495.1). GTDB lineage: Bacteria > Pseudomonadota > Magnetococcia > Magnetococcales > DC0425bin3 > HA3dbin3. Next base: position 8,234 of record PEAJ01000025.1, on the reverse strand, counting down.
CCAGCATGCGCCAAACCATGATTTCCGAGGTGCTTTGCAGCTCAAGGTGAAAGATCGAACCATCTTCCAGGAGAAACACCAGATCCGGGTAGCGTTTCTGGGTGGAAGAAAACTCCACGGAGAGCATATTGAGGGCTTTTTTGCCGATCAGGCGCAGCAGCAGGTTTTGTGGGGGCTGCTGGAACAAATCCTTCAGTGTGGTGTCGTAGCGCACGCCCCCCTCACTCCCCCTTGATCTGAATATAATCCTCGATTCTTGAAACGCCTGGCGCCTGTTGAAACAGATTGACGACGGTATCCCTTTCGGCTTGGCTGACGGCACGACCGATGAGATAGACCGTGTTGCCTTTGGTGCGCCAGCGGTAGTTGGCGGGACGGATACCCCGGGTGAAGGCCATGCGCTCTTCGATGCCGGTGAGATTGGCCGGTGGCAGAGGGGCTGTGTCTGATTTGGTCGTGGTGGTCATCTCCTGGGGAAGAGAGATCCGGTCCTCGGGAAGGGGGGGACGTTGGGGAAGTTTCTGGGGTGACAGGGAGTCCGTCGGTGCGGTTGTCTGAGCATGGTTGTAGAGTATCCGGATATGCGGATAGGCCCGGAGAAACCGGTTGATGGCTTTGGGGAGTTTGGGTGAGGTGTTGTCAAGATTGCCGGTCAACAGGGCCCGTCCCTCCCAGACATCCACATCGACGGCGCGCTCCGGAACGTTGAGCCGGGTGCGAAAAAAATCCTTGATGATCGTTTCCATTCGCATGTCGGCTTGTCGGATCCTGGGCAGGCGATCATCCTGAATGAATTCAGGATTGGGGTTCCTGACGCCATGGGGATCAAGGTCCGGTTTGGCTGGGGTCGTGGCGACAGGAGCCTCTTTGCCGGCGGAGGTTTCGATGGTATTGCCGGCCTGTTCAGAGGTGTTCTCGGGCTGCGTCATCCAGGTTGATGGTGGGTTGCAGCCGCCGAGAAACAGGGCGGCAGACAGGGCCATGGTTGTTCGGGTCAATGTGACGGAAGGCATTTTCATGATGTAGGGTGCGAACTTTTTGCGGTGGCGGGTGAACGGTCACTGATCCAGGCGAGCAGAAGCAGGAAAATATAGGCGATGATCCAGGCCGAACCGGTGCGGCGATAGAGGCTGGAGCCGGTTGCTCCCGGGGGGATGCTGGCCTGGAGGTGATCCCGTTGATTGGCCGGGATGCGCGCCACCTCCCGGCCCCGGGCATCGAAGGCGGCGGAGATGCCGGTATTGGCAACCCGGAGCATGGGGAGACGGGTTTCCACGGCACGCATGCGGGCCATGGCGAGATGCTGCGGTTTGGCCGCTTCGCCAAACCAGCCGTCATTGGTGACATTGATCAGCCAGCGGGCGCCGGCCTCGGCGAGCTGGCGAACCTCTTCGGGAAAGATGGTTTCGTAACAGATCAGGATTCCCAGATCCCCCTTTTCCCAGGGCATGGGAAAGGGACCGGGACCGGGAATGAAATCGTCACCGCCGCCGGTGAGTTTTTCGATCGATTTGGGTACCAGCCAACGGGCCGGGATGAACTCTCCGAACGGAACGAGATGATGTTTGTCGTAGCGGCGGTTCATGGTGCCGGTATCGGTCATCAGGACGACGCTGTTGAAAAAGCGCCAGGTGCGTTCGCCGTCATGGGTTTCCGGGTTGGCGGTGGGGACGCCGGTCAGGATGGGGGCGCCGATCTGGGCACTGAGACGCCCGATGCGCTCCTGATAGACCGGATTGAGTTGCAGGAAAAACGGTATGGCGGTTTCAGGCCAGACCACCAGATCCACGGGCGGCGACACGCCCCGGGTCAGGTTGAAATAGATTTTCATGGTCTGGTCCTGGTTTTCCGGGTCCCATTTCAGACTTTGGGCGATGTTGCCCTGGATCAGGGCCATGCGCAGGGGCACGGTACCGGGTGCGGTGATCTGGCGTGTCAGCGTGTCGAGACGCCAGAGGCCATAGCCATGAGCCGCCGCAAACAGAGTGCCGGCCACTCCCAGGGCCAGGAGCGTGGCGCGCCAGGGAAACGGTCGTCGCCAGGGCACCGCCAGGGCAGCGCCGGCAAGAACCGTCAGCCAGGAGAGGAGAAGAACCCCACCCAGATCCGCGATCTGGAGGATAGACTCGCGGGGGGACCATGCGTAGCCGGCAAGATTCCAGGGAAAGCCGGTAAAGAGCCAGGTGCGGAGCCATTCGGTCAGGGTCCACAGCGCGGGTGCGGCCAACAGCGTTGGCAACGGTCGCCAGACAATACGGGGGAGCAAGGCCCCGAACAGGGCCGGATAGATGCTCATGGCTGCGGCCAAAGCGACCAGAATCAGATAGGAAAAAACCCAGGCGATGCCGCCGTTATCATGCAGACTGGTCAACAGCCAGGAGAAACCCAGGGTGAAGTGTCCCAGACCGAAACAGAATCCCACCACGGCGCCACGTTGCCAGGTGAGTCCCGAGAGCAGGCGGATCAGTACGGCCATGGCCAGGACCAGCCACGCCGGTTCGGAGAGAGGTGCAAAACCGCCCACACCGACTCCTCCGGCCAACAGGGCCAGGAAGGGTCTGAACCAGGTCATCGCCATCCATGCATTCATCCTTTTCCCCCGCAGTTCGCGGAATGACCTGATGGCCTGATTTCCGCCGTACAAGTCGTGCGTAGCCGGCCTGAATCTGCCAGATTGTTGGTGTCTAATCAATACATTGGCAGAGTCAGTAAAGCCGGCCTCACGGACCACGATACCAGAACCGGGACAGCTTTGCCTACCCCTGTGATCAACGACATCAAATCCCAAACCTCTGGGATCTTCGGGGTGAATCATGCCGTTCACGAACTTTTCAGGGAGACCGGCTTTGTGAAGTCTGTCATCTCCCTTGTCCATTGGGTTCGTTCCTCGCACGCGCTGAAAATGCATTGGTATCAAGTTCCATTTTCACAACGGGGAGTTAACGACGGTGATGACTGATGGCGGGTAGCAAATGGTGTTTGGCAAGGAAAAGGCGACTCGACAGTACGTGTTGGGTACGGCGAGGAGCCGACGACGAAGCTGACGAAGTTATCGCTATGCAATGCGAACTGGAATCAAGCAGGCGGCATGTGTTGCATCCAGTTCCAGGCGGTTTCAATGATGGTTGCCAGAGAGCTGTAGCCGGGCGACCAGCCCAGTTCCTGACGGGCCCGGGAGGCATCCCCCACCAGCAGCGGCGGGTCGCCGGGGCGCCGTGGACCCACCACTGCCGGCACTTCGCGTCCGGTCAATTGTCGGATCATGGCCAATACCTGCAGGACGGAGTACCCCTGTCCGGCGCCCAGATTGAATGCCTCGGCAACACCTTGACCGGCAGGGAAGTGTTCCATGGCCATCAAGGCTTGCACATGAGCAGCGGCCAGGTCGGTGACATGCACGTAGTCACGCACACAGGAACCATCCGGAGTGGCATAATCGGTGCCCAGGATCGTCAAGGGGGGCGCATGCCCGGCCACGGCAGCCAGGGCCAGCGGAATCAGGTGGGTCTCCGGGAGATGCACCTCTCCGGCATCCCCGTCGGGATCGGCGCCGGCAGCATTGAAATAGCGCAGGGAAATCGAATGCAGGCCATGCGCCCGGCCAAAATCGGCCAACAGGCGTTCAACGACATGTTTGGTGAAGCCGTAGGGGCTGACAGGTCGTTGGGGGTGCGCTTCCGTCAGGGGCAACTGCAGCGGCGCGCCATACACCGCACAGGAGCTGGAAAAAACCAGTTTCTGGATGGCATGATCCCGCATCGCCTCCAGCAGGGAGAGCGATCCCGCCACGTTGTTGCGGTAGAATTTTCCTGGATTTGCAACAGATTCACCAACAAAGGTCGAGGCGGCGAAATGCATCACGGCTGCCGGACGATGGCGCTCCAGCACCCGGTCCAACCGCGCCCGATCCGCCAGATCCCCCTCTTCGAGGGGACCCCACCGGACCGCCCACCTGTGCCCCGTGACAAAATTGTCGTAGGTCACGGGCACGAATCCGCGCTGCGCCAACGCCTTGCAAAGGTGGCTGCCAATGTATCCCGCACCGCCGGTGACCAGAATGACAGACATGAACCAGACTTTGCGCAACGCATCCATGAATGTCAACCCATGGCATCCTGTCAGCATTCTGCCATGGTTCTCATTGGTTGCGTGACACCCTTGACAGAAAATCCCACCGGGATAGAATGTCGAGTTCCTTGGCAGGCGCAAGTTTGGTTGCGCGACAATGAGCCACACCCATCTGGAAGCAGGGAATGACGCTGGAAAACCAACCGGGTTCGGTCGGTATCGTGACCACCCGCCATGTCGAGCTGTTCAGTCGTGAGGCGCCCCTTTCACTGGATTGTGGCGCCACGTTGGGGCCGGTCAGCGTCGCCTACGAAACCTACGGCACCTTGAACGCCACCGCCTCCAATGCGATTCTGGTCTGTCACGCCCTCTCCGGCAACGCCCATGCCGCCGGTTTGCACCACCCGGAGGACAAACGCTACGGCTGGTGGGACGACTATATCGGACCAGGCAAACCTTTCGATACCCGCAAATTTTTTGTCATCAGCACCAACAATCTGGGCGGCTGCAACGGTACCACCGGTCCTTCCAGCATCGATCCCGTCTCCGGGCACCCCTATGGCCTGCGCTTTCCCATGATCACCATCGGTGACATGGCCCGCCTGCAAAGAGCCGTCGTGACGCACCTGGGTATCCATAAACTCCTGGCCGTGGCTGGTGGTTCCATGGGCGGCATGATCGCCCTGCAATGGGCATTGGACTATCCGGATCAGGTGGCCTCCAGCATTGTCATCGGTTCGACCCCTCGGCTCTCTGCCCAGAATATCGCCTTCAACGCCGTTGCCCGTCAGGCCATCATGTCCGATCCCCACTTCAACAACGGCGACCACTACGACGGCCCGCGACCGGAAAAAGGTCTGGCCCTGGCCCGCATGATGGCCCATATCACCTATCTCTCGGAGAAAGGTCTGCACGAAAAATTCGGTCGCCGCCTCCAGGATCGGGAAAATCTCTCCTATGGCTTTGAAACCGATTTTGCCGTGGAGAGCTATCTGGCCTACCAGGGCTCCTCCTTCGTGCGCCGCTTCGATGCCAATACCTATCTCTACATCACCAAGGCCATGGACTATTTCGACCCCTTCCCGGATCCGGAAACCACGGCCAAACGCCTGATTCCCGTCACCGCGCGTTTTCTGGTCATGTGCTTCGATACCGACTGGCGTTTTGACTCCAGCCGTTCCAAGGAACTGGTCAAGATTCTCAACTGGAACCGGAAAGAGGTAACCTTCCAGGAGCTCTCCTCCCCGCATGGCCACGACGCCTTCCTGCTCGATGCTCCCCAATACAAGGAGTCCCTGGCCGGATTCCTGAACCGCATCCTGCAGGAAACAACAGACCGGGAGGCGCACGTTGCCTGATCTGCGCGTTGATCTGGAGGTGATCGCCGGATTGGTTGCCCACGGTGCACGGGTCATGGACCTGGGGTGTGGCGACGGACTGCTTCTCGCGCATCTCATCCGCCAGAAAAAAGCCCGGGGCTTCGGGGTGGAAATCTCCCTGGAGGGGGTGCGCGCCTGCATCGAACGCGGCGTTCCCGTCTACCATGGCGACATCGATCAGGGACTCTCCGACCACCACGCCAACGCCTTCGATTATGTCATTCTCTCCCACACCCTGCAGACCGTCACCCGCCCCCAGTTTGTCATCCAGGAGATGCTGCGCGTCGGCAAGAAGAGTATCGTCTCCTTTCCCAATTTTGGTCACTGGCGCAACCGCCTGGGCTTGGCCGTCGAAGGACGCATGCCGCAAAATCCGCAATTTCCCTATGAATGGCACAATACGCCCAATATTCATGTTTGCACCATTCTGGATTTCCAGGATCTTTGCCAGGCCATGAATGTCCGGATTCTCAAGCAGATCCCCCTGGGGTGGGCAGGAAACCGTCCGCAGGGGTATCTCAAGCGGCTTTTTTCCAATCTCCTTGTTCCCATGGCGGCTGCCAACCTGCTGGCCCCCATGGCCGTTTTTCTCCTGGAAAAGGGGGAGTCGTGAATCACCAGATCACCACCCTGTTCACCGAAACCCAGGTCCTGGAGAGGGTTGCGGCGCTGGCAGCCGAGATGGCTCCGCGCCTGGAGCCGGAACCCATTGTGCTTGGCCTGCTCAAAGGTGCCCTGGTCTTCACCGCCGACATGCTGCGTGCCCTCTCCCGACAGGGAGTGAAACCCCTGCTGGATTGCATGGCCCTTGCTTCTTATGGCAAGGGAACCATCTCCAGTGGTTCTATCCAGGTCCGGATGGACAACACCCTGGACCTTGCCGGTCGTCAGGTTCTGCTGCTCGACGACATTCTGGACAGTGGCAATACCATGTCCTTTGCTGTGCAACGTCTGCGTGACAAAGGGGCTGCCCACATTCTCACCTGTGTCCTGCTCGACAAACCCTCCCGCCGTCAGGTTTCTTTTGCCGCCGATTTCGTCGGCTTCACCATTCCGGACACCTTCGTCGTCGGCTACGGTATCGACTATGCGGAACACCATCGGGAGTTGCCACAGGTGGCCGCCTGCGTGCCCCTCGGCAAGGGGATCTCATGAGCGGCACTCCGGCACCTTCGCCCCTGGCCTGTCGCGCCATACTCTTCGACCTGGATGGCACCCTGGTGGATACCTCCCAGGATTTGTGGCGGGCGCTGAACTTCACCATCGAGAAACGCGGTTTTCCGCCTCTGGAACATCCCCAGGTTCGTGATTTTGTCGGCCATGGCGCCCGGTCGCTGCTGGCCAGGAGCTTCTGGGGCAAGGATGCCTCACCTCCGGAACCGAATCAGGATCCTGACTTCGATGCTGCCCTGCAGGACTTTCTTGTCCACTATGCCGCCCATCTGGCCGACCACTCCCGCCCCTTTCCCCAGGTCATGGAGACCTTGACGCAGTTGCGTCAGCAGGGCTTTACCCTGGGCGTCGTCACCAACAAACCGCTGCACCTGACCCAATCCCTGCTGGATCAGTTGGCCATGACCCACTATTTCACGGCGGTGGTCGGCGGCGGTTCTTTGCCCCACTACAAGCCGGACCCGCAACCCCTCTGGCATGCCCTGGAGATCATGCGCATCTCCCCGACCCTGGCGGTCATGGTCGGCGACGCGCATCCCGACGTTGCCGCCGCCCGGGCTGCCGGGTGTCCCGTGGTGGCGGTCAGCTATGGCTACAACAGCGGCATACCGGTCCAGGAGCTCGACCCGGACCGTATCGTCGAGGATTTTTCGCACCTGCTTACCCAACTGGTCCTTGCCCCGGAAAAAGGAATCCCCTCACCATGACCAGACAACTGAAACTCGGCATCCCGAAAGGCAGCCTGGAAAAGGCCACCATCGACCTCTTTCTGCAGGCCGGTTGGAAAATCGATACCCACTCCCGCAACTATTTTCCCTCGGTCAATGATCCGGATCTCTACTGTGCCCTGGTTCGTCCCCAGGAGATGGCGCGCTATGTCATGGATGGCACCCTGGATCTTGGTTTGACCGGCCAGGACTGGATCATCGAGCGGGATTGCCAGGATACGGTCGCCGCCATCTGTGAACTGGAATATTCAAAAAGCTCCAACCAACCCTGCCGCTGGGTTCTGGTGGTTCCCAAAGACTCCCCCATCCAGTGCATCGAAGATCTGCAGAACAAGAAAATTGCCACCGAACTGGTCAATTTTACACAAAAATATCTGAAAGAACGCAATATTCAGGCAGATGTCCAATTTTCCTGGGGCGCCACCGAGGCCAAGGTGGTGGAGGGGCTTGTCGATGCCGTTGTGGAGATCACCGAAACCGGTTCCACCATCAAGGCCCACGGCCTGCGCATCGTCGCCAACCTCCTTGAAACCAGAACCCAATTGATCGCCAACAAGAGCGCCTTGCACGATCCCTGGAAGAAGACCAAGATCGATCAGGTGGCCCTGCTGCTGCAGGCCGCCCTGGCTGCCCGGCACCACGTCATCCTCAAGATGAATGTTCCGGAGAACCAGGCCGATGCGATCGTCAAGGCTTTGCCCAGCCTGCGGGCGCCAACCGTCAGTCACCTCTACCGCACCGATTGGGTCGCGGTGGAAACAGTCGTCAATCGCAGCCTGGTGCGCGACCTCATCCCCAAGCTCAAGGGACTCGGGGCTGAAGGCATCCTGGAATACGATCTGCAAAAGGTGGTATAATCAATTATTATCGCCCTGCTGCGGTCCTG